>JBIKPD010000298.1:0-5040 GCA_044357665.1 Roseateles sp. | reverse complement strand
GGCGTATCGAGTCGTATGCGTCAGCCGATGTCGGGCCTGGCCTTCGAGGCTGAACTGGCGATTGCCCTGCTGCGCAAAGCGCTCGATGCATTTGCAAGGCTTGATGTCCAACAGGCGCTCGAGGTGCTGAGACAGGATGACCAGATCGACAAGGAGTTCGAGGGCCTTCTGCGCAAGTTGATCACCTACATGATGGAAGACCCACGCACGATTTCTTCGAGCATCGATCTGGTCTTTGTCGCCAAGGCGATCGAACGGGTTGGCGACCATGCCAAGAATTTGGCCGAAGCCATCATCTATGTGGTCAAGGGCATGGACGTGCGTCATTATTCGCCCGATGTCATCGAGACCATGGTGCGCTGAGATGATCGCGAGCCCAAGCCTATGAGCCTCATCCTTGTCGTCGAAGACGAATCGGCCATTGCCGAGTTGATTGCCATCAACCTCCGCCATGCCGGCTTTGATGTCGTGATCGCGGCAACGGCCAGTCATGCGCAGGCAGAAATCGACAGTGTCCTGCCTGATCTGGTGATCCTCGACTGGATGCTTCCCGGTCAGTCGGGATTGATGCTGGCGCGGCAATGGCGCTCTGCCGCACGTACCAAGGAATTGCCGATCATCATGCTGACTGCGCGTGCCGAGGAAACCGACAAGATCTCGGGTCTCGATGCGGGTGCTGATGACTATCTGACAAAGCCGTTCTCGACCAATGAATTGCTTGCCCGTATCCGTGCCGTGCTGCGGCGCAAGGCGCCCGAAGCGCTCGACTCGGTGGTCGCTGTTGGCGCATTGAGCATGGACCCCGGCACAAGGCGTGTCAGCAGCGCCGGCATCGATGTGAAACTGGGGCCGACCGAATTCCGTTTGCTGCATTTCCTCATGACCCATGCCGAACGCGTGCACAGCCGTTCACAACTGCTCGACCGTGTCTGGGGTGATCATGTATTCATCGAGGAACGCACAGTCGATGTGCATGTGAAACGGCTCCGTGAAGCGCTGGAAAAAGTTCAATGCGCTCGCATGATTGAAACCGTCCGTGGCGCCGGCTATCGCTTGACGCAGCAGGCCAACGCAACGGTCTGACATGCGGCCAACGCTGGGGTATCTGTTCAGCTGGCTGTTACCCCGCATCTTGCTGGCGGGACTGGCGATCGGCGCTGGTGTTTTGACCGGAGCTGTTGCGCGCGCGACGCTGCAGTTGCCGCTGTTGGCCGAGTTCATCGCCTCAGGCGTTTCTGTTGGCATCCTGGTGCTGGTCGACGTTGTGCGCTGCCAGAGGCTACTCCACTGGCTGCGAACCGCCTTGCAAGACCCGGCGCCGCGCGATGCCGGTTTATGGGGTGAGCTGGCCTACCGGATCGAGCGGGCGATACGCGATCGCGACAAGACCATCAGCCGCGAGCGTTTGCAGCATGCCCAGTTTCTCTCGGCCATCGAAGCTTCGCCCAACGGCGTCTTGATGCTCGACGGGATGGATCAGATCAAGTGGTGCAATCGCATCGCTGCAGACCATTTTTCGCTCGATCCGCAGCGCGACCTGCTTCAACCGATCACCAACCTGGTTCGCACACCGGCCTTTGTCGCTTTCTTGCAGACCGGAAAATTTGACGAGGCCCTGGTGCTGCCCAATGTGCGCGGCATCGGTACCCTGTCGGTGATCGTTCGGAATTACGGCGAAGGCATGCGCCTTGTGCTGACGCAGGACATCACCGCGGTCGAACGCGCTGAAGCGATGCGGCGCGACTTCGTTGCCAATGTGTCGCACGAAATCCGCACGCCGCTGACCGTGTTGGCCGGTTTCATCGAGACGATGGTGGCCTTGCCCTTGAGCGAAGCCGAGCGCCGCCGCGTGCTGACCTTGATGGGGCAGCAGTCGCAGCGCATGGAAGTCCTGGTCGGGGACCTGCTGACGCTGGCGCAACTGGAAGGTCGACCGCGGCCTGCTGCTGACCGCTGGGTGGCACTGGACGATTTGTTGGTGCGGGTCGAAAACGACGCGCAGGCCTTGTCTAATGGGCGTCACCATATCCATGTACAGACCGATACCCATGCCGAGCTCGCCGGGATCGAATCCGAGTTGCTCAGCGGTGTCGCCAATCTGGTCAGCAATGCCGTTCGCTACACGCCCGAGGGAGGAGACATCGACGTTTCCTGGCGCATGCTCGGCGATGGCAGTGGCGAGTTGGTGGTCAGCGACACGGGGGTGGGCATTTCACGTGAGCATCTGCCGCGCCTGACCGAACGTTTCTACCGAGTTGATGGCAGCCGCTCACGCGAGACCGGCGGTACCGGTCTGGGATTGTCGATCGTCAAACATGTGGTGCAGCGCCATGGCGGCGAGTTGCAGATCCAGAGCGAGCCAGCCAAGGGATCAAGGTTCAGGATGATCCTGCCTGCAATCCGGGTGCGCCAGGCGAGTGAAGTCAGCCTGGGCGTCGAGTCAGCAATGATGCACGCGGTCGACGTTTTCTAGCGTCAACAGATCAACGACGGCGCAGCACGGCGAAATATTCGTTCCGATCAGTCGGCCTGCGCACTGCGGCAATCTGTTCCCAGTCAGATGGCACAGCGGTCAGATGGCCCTGCAGGGCATAACTGCAGGAACTGGCGCTCAATGCAGTTGTGGCCTTGACCCGCCAACCTCCCTGGAATTCAAGCGCTGCCAAAGTCGACAACGACTGATCGACTGCTGCAATGCAGTCAGCATCAAGCGGCACATGCTCGATCAAGCGTGTCACCAAAGGCCGGTTGCTGCGCGCATAGTCAAGCGGCGCCAGCAACAAGGTCATGATCAGCAACCAGCTCAAAGCCACGCCGCCAGCCGGCAGAACTAAGGTCTTCCACAAGGCGTGCTGATGCCTGGCGGTGCGCCAGCGCACCAGGGCCAGCCAGGCAATGCTGGCGAGCATCGCCAAGCCGAAGGCGAGGGCGCTGAAGCTGGGTTCGAAGCCATTGGCGAGGCGACGCAAATTGGCCAATGGCGTGGCCGGCCAGCCGATCTGCATCGAGGCGTAATAGAGCCAGAAAAACAGCCCGCAGGCGCTGAAGAAAAACACCGAAAACCAGTCGATCGCTGCAGCCAGACCACGCTTGAGCGTCGGCAGCGCAAAGGCCGCCAGCACCGCCAGCGCGGGCAAACTCAGCAGCAACGCGCGGTCCGAGCCATGCATCAGCAAGCTGGCCACAATCGGTACCGAGGCCGCCAGCAGCGGCATGAAGATATGGCGGTGCTGGAGATGGGTGCGCCAGCGCCAGAGGGTCCAGATCGCCATGGGCCCGACCGGCCAGCTGAACCATCCCAGCAGGCTGAGCATCTGAAATGCAAAGTCGGCATCGGGCTGCAATCTGACCCGCCAAGCCCAGGCATTGAAGCCCCAGGCACTCAAGGCTGCCAATAAGCCGGCCAGCAGCAGCCACAGCGCCAGACCGCGCACTGCAGGGTAGCTGGAGCGCTGGCAGGCCAGGGCGCTGATGCCGGCCAAGGCCATCGCCACCGCGGGTGCATCGCTGGCGGCCAGCATCGGTAGCGCCAGCAGGACGGCCCAGCGCGCTTTGACAATCCGGTAGGGTGCGGCCGCAAGGCCATAAAGAAAGAGTGCGGCAGCCAGCAACTGCAGCAACTCCGGCGTGGTTTCATGCCCGAGTTGCAACAGACCCAGGGTGGCGATCAGCGCGAGCAGCGCGCCATCTGCCAATGCGCGGGCATAGTCGACGGCGCTGGCTTCCCCGCCAAAGGCAAAAGCCACAGGTTGCGCCGCTTCAGTGCGTGCCAGGTGGAAACTGCTGTACCAGACCAGCACCAGCACCAGCACCAGCGCCAAGGTGAAGGGCAGGCGGGCGGCAAATGCCGCGTCGGCAAAGGGCATGGCCTTGATCGCCAGGGCGCCGAGCCAATAGGGCAACGGGCCGCCCTCGGCCGGAATGCCTGCGATCGCTGGCTGCCACCAACTGGCGTGGCCCTGCGCGATGCTGGCCATGAAGCCGAATGAGCTCAAGTCGGCGTTGCGCCAGGGGTCGCGCCCGAACAATCCCGGCAGCACATAGGCGGCACAGAACAGCAGCAAAGCCAGTCGTGGCAGGCGCTGTGCGCCGCGTTCAGCGACGATGGCAGGGGTGGGCAGATTCACGCGCGGTCAGATGCTTTCATGGCGGACTGTTCATCATTGACTGAATTTTGCCAAGGTATTGTGCCGGGCCATAAAAAAAGGCAGCCTGAGCTGCCTTTTTCTTCGGCCTTGCAAGGCTTACTTGTTGATGCCCAGACGCGCAAACTTGTTGCGGAACTTCTCGACGCGACCGCCCAAAGAGTCGATGCTCTTCTGGGTGCCGGTGTAGAAAGGATGCGATTCGCTGGTGGTTTCCAGCTTGACGAAAGGCAGCACACGGCCATCTTCCATCGTCACGGTTTCCTTGCTGTTCAAAGTCGAGCGCGTCACGAACTTGAAACCGTTGGACTGGTCCACGAAGCAAACTTCGCGGTAATTGGGGTGAATGCCGTCTTTCATGGGGGGGACCTCTCGCTGCAGTGCCGGCAGCCATGCCACACCATGTGGCGCACTTTCCGACAGCGACAAAAACACTGATTATAGCTTGAAAAAATGCCGGCTTTCACCGGCGGCGTTCAACCGCCTCGACGCATCATGTCGAAGAAGTCGAGGTTGTTCTTGGTCGATTTCATCTTGTCGAGGATGAACTCCATCGCCTCGATCTCGTCCATTGGATAGAGCAGTTTTCGCAGAATCCAGCTCTTTTGCAGGATTTCAGGCTTGAGCAGCAATTCTTCGCGACGTGTCCCCGACTTGTTGATCAGGATCGAAGGGTAGACGCGCTTTTCGGCCATGCGGCGATCCAGATGGATTTCGCAGTTGCCGGTGCCCTTGAACTCTTCGTAGATCACCTCATCCATGCGGCTGCCGGTGTCGATCAGAGCCGTACCGATGATGGTCAGCGAGCCGCCTTCTTCGACATTGCGCGCCGCGCCGAAGAAGCGCTTCGGGCGCTGCAGGGCGTTGGCATCGACGCCACCCGTCAGCACCTTGC
>JBIKPD010000032.1:0-20833 GCA_044357665.1 Roseateles sp. | reverse complement strand
GTCGAGCTCGGCGGCGGCCGGCGCATGGCCAGTGACAAGCTCGATTTCAGCGTTGGGCTGAGCAGCATGTGCCAGCTCGGCCAGCTGATCGATGCCGGTGAGCCGCTGGCCTTTGTCCATGCGGCGGACCAGGCTGCAGCCGCGCGGGTGATCGCGCGGCTGCAAGCGGCGTGTGAGATCAGCGAGGCTGCGGCATGGCAGGCCGGCCCGGTGATTCATGCGCTTGTCGGTCAGCCCTGATAATCGGCACCCTGATGTCTGAAGCCGAAGTCACAACCCAGCGCCGCCCGATCAAGAGCTATGTCGTCCGTCCCGGTCGCATGGGTTCGGGTCAGCAGCGCGCGCTCGATGAACTCTCGCCGCGTTATGTGCTGCCTTTCAAGCCCGGCCTGCTCGATCCGACCGCGGTCTTTGGTCGCAAGGCGCCGCTGGTGTTCGAAATCGGTTTCGGCATGGGTGACGCAACCGCGCAGATCGCGCAGCAACTGGCCGAGGTTGATTTCATCGGCTGCGAAGTGCATGAACCCGGCGTCGGTGCCTTGCTCAAGCAGATTGGCGAGCGCGGGCTCGACAATATCCGCATCATCCGGCATGACGCGGTCGAGGTGCTCGAGCAGATGATTGCGCCGGATTCGCTCGATGGTGTGCACGTCTTTTTCCCTGACCCCTGGCACAAGAATCGCCACAACAAGCGCCGGCTGATCCAGCCAGATTTCGTCGCCGGCCTGGTCAGGCATATCCGCCCGGGCGGCTATCTGCATTGCGCCACCGACTGGGAACCTTATGCCCAGCAGATGCTCGAAGTACTGGGCGCCGAGCTGCAGCTGGAAAATACCGCAGCCGGATTCGCCGAAAAACCCGCCTACCGGCCGCTGACCAAGTTCGAGAACCGTGGCTTGAAGCTCGGCCATGGTGTCTGGGATCTGCTTTTCAAGCGCAAGGCCTGAGTCATGACCCACTGGAGCCACTGCCATGTCTGACAACACAATGCTCGCCGGGAAACATGTCTTGCTGGGCCTCAGCGGCGGCATCGCCTGCTACAAGAGCGCGGAGCTGGTCCGGTTGCTGAGCAAAGCCGGTGCGACGGTGCAGGTCATGATGACCGCTGCGGCCGAGCAATTCATCACCGCAGTGACGCTGCAAGCGCTCTCGGGTCGGCCTGTGATCACCAGCCAATGGGATGCGCGCGAGCCCAACAATATGGCGCATATCAATTTGAGCCGCGATGCCGATCTGCTGCTGATCGCTCCGGCCAGTGCCGACTTCATCGCCAAGCTGGCGCAAGGTCGGGCCGATGAGTTGCTGAGCCTGACTGCCTTGGCGCGGCCCTTGGCGCGCTGCCCCTTGCTGCTGGCGCCAGCGATGAATCGCGAAATGTGGTCGCACCCGGCGACGCAACGCAATCTCGCCCAGGTGCAGGCTGACGGCGCGCGGCTGCTGGGTCCGGCCAGCGGCGAGCAAGCTTGCGGCGAAACCGGCGACGGCCGTATGCTCGAAGCGGCCGAGTTGTTCGAGGAGTTGGTGGCTTTTTTCCAGCCGAAGTTGCTGGCTGGTCGCAAGGTGCTGATCAGCGCCGGCCCGACTTTCGAGCCGATCGATCCGGTGCGCGGATTGACCAATTTGTCCAGCGGCAAGATGGGCTTTGCGATTGCCCGCGCGGCGCAAGAAGCCGGCGCCGAGGTGACCCTGGTCGCCGGCCCGGTGCATCTGCCAACGCCGCGCCATGTCAAGCGCATCGACGTGCAGACCGCCTTGCAGATGTATGCGGCCTTGCTGCCGCTGGCGCCGTCCCACGATGTCTTTGTCGCCACTGCTGCAGTGGCCGATTGGCGGCCGCTGCAGGCCAGCGGTCAGAAGATCAAGAAGAACGGCAAAAACAGCCTGCCCTCGTTCGAGCTGACCGAGAACCCCGACATCCTGGCTGCGGTCGCGGCCTTGCCTGACAAGCCTTTTTGCGTCGGCTTTGCCGCCGAGACCGAAGACCTGCTCAAACATGCACGCGAAAAGCTGCTGCGCAAGAACTTGCCGCTGATCGTCGGCAACCTCGGTCCGGCAACATTCGGCCGCGATGACAATTCGCTGCTGCTGATCGACGCCGAAGGCCAGCGCGAACTGCCCCATAGCGACAAGCTGAGCCTGGCGCGCTTGCTGATCAGCGAGATCGCCTCGCGCCTGGAGAAAAAATGACCACTGTAGACATCAAATTGCTCGACCCGCGCATGGCCGGGCTGCTACCCGCTTATGCCACGCCAGGCAGCGCCGGCCTCGACCTGCGTGCCTGCGTCGATGCAGCGGTGACATTGGCGCCGGGCCAGACCACCTTGATCCCCACCGGACTGGCCATCCACATCAACGATCCCGGCTTGGCCGCGCTGATCCTGCCCCGCTCCGGCTTGGGCCACAAGCATGGCATCGTGCTTGGAAATCTGGTCGGCTTGATCGATTCCGATTACCAGGGCCAGTTGCTGGTCAGTTGCTGGAACCGCGGCCAGACCACTTTCGTGATCGAGCCGCTGGAGCGGATCGCGCAGTTGGTGCTGGTGCCCGTGGTGCAAGCGCAATTCCGCTTGGTCGAAGAATTCGACGCCACGCAGCGCGGCGAGGGCGGTTTCGGCTCGACCGGCTGACCCGGGATCTCAGTGCAGTTGCGCGTCCGGCGGTGCGCCGTTGAGCAGGCTGAAGACGGCTTCACCCATGCTGCCAGTCTCGATTTCGGCTTCGGTCGCTGAGCGCACGTCGAGCACCTTCATGTGCATGCGCAGACCCAAGCCTGCCAGTGGATGGTTGCCATCCAGCACCACATGGGCGGGATAGACTTCGGTGACCGTGTAGATCGCATCGGCTGGCATGTCTTCTGAAACAGCGCCTTCGGGCAGCCCTTCGATCTGCATGCCGGGCTCGACGCCATCCGGGAACAGCATGCGCGCTTCAAAGCAGACCAAGCCTGAGTCATATTCGCCAAAAGCATGCTCGGGCTCCAGCGAGATGTCGGCTTCGAAACCTTTCTCCTGACCTTCCAGTGCTTCTTCGACCTTGGCGAACAGATCGTCCGCACCGTAGAAAAACTCCAGCGGTTCAGCCAGTTCGTCGATCAGTTGACCTTGGGCATCTTCGAGTCGCCATGTCAGGCAGACAATACAGGGTGCGGTGATTTGCATAGCTTCGATGATCTCACAAGCATTCGCCGGATCGACAACAGCAGACAGACAGACTCAAGCAACTTCATGGATATTTCAAAACCAATACCGCTGCTCGGTGGCCTTTCGCCCGAGCAATTCATGCGTCGGCATTGGGAAAAAAAGCCGCTATTGGTCAGGCAAGCGCTGCCCGCTATCAAGCCGCCGGCTTCGCGCGTTGAACTCGCCAAGCTGGCAGCCAGCGCCGACGTCGAATCGCGCTTGGTCAGCGCTTTTGACGGCCGCTGGGCCTTGCGCCAAGGTCCGATCGCCAAACTCCCGCCGTTCTCTAAACCGGGCTGGACCTTGCTCGTGCAAGGTCTCGAGCAACATCTTCCGGCTGCCAAACAACTGCTGAGCGAATTCCGCTTTGTTCCCGAGGCGCGGCTCGACGATCTGATGATTTCCTACGCCAGCGACGGCGGCGGCGTCGGCCCGCATTTCGATTCCTACGATGTGTTCCTGATCCAGGTTCATGGCAAGCGGCGCTGGCGCATCGGCAAACAGAAGAACGCGCTGCTGCGCGACGATGTACCGTTGAAAATAATCGCCAATTTCGAACCTCAGCAGGAATATCTGCTTGAGGCCGGTGACATGCTTTATCTGCCCCCCGGTTGGGCTCATGACGGCGTGGCCGAAGGCGAATGCATGACCTGTTCGGTCGGTTTCCGCTCGCCTTGGCGTGCTGATCTTGCCAAGGACCTGCTGCAGCGCCTGATGGGTGACGAAGATCAGGGTTATGCCAACCGTATGTATGTCGACCCGAAACAGCCTGCCACGGCGCAGCCCGGGATGATTCCCGAAGCGCTGCATCTGTTTGCCCAGGATGCGGTTGAGCGTGCTTTGCGCCAACCCTTGGCATTGGAACGGGCGCTCGGGGAGGCCCTGACCGAACCGAAAGCGCGGGTCTGGTTCGAGCCTGGCGCAACGCTGCCGCAAGGTGCTGGTGTCAGCCTCGATCGGCGCAGTCGCCTGATGTATGACGATCACCATGTGTTCATCAATGGCGAGTCATTCCTGGCTGGCGGCCGTGATCAGCGCTTGATCCGTTTGTTGGCGGATCAGCATGCCTTGAGCGCTGATCAGGTGGCCCAGTTGTCTGCAGGTGCCCGCGAGTTGCTCGATCAATGGGCTGAAGATGGTTGGGTTCAAGCCGCTGGCGCGTGAATAAAGCAAGTCCAGAAGTTCAATTTCAGGTTGCGCGCTGAATATGTCGCAGCCCTTCGCCAGGTGATTCTTCAGGCTTGCGCGCACAATTTACGGTAGATGCTCCGGATCGATTCAGGCTTTGTTGATGAGCCTGTTTTTGATGCCGAGTGACTGGTGGCGCAATAGGACGATCTGCATCCTTGCCGGTTGCTCTTGGTTCTGTGCTGCCGCCAGTTCGGCGATTACTTTGATGCGGGCGAGTTCGATCAGATCGGCCTTGAAAGAATGGATATTTCGCGGCCGCCTTGGTGCTCGTTGGCCGATCGCAGGCCGCCGGTTCGCGGTAGAACAAAAAACGTTGCTTTTTGACAACGTCTCTTGCAAAAATCAGGCGCCTGAACGAATTTCTTGCCGCTGCTGCACAACATTTTTTTCAATCATTTACTGTCTCTGTTGCTGGTTTGTGAGTATTCCTGCAACTACACGCTATACTTCGGCGCTAGGCGGCGGAGCTTCTCAGGGTTTCCTCGTCTTGCGCTGCTGGAGTTTTCAAAATGCATAGTGTTTTGTAAGGCTTCAATAAATTCTCTGATAACTGCATCGTCATTAACGATTTTGAGGACAAGTATGAACAAGTCGATCCTGTTGGTTTCCCTGTTGGCTGCCTTTGCCCTGTCCGCTTGCGGCAAAAAGGAAGAAGCTGCACCTGCACCAGTCGCTGCACCTGCGCCTGCTGCTGAAGTCGCTTCGGCTCCTGCTGCTGACGCTTCGGCACCTGCCGCAGCTGACGCAGCTTCGGCTGCTGCCAGCAAGTAATCGGTTTCCGGTCACTGCAAAAGCCGCCTGGCGCAAGCCAGGCGGCTTTTTGTTGTCCGGTTTTTTAATCGTTCAATCGTTCAATCGTTCGACCGACCGAGATCCAGCCAGGCGCTGCCCATGGCCTGGCTCGCCACTGAAAGTTGAGCTGAGTCCAACAGGCCGGCGAGCGCTGCGGCGGCCAGAGCGGGCGAGTTGTTGCGTTCGCTCAGATGTGCTGCCAGCACATGTCGCAAGCCTGGATGCAGGCATTGCCCCAGCAATTCGGCCGCGCAACTATTCGACAAATGCCCGTGGCTACCGAGGATGCGGCGCTTCAGGCTTGCCGGATAGCTCGATGCGCGCAGCAACTCCTCGTCGTGATTGCATTCCAGCAACAGGGCGTTGCAGGCTTGCAGCGAGTGGACCAGGCTTGGCGTCAACGAACCGGTGTCGGTAATCAGTCCCAGGCGTTGCAGCCCGTCATGGCAGGTCAGTTGCAGCGGCTCGTTCGCATCATGGGGCACGGCAAAGGGCAGCAGTTCCAGGTCGCCCATCGCCAAGGCATGGCCGTCACGTGCAAAGTTCAGCAGTTCAGGGTCGAATTCGGGTTTTCCGATGGCGCGCCAGGTGCCGCGACTGGTCCAGAGTGGTACCCGATGGCGCATCGCCAAAGTCAGGGCGCAACCGACATGGTCACCATGCTCATGCGTGATGAAGACCGCGCTCAAGGCCTGCGGTGCGCTGCCGGCGCGCAGCAAACGGCGGGTCAACTCGCGCAGACTGAAGCCGCAGTCGACCAGCACCTGGGTGCTGGTGATGCCCTGGCTGGCCTCGATCAGGGTGGCATTGCCGCCACTGCCACTTCCCAGGCTGCAAAAGCGCATCAATTCAGCCGCCGTTCAACGGACCGGCAGGGTTCAGCGCAAATCGTCCATCAGCAAATTCAGGATCCGCTTGGCGATGTCGTTGGTCTGTTGCTGACCCTTGTCGTCAAGCACGGTGACCGTGCTGCGCGTGCCTTCGGATTTCACCGAGACGCGGTAGCGCATTGCCTGCAAGCCCTTGTCGCTGGTGAACAGGCGCTCAAAGAAGTTTGGTTCTTCCTTGCCAGCCTGGTTCGGGTCGGAATAGCGCAGGAAGAACAGCCCTTGCTTGCGATCGCGGTCTTCAACCGTGAAGCCATGGCGGTCGAGTGACTGACCGACGCGGCGCCAGGCGCGCTCGAAATCCTCGTTGACCTGCAGGCTGTTCGGTACTTCTGAAAGAGCTCTGGAACGCGCAGGGGCAACTGTCTTTGAACCAGCCACCGGTGCCGCTGCCGTCAGCGCGGCCTTGGCGGCCTCTTCCTTGGCGCCCAGCTTGAGCATCAACCGCGACAGCATCTCGGCTTCGAGCTGCGGGTCGCTCGGGCGCCCGGTCCAGGTTGTCTGATCCTTTTGCTGGGTCGAATAGACCTCTTGCATGCCGCGATGGCTGATGTAGATCTCGGTGCCGTTGCCGACGCGCTCGACGCGGGTACGGTACATATCGCGCTCGCCAGTCGAGTAAAGACTGTCGAACACTTTGCCAATTGCCGCGCGGACGAAATCTTGTGGCAATTTGGCGCGATTCTCATGCCAGCTGGTTTGCATCAAGCCGACTTCGGTCTCTTCCTTGGCAATTTCGAAACCGCTGTCGACCCAGAAAGCACGCAGTTGCGGCCACAGCTGCTCGGGCGTCAACGAGCTGGTCAGCCAGCGCGAGCCAGCATTGCGGTGCAGATTCAAATCGCCGGATGAATTCAGGGCGACCGTGGACGCTGCGACGGCATTGGCCGCGGCATTCGATTTCGTTCCCGAGCCGCTCTGCAGCGACGAAGCGCTGACCACACCGCCCTGCACCTGGGCGCGGTTGTCACGCGCCAGCTGGGTCAGGTCAGGGGGTACCTCGAGGCCGCCGGTCTGTCTGGCCGAACTGCGGTAATCGACCTTGTCGGACGAGAACATTTTCTCGAACGTCGTACAACCGGCCAGCGAAGCTGCCAGCAGCAAACAGGCCATGCGCACCGGGGTGGCTTTGGAAGAATCAATTGAGAATCGAGTCACGCGAAACATCTCCGAAGGTCAGAATTGCGTCGTTCATAGTCCGACGCTGGTGCCTGCGACTTGAACGTCGCTGGGTGGATTAGAGCAGACTGGACTGGATCAATCCGGCTTCAAGCATTGCTTGTTCGACGCTGGCCTGGCCAGCAGCGGTCAGCGGTGTGATCGGCAGGCGCAGTGCGGCTTTGCAACGACCGAGCCGTTGCAGCGCCCATTTGGTCGGCGCCGGGCTTGGTTCGCAGAACAACTGCTTGTGCAGACCCAGCAACTGGAAATGGATTCGGACCGCTTCGCGCACATTGCCGGCCAGCGCTGCGTGACAAAGCTCGCGCATTGCACGTGGCGCGACGTTGGCCGTGACGCTGACATTGCCATGCCCGCCCAGCAGCATCAGGGCGATGGCCGTGCCATCGTCTCCCGAAAAGATCGAAAACCCGGCCGGTGCGCCCTTGATCAGCTGGGCCGCGCGCTCGATGTTGCCGCTGGCTTCCTTGATGCCGAAGACACCGGGCAGGCCGGCGCAACGCAGCGCGGTTTCAGGCTGCATATCGGCCACCGTGCGGCCGGGCACGTTGTAGAGCATCATCGGAATGTCGACGGCTTCGGCGATGGCCTTGAAATGCTGGTAGAGGCCTTCTTGCGAAGGCTTGTTGTAATAAGGGACGACCGACAGGCTGCTGTCGGCGCCGACCTTCTTGGCAAAGCGGCTTAGTTCAATCGCTTCAGCGGTTGAATTACCGCCCGTTCCCGCCATGATCGGCAGACGTCCGGCAGCATGTTGAACCGCGACGCGGATGATTTCGCAATGCTCCTCGACATTGACTGTTGGCGATTCTCCGGTCGTGCCGACGACGCAGATGCAGTCGGTTCCTTCGGCGATATGCCAGTCAATCAAGCTGCGCAAGGCGGCGTAATCGACGCTGCCGTCATCCTGCATCGGAGTCACGAGTGCAACGATGCTGCCAACTAGTCCGTTCATTGAGCGTTCCTCATAATCCACCGATTCTACTGAAGGACGGGATCCCGGCTCAGCGCATGGCGCGGGAACAGGCCAGCGGACCCGTTGTCGCGCCAGGCCGCAATGCGTTGCACATAGCGCGGGTTGGTGGCAGCCGCATCAAAGCCATCTTCAAAAGCGACGATGCGCAGGCCGGCGCAAGCCTGCAGCAACTCGCCCGGTTGCAGCAGGAACTCGGGCCTTGCCGGCCTGCCGATCGATTGCTGACCGTTCGCGAAGGTCTCGTAAATCAACCAGCCGCCGGGTGCCACGCTGGCGACGATTTGTGGCAGCAGTGGCCGCCAGAGATAGTTGCAGACCAGCACCAGATCGAATTGCCGCTCGCCCAGTGGCCAGGGCGACTGCTCGATGTCGGCGGCAATCGTTTCGGCGATGCGCTGCAAGGGCGCGATCGCTGCAGCATCGCGGTCGACGCCAGTGACTTGCATGCCGGCGGCGGCGAGGTGCAGCAGATTGCGCCCTGACCCGCAAGCCAGATCGAGCGCGCTGGCGCCTGATCGCACGGCTTGGGGCCAGCGCAGCAGCCATTGCGAAGGTTTGTTGTTCATCGACATCGGCTAAAAACAGCTCCAGATCTGCTCGGACAAGCTGACGATCAGGGCAGCTTGCCCATAGGCCATGAACACTGCGGCGAGCAGCAACAAGGCCATTCCCCAGAAGGCGAGCCTTTGTTTCATGCCGGTACAGCGCGTCGCAAGATTGGCGTTTCGCGCACCGGCAGATTGATCAGCGCGGCCAGCACGCCCAGACCGATGCACAAGTACCAGACGACGTCGTAGCTGCCGCTGGCGTCATAGAGCTTGCCGCCCAACCAGACGCCGAGGAAGCTGCCGATCTGGTGGCCCAGGAAGACGAAACCGCTGAGCATCGACATATGTTGGACGCCAAAGATCTGCGCCAGCGCCGCATTTGTCGGCGGTACCGTCGACAGCCACAGCACGCCCATCACAGCTGAAAAAATATAGACCGACAGTGGCGTCAGCGGCGCAATCACGAAACTGGCGATCGTGACCGAGCGCAGGATGTAGATCGCCGACAGGATGTAATGTTTGGGAAAACGCTGCCCGAGTGAGCCCGCCAGATAGGTGCCGAAGACATTGAAAAGCCCGATCAACGCCAGCGCATAAGTCGCGACTTGGGGGCTCAGGCCATGGTCCTTCAGGTAGCTGGGCATGTGCACGCCGATGAAGACCACCTGGAAGCCGCAGACGAAATAGCCGGCCATCAGCAACTGGAAGCTGCGGTAGCCGAAAGCTTCTCTCAGGGCCTGTCTGATGCTTTGATGCTGTGCATGAACCAGCTTCGCATTCAAGGGCTCCTTGAGGCCGAAGGCCAGTGGCACGATCATCAGCGAGCAGCAAGCCAGAATGAATAAGGCGTTTTGCCAGCCGGTGCCACTGATCAGCCAGTTCTCAATCGGCACCATCAGGAACTGCCCGAAACTTCCCGCTGCTGCCGCCACCCCCATCGCCCAGGAACGTTTTTCAGGCGCGACATTGCGGCCGATGACGCCATAGATGACGGCGTAAGTCGTGCCCGATTGGGCAATGCCGATCAGCAATCCGGCGCTGCCGGTGAACGCCAGGCCCGAGGTCGACAAGGCCATCAGGACCAGCCCCATCGCGTAGAGCAGACCGCCGACGACCAAGACCCGGAAGGGCCCGAAGCGGTCGGCCAGCATGCCGGCGACCGGCCCGGCCAGACCCCAGGCAATATTCTGGATCGCCAGGGCGAAGGCAAAGGTTTCGCGGGTCCAGCCGCGATCCATCGTGATCGGCTGCAGCCACAAGCCGAAGCCATGGCGTATGCCCATCGACAAGGTCACGATCAGCGCCCCACAGAGCAGGACCTGAAACAAGGACAAGGTTTTTCGCGATTCGGGGCTATTCATCTGGAGAATATAGGGCAAGGCCGATCAGCCCGCTGTCACATCAGTTATTTCCAGGTTCTTCAGCGGCTCAGTACCCGGCCCTGCTTGATTCTGAGCTGGATGCCGGCCAGCGCGTCGAGGTTCTGGAGCGGATTGTCGGCCAGCAGCAGAAAACTCGCTTCGCAACCGTTGTCGAAACATCCGAGGCGACGTTTTGGAAAGAGCGCGCGTGGCGTGTCGATGCTGGCGATGCGCAGCAGCGCGGCCCGCTCGAAGACACCGAGCGCATCGAGACTGCGCAGTTCGGCCAGCGAGTTCGAGGTGAAATCGTCTGAACCCAGCAGCAAGGGCACACCGGCAGTCAGCAGCAGGCGCAGGTTCTCGACCTGCAGCTTGCGCACGGCGGCCAGGCGTTCGGGCGGCATGCGAAACAGTGCTGTGGCGGCAGTCGCGGTGATCACGCCGATCTTGCGTTTGCCAGCTTCAGCAGCGACCTCGGGGCTGATCCGGTAGGTTTCGGCGTTGCTGCCTTCGTGGAAAAAATAGCCTGGTAGATGGGCAATCCAATCGACGCCGGCCTGGACCGATAGTGCAAAGTCAGCCGCCGTCTCGACATGGGCGATCACCCGCAATTTATCCTGGTGGGCGCGCTTGACGATCAGCGCCGGCAACTCGGGTTTGAGCCCCAGACGGCCTTGCTGCCGCGGGTCAGCGCGCAGCTCCGGGCTTTCAACGCGGCTCAGCATCAGTTTGACCAGATCGGTTTTGCGGCTTGTCACCAGCGGCCATTTCTGGGCAATTTGCTCGGCCTGGTCGATGATGAGCACCGCCTTGTCGGCGAAGTCCTCAAGCTTTGGTTTGGCTGCTGTCGGATCATCGCTCGGCTCCATCAACTGGGCCAGTGGCAGGCCGTCGGACGAGGTGATGCAGGCGGTCGTGAACAGCACATCGGGCATGGCCGGCTGTCCTGCCAAAGGCCGCACTGTGGCCACTGCAGTCGGCTCGCCGCATTGCATCGCTGCGTAGAACACACCGTCGTTCAGGTAGCTGCCGGCAAAGCGGGCGAAGCCCCAGCTGTTCTGCAAATTGTTGTTGTTCGCTTCGGCCAGCGGTGGGATCAGGAACTGGCCTTTCAGGTCCATGCGGCGCTGCGCGCGCTTGATTTTCTGGCTGGTGAAGCGCCCGTCCTTGACATACAGGGTGCCGCGTTTGAAATTCTGGCCGTCGAACCAGCGGGCGTTTTTCAACTCCATCGTGACTGCAGGGCCGGCACGGAAGTTGTCGTTGTCAGGTTTGCCCAGGCAGGGTCCGGCCAGCAAGGCTGAGAAAAGCAAAAGAATGGGATGCAGTCGCATAAGGACGCCATGCTAGCGGGCTTTGCTGCGGGCGGACCATAGAATCTGCCCCCATGGCAAGTAAAGCACCCTCACAAACACAATCTTCAGCGGCAGGTAGTTACGGCGAAGGCTCGATCCGGGTGCTCAAGGGCCTGGAGCCGGTCAAGCAGCGCCCTGGCATGTATACCCGAACCGGCAACCCGCTGCATACGATCCAGGAAGTCATCGACAACGCTGCTGACGAGGCCTTGGCCGGTTTCGGCAAGAAGATCGATCTGGTCCAGCATGGCGACGGCTCGGTCACGGTTTCTGACGATGGCCGCGGCATCCCCTTCGGCCTGCACCCTGAAGAAGGCGTGTCGGTGGTCGAGATCGTCTTCACCCGCTTGCATGCTGGCGGCAAATTTGACAAGGGATCGGGCGGCGCCTACAGCTTTTCAGGCGGCTTGCACGGCGTGGGCGTCAGCGTCACCAATGCGCTGGCCAAGCGGTTGGAGGTAACGGTCTGGCGTGACGGACAGGTGGCCAGCCTGGCTTTCGAAGGTGGCGATGTGGTCGAGCCGGTCAGCATTCGCCGGGCCGAGCGCGGCGATCGCAAGCAGGGCACCAGCGTGCGCGTCTGGCCCGACGCCAAATATTTTGAAAGCGCCGAGTTGCCCAAGGGCGAGTTGCTGCACCTGTTGCGCAGCAAGGCGGTGCTGATGCCGGGCGTCACGGTGACGCTGAAAAACGAGAAGAGCGGCGAACTGCTGACCTGGGTTTATCAAGGCGGTTTGCGCGACTATCTGTTGCAGACCTTGCAGTTTGACGCCTTGATTCCGTTGATCGAAGGGGCGCAATATGCAGGCCGCTCCGAAACCGAAAATTTTGCTGAAGGCGAGGGTGCAGCCTGGGTGCTGGCCTTCACCGAAGAAGGCGCACCGGTGCGCGAAAGTTATGTCAACCTGATCCCCACGGTGGCTGGAGGCACGCATGAATCCGGGCTCAAGGACGGGCTGTTCGGTGCGATCAAGGGCTTCATCGAAATGCACAGCCTGCTGCCCAAAGGCGTCAAGCTGATGCCTGATGATGTCTTTTCGCGCGCCAATTTCGTGCTCTCAGCCAAGGTGCTGGACCCGCAGTTCCAGGGTCAGACCAAGGAGCGTTTGAACAGTCGCGACGCCTTGCGGCTGGTGTCGAGCTATGTGAAGCCGAGCCTTGAGCTCTGGTTGAATCAGCATGTCGAGCATGGCAAGAAGCTCGCCGAGCTGGTGATCAAGCAGGCGCAGACCCGCCAGCGTGCTTCGCAGAAGGTTGAAAAACGCAAAGGCTCGGGTGTGGCGGTGCTGCCCGGCAAGCTGACCGATTGCGAGAGTCGCGACATCCTGCACAACGAGATCTTTCTGGTCGAAGGCGATTCGGCTGGCGGCTCGGCCAAGATGGGCCGCAACAAGGAAACCCAGGCCATCCTGCCGCTGCGTGGCAAGGTGCTCAATACCTGGGAGGTCGAGCGTGACCGGCTGTTTGCCAATAACGAGATCCACGACATTTCGGTGGCGCTGGGGGTCGATCCTCACGGCAAGAATGACAGCCCCGACCTGAGCGGCCTGCGTTACGGCAAGGTCTGCATTCTGTCCGACGCTGATGTCGACGGTTCGCATATCCAGGTGCTGCTGCTGACCTTGTTTTTTCGCCATTTCCCCAAGCTGGTCGAGACCGGCCATGTCTATGTGGCGCGGCCGCCGCTCTACCGGGTCGATGCCCCGGCGCGCGGCAAAAAGCCTGCGGCCAAGATCTATGCGCTCGACGAAGGCGAGCTTGGCGCGACATTGGACAAATTGCGCAAGGAAGGCGCGCGCGATGGCAGCTGGAGCATCAGCCGCTTCAAAGGTCTGGGCGAAATGAGTGCTTTGCAGTTGTGGGACACGACGCTGAACCCCGAGACGCGCCGGCTCAGCCGCATCGTTTACGGGCAGCTCGACCTCGGACAGACCGAAACGGCGATCAACAAATTGATGGGCAAGGGCGAGGCAGCATCGCGGCGCGAACTGATGGAAATCCATGGCGATTCGGTCGAGGTCGATGTATGACCGCGCGCCGAATCAAGCCTGAGCAGAACAGAACATGAACCAGACCACGATCGATTTTGATCCGCCCCCCGAACCCTCAGCAGATGATGGCGATGCGCTGACGCTGGCGCATTACGCCGAACGGGCTTACCTCGAATATGCGCTGTCGGTTGTCAAGGGCCGGGCGCTGCCCGATGTCTGCGATGGACAGAAACCGGTGCAGCGCCGCATCCTCTATTCGATGGAGCGGATGGGGCTGGCTTTCAGCGGCAGCAGCGGCCCCAAGCCGGTCAAAGGTGCGCGCGTCGTTGGCGATGTGCTCGGCCGTTTCCACCCGCATGGCGACCAGTCGGTCTACGACGCGCTGGTCAGGATGGCGCAGGACTTCTCGCAGCGCTATCCGCTGATCGACGGCCAGGGCAATTTCGGCAGCCGCGATGGCGACGGCGCAGCGGCGATGCGCTATACCGAGGCCAGGCTGGCGCCGATTGCGCGCCTGCTGCTTGACGAGATCGACGAGGGCACGGTCGAGTTCACGCCGAACTATGACGGTTCGACCCAGGAGCCACGGCAGCTGCCGGCGCGCCTGCCCTTTGTGCTCTTGAATGGTGCCAGCGGCATTGCCGTGGGTATGGCCACCGAGGTGCCCAGCCACAATTTGCGCGAGGTCGCTGCAGCGGCTGTGGCCCTGCTGAAACATCCGACCTTGAGCGACGATGAGTTGTTCGAGCTGTTGCCAGGCCCTGACTATCCAGGTGGCGGCCAGCTGATCAGCCCGGCCGAAGATATTCGCGCCGCTTACCTGACCGGCCGCGGCAGCATGAAATTGCGCGCCCGCTGGAAGATCGAAGAGCTGGCACGGGGTCAATGGCAGCTGGTTGTCACCGAACTGCCGCATGGCTGCAGCAGCCAGCGTGTGCTGGAAGAAATCGACGAGCTGTCCAACCCCAAGGTCAAGACCGGCAAGAAAGCCCTGAGCCAGGAACAGATGTTGCTGAAGGCCGGCTTGCTCGCGGTGCTTGACTGCGTGCGCGACGAGTCGAACAAGGACGCTGCAGTGCGGTTGGTGTTCGAGCCCAAGAGCCGCGCGGTCGAGCAACAGGACTTGACCTCGGTGCTGCTGGCACAGACCAGCCTGGAGACCTCGGCTTCGGTCAACCTGACGATGATCGGTGCCGATGGCCGGCCGACGCTGAAAAGCCTGCGCCAGATCATCAATGAATGGCTCGGCTACCGGCAGCAGACGGTGCAACGCCGTACCCAGCACCGGCTGACCCGGGTGCTCGACCGCATCCATGTGCTCGAAGGGCGCTACCTGGTGCTGTTGAACATCGACGAGGTGATACGCATCATCCGCAATGCCGACGAGCCCAAACCCGCGCTGATCGAACGCTTCAAGTTGAGCGACCGGCAGGCCGAGGATATTCTGGAAATCCGCCTGCGCCAGCTCGCCAGGCTCGAGGCGATAAAAATCGAGCAGGAGCTCAAATCGCTGCGCGAAGAAGAGGTTCGGTTGGCTGCGATTCTTGGCGATGCGGCCGTGCTGAAGCGGCTGGTGGTGAAGGAAATCGAGGCCGATGCCAAGCAATATGGCGACGCCAGGCGCACGCTGATCCAGACCGAGAAGCGCGCGACCACCGAAGTGAAGATCGTCGACGAGGCGGTCACCGTCGTCGTCAGCGCCAAGGGCTGGGTGCGGGCCTTGAAAGGCCATGAACTCGACAAGGCGGCGCTGGCCTTCAAGTCGGGCGACCAGCTTTACGGCACATTTGCCTGCCGCAGCGTCGACCCCCTCATCATCTTCGGCACCAATGGCCGGGTCTATTCCGTGCCGGTGGCCTTGCTGCCCGGCGGGCGCGGCGATGGTCAGCCGATCACGACGATGATCGAGCTCGAAGCGGGCAGCCAGATCGCGCATTTCCATGCCGGCAGCGCGCAACAGGGTTTGGTGCTCGCCGGAAGCGGCGGTTATGGCCTGATCGCTCAGGTCGGCGATCTGGTCGGCAGACAAAAGGCCGGCAAGACCTTCCTCACTCTGGAAGGCGACGAGCAGGCATTGGCACCGGCACCGGCGCCGGAACATGCTTCAGCGCAATTGGCCTGTTTGTCTTCAGCGGGCCGATTGCTGACCTATCCGCTCGATGAGCTCAAGCATCAACCGAAAGGCGGCCGTGGTCTGACCTTGATGGATCTCGACAAGGGCGAGACCTTGCTCAGCGTGGCGGCCTTCATCCAGGCTTTGCGGGTGCTCGGCAGCGGGCGTGGCGCCAAGCCCAAGGACGAGTTGTTCAAGGGTGTGGCGCTGGCCAGTTATGCCGGCCGGCGTGCGCGCAAGGGTCGTCAGGTCGAGGGCATGCAGAAGGTATTCAAGCTGCTGGCGCCCTGAAAATTGACTGAAAAATGATGGGTCCGGGCCTAGATTGAACTGGGGGGCGAGCAAGGTTTGCAGGGTGGGGTCGTAGAGACTCGGTCTTGCCAGATGGCAAGTCCCTGTTCATCTCAACCTTTCCCGGAGCCCGAGACATGATGAAACTCAAATCAATTGCTGCCACCGCCTTGCTGGGCGGTCTTTCTATCGCAGCGACTGCGAACACCTACAACCTTGGCACCCTTGACTCGACCGGCTTTGATAGCGCGGGTCTGTTCTCTGCCAAGTACGCTGCAAATACTGTGCTTTCGGACGATTGGAACTTCACCATTGGTGCTCATTCGAGTGTTTCCTTCAGCGCGCTGCAGACCTTTGCCGTGGCCGCAGGCGCGATCAATAGTTTTGCCGGGGTGTTGGTCGGGCATACCGGCCTGACATCGACAACAGGCACCCACGACACCACGTTGAATTGGTTCGGTCACTTGGGTAGCGGGGACTACACGGTGCACATCACCGGCATCGTGCAAAAGAACAACACGGTGTACGGCGGCACGGTGTCGGCCTCACCCGCGCCCGAGCCCGAAACCTATGCGATGCTGCTGGCAGGTCTGGGCGTGGTCGGCTTTCTGGCGCGGCGCCGCAGGCCCAATTGACAGCATTGTCAGAGTGAACGAGAAGCGGGCCAGGCCCGCTTCTTTTTTGCCCGGTCAGATTCTTGCCATCGCCGCTGCGCATTCAGGCACCAGCGCCGGTCCCTTGTAGATCAAGCCGGTGTAGATCTGCACCAGGTCGGCGCCGGCCTGAAGCTTGGTTCTTGCATCGGCGCCGCTGAGCACGCCGCCGACACCAATGATCGGATAGTTGGCGCCCAGGGCTGCGCGCAGCAGTCGGATCACCTTGTTGCTGGCTTCGAACACCGGCCGGCCCGACAGCCCGCCGGCTTCTTCTGCATGGCGCAGGCCTTTCACGGCATCGCGTGCAATCGTCGTGTTGGTCGCGATCACGCCGTCAATGCCATTGGCTTGCAGCGTCCTGGCAATCACGTCGACTTGCGCTGCGTCGAGGTCAGGGGCGATCTTCACCAGCATCGGTACCTGGCGCTTTGCCGCCGTCTCAAGCTTCAGCTTGCGTTCTTGCAAGCTCGACAGCAGGGCATCGAGCGCTGCATCGCTCTGCAATTCGCGCAGGTTTTTGGTGTTCGGGCTGGAGATATTGACCGCGATGTAGTCGGCATGGGGAAAAACCCCTTCGAGCGCGAGCAGGTAATCGTCGGCTGCCCGCTCGATCGGCGTGACTGCGTTCTTGCCGATGTTGAGGCCGACGATCCCGCCTTTGGCGCGGAAGGTCCTGGCCCGTTGCACATTGGTCAGGAAAGACGCCAGGCCCTCATTGTTGAAGCCCAGGCGGTTGATCAAGGCGTCGGCTTCGGTCAAGCGGAACATCCTTGGCTTGTCGTTGCCGGGCTGCGCTTTGGGTGTCACCGTACCGACTTCGATGAAGCCAAAACCCATGGCGCCGAGGCCGTCGATGCAGCGGCCATTCTTGTCCAGTCCGGCGGCCAGGCCGATCCGGTTGGGAAACTTCAGTCCGGCCAGCAGCAGGGGGTCTTCGACCCGCTTTTGCGACCACAGGCATTGCGCAGGGGTGTTCTGCAAGCGCGCCAGCGTATGCAAAGTCAGCTCATGGGCTTGCTCGGGGTCGATGCCGAACAGAAACGGGCGGGTCAGGGCGTAGGGGATCAACTGCATCGGGGGATTGTCTCATCGGCATTGTCTGCATAGATAATCGAAGGCATGACAACATTTGAAAACAGGCTCGACTTCGAGGTTGGTTCCCGCGATGCCACCCGCGACACCACCCGCACCGATGACACCAGAATCCAGGCGGTTCGCCCGCTGATCTCGCCGGCCTTGTTGCTCGACGAGCAACCGGCTTCCGATGCCGCACTTGAAATTGTCGAGAACGCGCGAGCCGGCATCAGCGCGATCCTGCAGGGGCGCAGCGACCGCCTGCTGGTCGTCGTCGGCCCCTGCTCGATCCACGATCATGACCAGGCGCTGGAATATGCCAGGCTGCTGAAGGCGCTGGCTGACGAGTTACAGCAGGATCTGTTGATCGTGATGCGGGTCTACTTCGAGAAGCCACGCACCACGGTCGGCTGGAAGGGCTATATCAATGACCCGAAGCTCGACGGCAGCTTCCACATGAACGAGGGCTTGCGCTTGGCGCGTCAGCTGTTGATCGACATCAGCGCCCTTGGCTTGCCGGCCGGCACCGAATTCCTCGACCTGCTGTCGCCGCAATATATTTCCGACCTGATCGCCTGGGGCGCGATCGGCGCGCGCACCACCGAAAGCCAGAGCCATCGCCAGCTCGCTTCGGGCATGTCCTGCCCGGTCGGGTTCAAGAACGGCACTGATGGTGGCATCAAGGTCGCCAGTGATGCCGTCCTGGCAGCGCAGGCTCCGCATGCTTTCATCGGCATGACCAAGATGGGGCTGGCGGCGATCTTCGAGACCCGCGGCAATGCCGATTGCCACATCATTCTGCGCGGCGGCAAAGCAACCAATTACGACGCGGCATCGGTCGCCGCCGCCTGCGATGTGCTGCGCGGTGCCGGCCTGCGCGAGCAGGTGATGATCGATTTTTCACATGCCAATTCGAGCAAGAAATACGAGCGCCAGGCCGATGTCAGCCATGACGTCGCGGGGCAGATCGCCGCTGGCGATGCGCGCATCACCGGCGTGATGATCGAAAGCCATTTGCAGCCGGGCAGGCAGGATCTGGCGCCAGGGCAGTCGAAGTCTGATCTCAAGCATGGCGTGTCGATCACCGACGCCTGCCTTGGCTGGAGCCAGACCGAGCCGCTGCTGCGCGAGCTCGCAGCCGCCGTCCGCAACAGAAGAAATTCCCTTTGATATGACCCAAGACGAACTGAAGACCCTGGTCGGCCAGGCGGCGCTCCACTATGTCGTCCCTGGCAGCATCGTCGGTGTTGGCACCGGCTCGACTGTCGACAAATTCATCGACGCGCTGGCCGCCAGTGGCATTGCCATCAAGGGGGCGGTGTCGAGCTCGCTGCGCAGCACCGAGCGGCTGCAAGCGCTGGGCATCAACGTGCTGGATGCCGGCGAGGTGCAAAGCCTGCCGGTCTATATCGATGGCGCGGACGAGATCGACCACGCCGGCCACATGATCAAGGGCGGCGGTGCTGCCCTGACGCGCGAGAAGATCGTTGCCGATCTGGCCGATCGATTCATCTGCATTGCCGATGCATCGAAGCTGGTCAGCCTGCTGGGTAAATTCCCCTTGCCGGTTGAAGTGATCCCGATGGCTGCGGCGCAGATCGCGCGCCGCTTCGAAGCCATCGGCGCCCGGGCTCAGCTGCGCGCCGGTTGCATCACCGACAACGGTTGCCAGATCCTCGATGTGCATGGCTTGCAGATCGCCGATCCGATCGCTTTCGAGACTGATGTCAATCAATGGCCAGGCGTCGTGACCGTCGGCCTGTTCGCCCGCAAACCCGCCTCGGTCTGCCTGCTCGGCACGGCCGAGGGTGTGAAGACAATCAGCTTCTAGTTCGGCGCGCTGCGCGCACGACAAAGCGTGCCGGGTCGATCGCGTCCAGCAGGCAGGCTTCCAGCGGCACCGGCGCCCCGGTGACTAGTGCCGCCATCACCTCGGCGCAAAGCGCTGCCCAACTGATGCCGCGCGACCCCATGCCCATGCAGACCGCCAAGCCCGGCTGACGCGGGATGAAACGGGTCTGGTCCTGCCGGCCATTGAAGCCGGCGAGCGGCAGTCCGCCGACGATGGGCAGGCGGTCGCTGGTGGCCAGGCGCCAGCCGACGCGGCCGGCCAGTTCCGCCTGGGGTATCGCCTCGAGATGGGCCAATTGCGCCCATTGGGCCAGGTTGTGCTGTTGGTCGGCTTCGCGCAGGCTGGCGTCCATGTCCTCTTCCTGGCTGGTCGCGCCGCACCAGAGGCCTTGCTGGTCGTCGGCAATCGCATAGCCGATGCCGGCTACCGGCAAGCTGGGTCGAGGCTCGGCCTTCTCGATATGGCTGAGCTGGCCGCGCAGCCTGAGCAGCGGCAAGGCCGGAGCCAGCCCATGCAGCAGGTTCATCGCTTGATGGCCGCCTGCCAGCACCAGCAAGGGCGCCTCGCCCAGCAAGTGGCCCTGGGCATCCAGCGCTTGCCAATGTTCGCCCGCTCGATGGATGCTGGCGACATGGCAGTTCAATTGCGTCTGCATCTGCGTGTGCTTCTGCGCCGCCTCAAGCATGACGGCTGCATAAGCCGCGGGCGGCAGCGCACCGCCGCCGGGGTAGAACCAGGCCGGTTGCTGAAGGTCGAGCCCGCTGGCTTGCGAGGCCGCTGCGGCGTCGAGCGCCTGCACATAGTCGCAAGGCAGGCCTTGATTGGCGAGCAAGGCCTGCATCTGCACCAGGCTGAGCTTCAGCTCGAGTCGCAGCAGACCGGCTTGGCGCCAGGGCAGGGCCGGCAGCGCGTCGAGCCATCTCACTGTCTGCAAGGCGGCTGCGCGGTTGAAGCGAGCATGCAGTCCGTCATCGGGGTTCAGCGTGCCGTGGAACAAGCCGCCCGGATTGCCCGAACTGGCCTGCGCGACGCCCGGCAGCGACTCGATGACCCGGCTGGTAATGCCTTGTTTTGCCAGCGCCCAAGCGCAAGCGGCGCCGGCCAGACCGGCGCCGATGATCAGGGCCTGACGCGCGTGGGGCGCCAGGGGCAATCGTCCCGCGGGTTGATGCAGCTTGTGGCGCGGCGCAAAGCGCGCCACGCACATGCCGCCCTTGTTGGCAAAGCCGCGCTGCCTCTCGCAGGCAAAACCGGCCGCAGCTAGGCCGGCGCGCAGGGCCGGTGCGACGCTCCAGGTTGCGGCGGTGGCTCCCTCGGCGGCATGCCTGCCCAATGCTTTGAGCAGATGCTTGTCCCACATCGCTGGATTGCTGGCCGGGTTGAAGCCG
>JBIKPD010000026.1:0-22519 GCA_044357665.1 Roseateles sp. | reverse complement strand
CCATTGCGTGACCCAGGCTGTCATTGAGCCGCTTGAAATGGTCGAGGTCGAGGAACATCAACGCGCCATGGGTTTTGGTGCGCTTGGCTGTTGCCATCGCCTGCTTCAACCGGTCGAGCAACAAGCGCCGGTTCGGCAAGTTGGTCAAGGGGTCATAGAAAGCCAGCCGGTGAATATCATCGACTTGCTGACGTTCCAGCGTGATGTCACGCACCAGGCTGAGGAAGGTGATGCGGCCATTGACGGCCAGCCGCGATACCGCCAACCTCATCGGAAACCGGCTGCCATCGCGGCGCAAACCGGTCACTTCGCGCGGGCTGCCAGTCTTGCCGACCCGGCTTGGAATGAATGCTTCCCGATGCCGCTGCGAAGCAGCCATCAGCAGCGAGGCATCGCGGCCCAGCACATCGTCCTGCGTGTAGCCGAAGATGGCGCTGGCCGCATGGTTGAATGACTCGATCAAGCCCTGCGCATCGACGGTGATGAAGCCATCGACCAGGTTGTCGAGAATCGCCTGCTTGTGCTGGTCAGCTTCGCGCAAGGCCTTGCGGCCGGAACGCAACTCCATCTCCGTCTGCTTGCTCAGAGTGATATTGGTATGACTGATCACAGCGCCGCGCTGCTCGCCCCGCATCGGTGCGACATGGATGCGGAACCAGCAAGGCTCGTTCGCCGTATGGCTGGGGTAGTCGACCTGAAACTCCTGCTGCGCGCCGCTCAGCACCGCCCGGATGCCCTCACGGGCGAGCAAGGCCTTCCCTTGACTCGGCTCGCCATGCAACTGGGTGAAGATCGCCAGATAGTCGAGGCCGACCGGATCAGTCAAGGCGGCAGGGGCTTGGCTGGCCTGCACAAAGCGCTTCCAGGCCCCGTTGACCGCAAGCACGAGGCCCTGTGGATCAAGCACGGCGATATGTTCACCGACCGAATTCATCACCGCCTGGTTGAAATCCTCGCTCAGCCGCAGCTTTTGCTCGGTCACTTTGAGGCGGTGGATTTCACTCAGCACGACCCGCAAGCCCGACCCCGCATCGTCGCTGGCAGTCAGTTGCACCCAGATCTGGCTGCCATCGGCCTTGCGCAGGCGGAACTCGCCCGATTTTTTTGCCTGCTTGTCCTGCTGCAATTGCCGGCACAACAGATAAAAACTGTCCTGATCCTGAGGGGCAAAACAAGGTGTCAGCGATCGGTTCAGCAAGTCCTTGCGGGCCAGACCCAACATCGTCGACAGGGTCAGATTGGCCTGCTGGACCAGCCCCTGGCTGTCGATCAGACAATAGCCGACCGGGGCCTGATCGTAGAGTTCGACATAACCGGCCTTGCTGGCTTCGAGTTCTTGCTGCACCCGGCGCAGTTCCTCGTTCTGCATCTCCAGCTCAATCTGGTGCAGTTGCAGATCCTGCAGCAATTGCTGCAGATCCTGCGGCGCCATGGCATCCGGCGCCGTTGCATGGCCGCTGAGAAGGGCGGTTTCGGCCAGCCGCCGCAATTCCCCGGCATTGGCAATGTCAACCAGATAGCGGTCATCGACAACCTTGAATGGCTTCACTTGGACTCGTTCACAGTGGCGGCCCGCTCGGTGTTAGCAATTGCATAGACCTCACCGGTCTCGTTCTTCAGCGGCGTGGCGACGGTCGAGACGGTGATCACGGCGCCTGATTTTGTCAGCCTTGGCGTGCTGTAGGGTTGCAGAATTTGTGCCTTGCTCAACTGCAACAACTTGTCCAGGGCCTGGGCTCTGAATTCCGGCACGATCAGATCACTCCTTTTCATCGTCAAGGCCTCCGCTTCACTCCAGCCATAGAGGCGTTCCGCCCCGGGGTTCCAGGCCAGGATACGGCCGGTCAAATCATGCACGCTGATGGCGTCGTTGGCATCGCGGATGATCACCGCGAGACGCTGCAACTCAAGCGACGATTGTCGCAGCGCCGCCTCGGCCTGTTTCAACTCACTGATGTCGACAAAGGTCATAACTGCGCCTTCGATCACGTTTTCAAGCGTTCTGTAAGGCTGGATGCGCAGCATATACCAGCGGCCTTGCAGCGATTTCACCTCGATGGCCAGCGGTGTCAGCTGGTCCAGGACCTGTTGCAGGTCCCGGGCCAGTCGGTCATAACCAACCAGGTTGTTGACGATATGACCGACCGGCCGACCGATGTCGCTGAGGATCAGATTGATGATTTCGCTGGCCGCAGGTGTGAAGCGCAGGATGCGCAACTGATGGTCGACGAACACCGTGCCGATGCCGGTGCCGGCCAGCAGATTATTCATGTCGTTATTGGCCCGCGACAGATCGAGCACCTTGGTATGCAATTCGGTGTTGACCGTGGCCAGCTCTTCGTTGACCGATTGCAACTCCTCCTTGGAAGTCTCGAGCTCTTCATTGGTCGACTGCAGTTCCTCGTTGACCGATTGCATTTCCTCGACCGCTGACTTGAGCTCCTCGTTGGCGCTTTCCAGCGCTTCCTGGCCGCTCAGCAGGAAGTCATCCTTGGAACGCAATTCCTGCTCCAGCGCTGCGATCTGTTTTTCGGCTTCGGCCAGGTCGGTCTGTGCCGGCGTCGCACCAAGCGCCGGGTTTGGATCGACCAATGGCATTGGGCTGTCCGCCAACATCAGCATGAAAAGATTCGCATCCTGCGCCGCCGGCTTGGGCTGGCTCAGCGGGTAGATGGTCAGATCGACAAGGGTGTAATGCCCATTGGTCTTGACGCTCAGCTTGTTGACCGCAGCCTGCTGCTGGCTGGCCACGACCCGACGGAAAGTTGCCGCCAACGGCGCGCGCAGCCCTTCGCGGGCCATCTTCAAAATATTGCTGGGGCCGGCTTCGCCCGCAGCGGGTTCCAGGTATTTGCCGCTGCGGCCATGAAGATATAGGACATCACCACGGTCGTTGAGCAGGGCAGAAACAGGCGCGACCTGACGCAGGATCGACTGCTCGGCAATTTCGCGCAAGCTCGGCTTGGCTGCCGGCAAGGGCTTGCCAAACGGTCTGGCCGTGATGCCACGTTCGACCGGAATTGGCATGCGCCACAGACTGGGCGACGGGGCGTCGACCAGATCGGAGCGACGCTGGAACAGCTTGGCCTTGCCCTTGGTCGCAGTGAACAGCCGATCAAAATCGCCGACACCTTCGGAATTGCCCAGGAACAACCAACCGCGAGGCTTGATCGCGTAATGAAACAGCGGGATCAATTTTTTCTGCAAGTCCTGGTCCAGATAAATCAGCAGATTCCGGCAACTGATCAGGTCCAGCCTGGAGAAGGGTGGATCCTTCAGCACGTCATGTTCCGAAAAAATCACCATGTCGCGAATGCTTTTCAGGATCCGCCATTGCCCATCGGCTTCAGCGCTGAAGAATCGGTTCAGGCGCTCTGGCGCCAGATCTGCAGCGACATTGGCCGGGTAGAGGCCGCTGCGGGCAATAGCGATCGCCCGGGGGTCGAGGTCGGTGGCAAACAGTTGCACCGGAAAACGGCCGTTCAGCTTCGTCATCTGTTCCATCAGCAGCATGGCGATCGAATAGGGCTCTTCGCCGGTCGAGCAACCGGCAACCCAGATGCGGATCGGGTCATCGTCCAGGCGATCACGCAAGAACTGGGCAATGGCTTCATCCTCCAGGGTCTGGAAAGCCGCCGGATCTCGAAAAAAACTGGTCACGCCGATCAACAACTCGCGGAACAGGGCTTCGACCTCAGTCGGTGCCTGCTGCAGATATTGGGCATAGGTCTCGATCGATTCGATCTGGTGCACGGCCATGCGGCGCTCGATCCGGCGGTAGATTGTGCTGGGTTTGTATTGTGAGAAGTCATGGCCGACCTGGTTGCGCAAGAGCAGGAAGATCTTTCTGCGCGCGTTCTCGACCTGCAGCGGCCGATTGCTCGGGCTGGGCGCCAGCCGGCCGAAAGCCTGCCTCACATAGGCGGCCAGTTTGGCCGGCATTTCGGCCGGCGGCAATTGGAAATCGACCAGGCCGGTGGCGATTGCGCTCCTGGGCATGCCGTCGAATTCAGCCGAGGCCGGCATCTGGGCCATCGCCATACCGCCTTCGCCTTTGATCGCACGCAGGCCCAAGGTACCGTCGCTGCCAGTGCCGGAGAGCACGATGCCGATGGCACGTTCACCCAGGCCATTGGCCAACGAGCGAAAAAGGAAATCAATCGGCAGGCGCTGGCCGCGCGGGACGCTGGGTTCCAGCAACTGCAAGTAGCCGTTCGCATAAGCCATGTCGCGCCCGGGCGGAATGATGTAAGCGCAATTGACCTGCACCGGCATGCCGTCCTCGACTTCATAGACCTGCAACTTGGTATAGCGCCGGATCAACTCGGCCAGCATGCTCTTGTGGTCGGGCGCCAGATGCTGAACCAGCACATAGGCCATGCCAGGCAACATCTCGGCATCAACGCCGGAGAGAAAAGCCTCGAATGCCGCCAGTCCACCTGCCGATGCGCCGATGCCGACGACCGGAAAGTCCAGCGTCGCTGGGGCTGACCCTTGACCATCAATTTCCTTGTTCAAGTCAACCGGCTGGCTGGTTTGCAGGTCTTGCGGTGCTGGCACTGAAGCTGGGATTTGTTTCTCGGGCATTGCGTCTCCTGCGGCGAATGGCGCTCATCATGGCATGACTTTGGCACCGGTATTTGCGGTTTGACAGCGCTGAAGTGGCCGCTCAAGGCCCGGCAGGCAGGGGCGGGGGTTGCCAGCTTGACCAGGCCCGTGAGCCATCGATGATCACGAAGGAAATGCTATTTTTAATGTTTACGTTTTTGAGAATTATCGGTGATGACTTGCCACACGCCGGGCCGAAGCAAGTAGAATTCCTGCGGGTTGCTTGTGTAGGATCAACGAACGCAGTGAACGGGATGATATTGGCCGATCCCGGATGCAAAAGCTTGTGCTTGCATACAGTTGAACTGGCTGAAGTGAACTTGACGATTCGATATGCTCAAAGAGTTGATGGCGGTATTGCTGGGCACCTCCACCGAAGTGGAAAAGACGCCGCTGGAGCAATGCAATGAGGCTTCCTACACGATTGAAACGGCTTATGAACGCAGCTTCAAGGCCGAGATGGCACGTCGCCAATATGGCGACGATGCAGCGCCCTTTGCCAATCTGGTGACCCATGCGGTGTTCAACTTCACCGCGATCGAGTTCGACCACGACGCGGGCCGGGAGTTCCGCGAGATCGCCGCACTTGAATACTCGAATGCCGCCAAGCATCAAAAAATTCAGCCTGAGGTCCTGTCAAGGGTGCTTGTGCATCGCGCCACTGTGCTGGAGACACCGCTGGACGAATTCGAGTTGCACATGATGATGCTCTGGCAACGACAGATCGCCGCCGTGGGCCGCTTCACACCCGACGATGGTTATTCCCTGCTGGAACATCTGCCCTATGTGAAGGTGTTGATGGGCATGGCGGTGACCGACCTCGAGATCGAGCGTTTTGGCGAGATCTGGTCAGCGCCGGTTGTGCCGCCAGTTGTTGCTGCCGAAGCACCGGCCGATGAAACGGCGGCGGGTTCGCCGGAAGTCGCCCCAACGGAAACTGCGGAAAAACCACTGGCGCCCTGAACCACCAGGTCAGACCGACCCGCATCGGGGAAATATTTCGCAGGACTCAGGAGTACTGTATAAAAATACAGTAAAGTCTAGGCATCAGCTGGGCCAATCGTGGTTCAGCCCGATGTCCTGGAGAACCGAGATGCTTTCTACCCGCAAAATCACGAGTCTGAGCAAAGATCCGCAGAACTGGATCCTGGTCATTGGCATGCTGTCGGTGCTGGGTCTGACCAGCGGCGCATTTGAACCGGTCGACATTGCAGCGGATACACCGTCCGTTCAAGCATTCAATCAGACTGACGTTTCCAAGCGGTCTGCCGACACCGATTCCTGAGTCTGGTCAGCCGCTTGAAGAACTTCTGACCAGTCGGCCTTGCGTTCCCTGCTAAAGGAGTCCCTCAGCGGACTCTTTTTTGTTGAAGCTTGGGCAGGGCAGCTATTGCTGCAACAACTGACGATGAACTGCCTGCAGAGCCGGGCCGGGTGACACACCGAGTTGTTCGCGCATCAGCGTCCGTATCCTTTCGTAGGTCTGCAGCGCCTCGGCGCGGTTGCCGCCAGCGTCCAGCACCTGCATCAGCAACTTGCAAGCGCTTTCACGCAAGGGATTCAAGTCGAGCACCCGGCGTGCCGCACGTTCTGCCATCAGCAACTCCGCACCACCGAGATTGAAGCCGCTGGCAGCCATACATTCGTTGGCCCGCATCTGCACATCAAGCAACCGGGCGCGCGTGCCTTCTACCCAGGGGTGTTCAAAGCCAGCCATGAAGGCGCGCGCTGAAATATGCACTGCCACCTGGGCCGGCCCCCAAGCACCCAGCCAATCCCTGGCGCTGACTGCCGATTCGGCCCGGTGCAAACTCGTTTGCGCCAACTCGATGTCGACCCAGGAGTTATCCGGCAAGACCAAATGTAAATCCTGTTTACCCAGCAGCAGATCCTTGCCAACAAGTTTCCTGAGTTTGGCCAGCAAGGCCGCCAAAGCGATGCCAGGATCGTCCGGAAACAATTCTGGCCACATTATCTTGGCGAGCTCGGCCCGGGTATTGGATTGACTTCGCCTTGTCGCGAGATAGGCAAACAACAATCGGCCCTGGCGCCCGGGAAAACCCTCATCAATCCGCTCTCCACGGACCCGAACCGAGAACTTTCCGCACAGGTGAATCCGGGTTTCACCCGCCGACGCCAATGTTTCACCAATGTCTTGAATAGCCATTCGCGTAATGTAGTGCAATACTCGCCGAAACTTGTTTGAAGGCAAATATTATGGGAAAAGTGATCCATTGCGAATGCGGGCTGATTACCCGCAAAGACACGGATAACGAGTTGATCGAAGCCATCATCGAACATGTGCATCTTGCCCATCCGGAATTGGTCGGCAAACTGAGCCGCGAAGACATCCTTTCAATGGCCGTAGAGGCCTGATCATTCGCTTGGACCTGCCGCTTGCCTGCTGAACCAGTTTGAAGTCGCTTCGCCCTGGTAAGAAAAAAATAATTCGTTCGGGAATTTCATTCAACCCAAGGGAGATCATGGCTTTACCGGTGTCAACAAGCTTGAGTTGATCAAGGGGGCACCAATGAGTTCGGCAATGGGTACAGCCGGCCGGATTACCACTCAGTTCTAGGCGCCCAATCAGTAATCTTTCACAAACAATTTCTACCCACCAAGGAAACAAAATGGACCAATACCAGACCATATCGCTGCTGCACATTGCCCTGATTCAAAACGCCCTGTACACCATCGGTATCTTCTTCATGTTGTGGGTGACCTTCCGGTTCGCTAGCCATGTCAGGGGCGATCAAGGCACTGTCTTGTCAAAAGTATTGGTGACGCTATTCGGCCTGCTGGTGATCTGGCAAGGCCTGATCGTGTTTGCAAACCGGATGTTCTCGATCGGCGTTGCCACCAAGAGTCTGAATGCGATCAAGGCTTCGGGGCAGGCGCTGAGCGTGCATGCCGAAGCCTTTCTGAGCCTGCCCTTTGTTCCGGCGGGCGGCGAACTGCACTTCAGCCTGACTGGCGACCCGGGCAGCGTCATCTGGTGGCTGCTGGCGACGATCATGCTGGTCGCAGTCGTCTGGATGCCGGTGAAGAAACCCGCCTGATCAAGTTCAATCAATTGCTCTGAGGCCGGCAACCGCGAGGACCTGACTTTGAGCGGGTTTGCCGGGCGCATCGAGTGCGCCCTGAACAACTCCTTGATCGCGCTGGTGATGATTGCGCCGCCTGTTCTGGCACTCCATTTCACCGGCTTCGCCAGCGCCAGTACACAGCTTGCAGTCCAGATCTTCCTGGTCGCAAGAATCGCCTATGTGCTCATCTAAAGCCTCGGAATCCCCTGGCTGCGTACCGCCGTCTGGGTGCTCGGTTTGCTTTGCACCGCCTTTTGTACTCGGCAGCGCTCAAGATCCCGATTGCATGAAGTGACGTGCCGCACCGACTCAGCGGTGCTGCACGCCGGCAGGTTGACCCGGTCTGGGATCTGAACAGGCAGCACTTGCACAAGCCGAGAGGGGTTATGCAGAGCATCCCTAGGGCGTTCACTATCTCGTGCTGGACAGCACGTGCGTATGGTCATGGCGGTACAGAACTGGCCACCGCAGGCCTCTGCCAACCTGAAAAGCGCACACGCTCGACCAACACCATGTGCGGCAGCGTCAGGGCCGCTAGCGCCACAAAGAGCAGTTTGAGCATGCGTTCGTCCGTTGATGAAGGGGGCAACAAATACCAACCCAGTACGCTCAAAACGAGCACAGCCAACAACGGCAAAACGGCCACCAGTGCCATCCGCCTTGGCGCCACACCAGCGTATAGCTGGGTTCGCAAGATGTGCCGCGGACTGTGCATAGTGCAGAAATAAATCGCAAAACCAAGCAATGGCGTTGCGGTCAATGTCAACGAGCCGACCGCCATGATTTCCATTGCCAGCAGGCCGTCACGCCGGCAACTGCGCACCACCAATAGCAACAGGGCCAGCAACCACGGCAAAGCGACGAACTGCAGTGCCGCCACCACCGGGACCGCAGCGCTCAGGCCGACGAGCTGCGAAAAAAGTCGAGTCAATTCTGCGGCATGCCACAAAGCCGGCAGCACAACCACCGCCCCGCCATACACAAGTCGCTCTGAAAACGTGGCTCCTGCCGCCAGGTCACCCGAAAAATGCAGGATCGACACCGCTAAAAATACAATCAAAAACAACAAAGGCAAGTACCACCACAAGACCACCACCCAAGCAGCCAAGAACAGATAGAGAGCGACGAAACCGAGCCAAGCTGCGCGGGAATTGAGCTTCAACAGCGCTTGTGCAAACAGCGGATCCAGTGCGCCGTGCGGAACGCCCAACAAGACAATCAGCCCAAAAGCCAACAGCCATTCATACGGCGCCGCCATCGGCGCCAGCAGCAAAGAAAAAACGGTCGCCGTCAGCGCCAATGCAATGAAAATAAAACCCTGCAGGCGCAGCGGACTCATAGCCATGAAGGCAAGCGAAAGAGCTGCCGCAAAAACGGCCTAAAGGGCAAAGCCCATACGATGGCGGCATAGTCAGAAAGACGCCCTTGGTCACTCAAAAATCGGATGACGCGTTGACTCTCAACACGAGAAAAAATGTCCATGAACATGTCTGGCGCCAATTGCGGCTGGCACTGAATGACCTGCAAAAACAGCGTGTCCATGCGCGCCAACAACCAAGGGTCTTGAGTGTGCGCGAGCGGGGATCCACCGCCTGCAATTCGTGCGGCGCAATCGCCAGCCCAGCGCTGAATGCGCTGGAAAGCATAACCGGTTGCCGGTCGGGCCGCACCGGCAAACAACCCCACACGCACATAAGTCGAGCCCTTGTCATGCGCACCAGAATCCTTCAGCGCAGGGGTCAAACCCATGGGAAGAACGCCTTGCTCAGAGCGCAAAACCGCAAAAACAGCGCCCTTGACGCGCTGCTCAATCGCTGCTGCCAGATCTGCAGACAGAGCCTTCGCTGACTGTGGCTTCACCGCAAAGACAGTGAACTCAACCAGCGCACGAGTACTTGAAATTGGCAGCACATAGGTGAAGGCAACACGGCCTGGGCTGGCGCTCGAAAAACTCATCAACTCAGCACAGTCTGGTTCAAAAATCGGCTGCGAACAATCGATCTCTTGACCATAAAAGGATTGCCACATCAATGCCGCGTCGTTGGCGACTGGCGCTGCAGGACGGGTGTCTACGACCATCGCCGCAGAGTACTTGCCCTTGGATGTCTGAAAATGCCAACGGCCACCCTTGGATTGAGGCTCCGACAGCAACGGCGAATCCATTTGAAGTTGAATCCTAGGAGCATTTGACAAAGCCCTTGCAGCAGCGCTGTAGAACTGCTCGGAAGACAGCATTTGGTAGGCGGCATCAGCGCACTCGACGCGCACGACTTGATCTGCTTTGGCAACACTCACGATGCGCCACTGATGCGCAGCAAGTGCGGCGAAGGGGGTCTTGTCATCGCCCCAAAAACACCAGGTTCGATCGTTTTCATAGCGTGGCCGCTGCTCTAAAATCAGCGTCGTCGGTGCATGCTGCTTGAAATCGGCCAAGTGCATGGCCAGACTCAAGCCCGCGCAACCGCCCCCCACAATCAGCAGATCGACTTCAGTCGGCATTACGCCAGCAAACCGCCGTGCGAGAGGTCGGGAAATTAGTCAATGCTTGATGCAAGTCGGCATCGTGCCGACGGGGTTGCCGCCAAAAAGACGGCGTCCACGGACGGGTCAACAGTACCTGCGAAGTGATGACGAATTTTCGCCACGGCGGCACCACAGCGCGATCGGTGCCACAAAACTGCCTGCGAGCCCTGAGCTCGGAACCGATGCCGTGGTAAACCCGCGCCGCCACCAGCATACTGGTGCGAGCGCGCAGCGGTAAATAAGACAGACCCAACTCGCCGCTGGCGTAATACATGTCAGCGCAATCGAGCAAAGCCAGGACGCAAGATTGCAAGTTCTCACGCAGCGCGTCATCAGCATGAAGCAACTGCTCGGGGGTCAGATCACCGACCATAGACGCTGGCAAATAACGCCTGCCCGCGGCAGCATCAGCATTGATGTCGCGGCAAATATTCGTCAACTGCATGGCCATACCCAAGTCCACCGCATGCGGAAATGCGGCACTTGCGTGGGTGTCCAACACCTTGCACATCATCAAGCCCACAGTGCCTGCCACTTGGTAACAGTAACGAAGCAGCGCATCTAAGCTCGGCATGCAAACCGGTTGCAAATCAGACTGCACGCCACTGATCAAGTCCAGCACGATATCGGCGTCTATATCGCATTCCTGCATCAACGCCAGCCCATCTTGAATGATGGGATCGCTGGCCTGGCCAGAGCGGACTGAGTTGGCCAGCTCAGCCAGTGCGCGCTGGGCCAGTGGCACCGATTCCGCCTCGTCAGCCAAGTCGTCGATGTAGCGACAGAATCGGTATAAACGGGTGGCACGTGTCGCGTGGACCGCTCCAAGCAAATGCCGCGCCCAATAAAAACTCCGACCTTTGCTGGCCAGCACGCTGTCGGCACTGGCTGGGAACATCAAGGCGGTCTGCAGCGCGCTGCTCATACCGGCACAGCGTCTGGAATCAACGCATCCAAGACCTTGGCTGAGCACAATACGCCCGGCAGACCCGCGCCAGGATGCGTACCAGCACCGACCAAATAAAGATTTTTCAACCCTTCTGCTTGGTTGTGAAAGCGAAACCAAGCCGACTGCCGAAATAGCGGCGAGACTGAAAAACCAGCGCCGTGCTGACTCAAATAATCGTGCGCAAAGTCCTTGGGCGTCATGAAAAATTCTTCGGTGATGGTGCTGGCCAAATCGGGCAACAAGGTTTTGCCCAGCGCTGCAACAATTCGGTCGCGCAAGGCTGGGCTTTCTTTATCCCAATTTTGTTGACCGAGTAAATTCGGGACCGGGCACAGCACATAAAAACTGTCACAACCAGCCGGCGCGAAGCTCGGGTCGGTTGCGGTGGGCCGGTGCAAATACAGCGAAAAATCGTCTGACAAAGTCTTGTGATCAAAAATATCGGCCAACAGCTCGCGGTACCGAGCACCCATCCAGATGGTGTGGTGAGCAACCTCTGGGTAGGTTCGAGTGGTGCCAAAATACAGGACAAAAAGTCCCATGGAATAGGCAGCCGCCGCCAACTTCAAGCGGGTCGCTACGGGCTGATCTTTGGGCTTGACCATGTGGCTGTAAAGATGTGCTGGGTCGGCGTTGGAAACCACCAAGTCAGCCGTTAAAACGCGGCCATCGTCCATGACAACGCCTTTGACCAAGCCTTGCTCAACGTTCAAGCGCTTGACGGTTTGACTGAGCTGTACATCAATTCCTTGACGCACCATCAAGTCGCCCAAAGCCTGCGTGATCGCGGCTGTTCCGCCCATAGCGAAATGCACGCCATGCGCGCGTTCCAGATAATGAATCAGGCCATAAATGCTGGTCGTGTCAAACGGGTTGCCACCCACCAACAGCGGTTGAATTGAAAACGCTTGCCGCAGCTTCGGGTTGACCAGATGACGCGACACCAACTGCCAAACGGTCTCATAACTGCGCAAGCCCAGCAACCTGGGAATTTGCCGCAGCATGGATTTGAAACGATGAAACGGCATGGCCGAGAGTTCGGTGAAGCCGACGTCGAAAATGCGCTTGGATTGGCGCAGCAAGCGCAGGTAACCGTCGGCATCTTCCGGCTCAATCCGCACAATTTCAGCCAATGTTTCCTCCAAGCTGCCGCCGTAGTCGAAGGTCTCGCCATCGGCGAAGTGAAAACGGTACCAAGGCTTGAGTGGCACCAAAGTCACATGCTCTGAGAATTTCTCGCCAAACAAGTCAAACAGCTCTTCAAACAAAAACGGCGCAGTGATGACTGTCGGGCCAGCGTCGTGACGAAAACCACCGCGTTCAAAGACTTGAGCCCTGCCACCAATCTGGCTGCAGCGGTCCAGCACAGTCACGCGGTAGCCTTTGGCCCGCAAACGCAGTGCGGCAGCGATACCGCCAAACCCAGCCCCCATCACCAAAGCATGCATTAGTAGGCCGCCTGCACCAGCTGGGTATTCAGCAGGCCGCGTAAATCAGCCGACAAAGTTAGCAATTGCGCGCCTGAGCCGCTGGGAAGCTGCACAGCCTGACCTTCGCACAGCGTCAAGTGTTCATGCGCCAGCATTTTGGCTGTAGCCATGGCTTGCGCCTGTGACACCAACGAGCATCGATCATTCGGATTGCGGAGCACAGAAACAATGTTCAAGCAGTGCGTTTGATCAACACCGCCGTCGACCGACGCAATGTCAGCGTGTATGTCTTGCAAGTCGTCCACTATTTGATAGCTGACGGCCAAGTTTTCACAGGCTTGCCGTGCCACGCTCGCTACGTCGGCGCGGCCAGCCGCCAGCAAAGCCAGCTCTAGCGGCAAGCTCAGCAAAGCACCTGATTTGGCAGTTGCAATCCGGAGGTAAGCAGGAAGACCTGCTGATTGGCCGCCCAAGGCGGCGAGATCGGCACATTGACCATCAATGGCAACCGCCGTGCGCTGGTGGAGCAAAGTCAGCATGGCCGGCAATAAAAGAGGCTGGCTGATGCGACACAGCACGCCATAAGCTGCAGAGAGCAACAAGTCGCCCGTGCAGATGGCTAAATTACTACCGTATTTAGACCACACAGCAGCTTGACCGCGGCGGACAACGTCACGGTCTTGAATATCGTCATGAACCAAGGAAGCGTTGTGCAACAACTCGCCACAACTGGCGATGCACACTGCATCAACTTTGGACAACCCCAAAGCCAAGCCAGCGGCCAAGGCCAAACGAGCCCGCACTCGTCTGCCACCCGCACTCAGGTGGTAAACCGCGGCATTGCTAGCCGTCATTTGCCCTTGCGCTAACGAATGTGCGTCAGAGCGCAGAGCCTCGTACATGCAAATTTCAACTGCCGACAATGAGGCCTGGGCGTCGCTCAAGCCTGCGGCTGACCTGCAAAAGATTTCAGCCATCGAAAGTCTCCGTCACTGTCGAACTATTTCTTCGATTCACTATCAATTTTCCCCAGCCATCACGGCCGGGGAAAACTGTTTCGTCATGAGACTTTATCGCTTCGCCGAACTTTCAGATTCGCTGACTGCAACTGTCCAGATAATCAGGCCGAAGGCAATTTTGTTCAACACATCAGCCAAGTTGTAAATGATGTTGAGTGCATTTGCGCTGTCGGTTGGGCTAGCACCTGTCAAGTAGCCGAAGAAATAACCCAGCGGATAAATCGCCCAACCAATGGTGACGATCCAGCGCATGGTGTTGAAAGCCGACTGAACCGCAGGAGGGGAGCTTTCAGCATTGATTTTGCTGGCTTGACCCATGAACACCTCATACAAAATGTAAGCCCAGCCAAGCATGCCGATGATGAACGCTGGCCACACCAACAGATAACCGGCCTCACCCAGGTAGCCTCCGACGAGCATGACCATTGTGCCGATCATGAGGCGCCAAAAGACACCCACCGGCACTTTGGCGATAGCTGACAAGATCAGGTAGAACTCGATCATCAGCAGCGGCACCGTGATCAGCCAGTCGATGTAACGAAACACGGTGGGTGTTGCGCCGGTCGTGACCCACACTTCGCGCATGTAGAAGTAGTGAACAGCAGCCACCAAGGTGACCAACCCGGAGACTGTGAGAGATGTTTTCCACTTGGCTGAGACACGGTCTCGCTCAAGAAAGAAAAAGACCGTCGACGCAATCAAAGCCATCGAAATCAACCAAAACGAGATACCGACAAAGTCATCGGGTTTCAGCACTGCTGAAGATGCCGCTGATGCGGCACCACTTGAAAGTGCCAAGACGACACTCGACGTAGCGACTGCGGTCGCTTTCGACCATAAACGATTCAACATCATGCGGAACTCCCTGAAAAAGCATGAACAGTTGGTAACAGAAGGCCTTACGGCGTTTCACTCATCATGATTTCAGTGATCCCGGTAACAGGTCCAGTCTAATCATGAGTCGCCAGTTTAGGTAAATACCCAACGGTTACCCTACGTAAAAATACCTATCCCAACGTTTTTCAGGGGCAGTTTCAAGTCCCAAGTGCAACTCCCGGTTAAATGGAGTTGAATTGACGGTTAAGGAGAGGCCTTGAGAATTCGCCTAAAGACCAGATCGTTGGTTGAGCTTATCGGCAATTGCATCGAGATCTTCTTGGGCGTGGACTGATAAATCGGTTCCCTTTGGCAGGTACTGGCACAGTAACCCATGGGTGTTCTCGCAACTGCCCCGTTGCCATGGGCTGTGGGGATCAGAGAAATAGACCTTGACACCCGTTTGCGCTGTGAGTTCGGCTTGCTTGACCATCTCCTTGCCCTGGTCGTAGGTCAAGCTCAGACGCAGCGGTGCTGCAATCAAATTCAGCTTGGCGGTAAAACCAAGCACCGCCGAAGCTGCGGTGGCGTCGCCCATCCTGACCAGCAGCACCCGACATGAGCGGCTGTCGGAACGTGGACATACGCGCTACGACTGGCAGCGCTATGTGCCGCTGCTGGAGAGAAAGCCCGGCACCTTGAGATACGGCACACCGTTCAGCGATCTGCCCGAGCCGCTACAACGACTGCGCCGGACTTGTTGCGCGAAGAAGGCAGTGCCAACAGGGGGCGCCCTGTGATCCATGGTCATGCGACTAAGCGGGCCAAGCTAGATCGCGACTGGGCTCGCTTGTTGCTGGGCTTGATTCACCCCCTGCATGGCGGGAAGAGTTCTGGCTTTTTGAAGGCGGGACAGTGGAATGCTGAAGGCTGTGGAGAGTTATTTATTGTCAAAGGTACCGACCATACGTAGACAAGCACACTGCAAGCATTTTCCAAATGATGGGTTGGATGATGGGTGTGGAATCGAAAAAAACGCGCCCAAAGGCGCGCTTTTGCTCACTTTCTGGCGGAGAGGGCGGGATTCGAACCCGCGGTGGGGATAAACCCACACACGCTTTCCAGGCGTGCGACTTAAACCGCTCATCCACCTCTCCGAAGCCCGCCATCATAGCCCAGATAGGCATGTTATTGACCGGGGAATGGCCGGCGAGCTTACGCAACTGGGCAGCAGTTACTGCCTTGGAGGGACTTGCTTGATCAAGGCCATCGCGGTGGCGATCAGGCCCGATACCTCGCTCATATTGCCGGGCACGATCATGGTGTTGTTCTTTTGCGCCAGCTGGGCGTAGGCGTCAACGGCTTTTTCAGCCACTTTGAGCTGCACGGCCTGGTCGCCGCCGGGCATCTGGATCGCTGCGGCAATCCGGCAGATGGCCTCGGCCGTTGCTTCAGCCACGGCGGTGATTGCAGCAGCGGTGCCCTGGGCCTTGTTGATTTCGGCCTGCTTTTCGCCTTCAGAACGGGCGATCGCCGCTTCACGGGCGCCGGTGGCGATATTGATCTGCTCCTGACGGCGGCCTTCCGAAGCGGCGATCAGGGCGCGCTTTTCGCGTTCGGCGGTGATCTGCGCCTGCATCGCATGCAGGATCACAGCCGGTGGTGTCAGGTCCTTGATTTCGTAGCGCAGCACCTTGACGCCCCAGTTCAGCGCCGCTTCATCGAGCGCCTGCACGACTGAACTGTTGATGATGCCGCGTTCCTCGAAGGTCCGGTCGAGTTCCATGCGGCCGATGACCGAGCGCAGCGTCGTCTGTGCCAACTGCGTAATGGCGACGATGAAATTGCTGGCGCCGTAGCTGGCGCGCATTGCATCGGTGACCTGGAAGTAAAGGATGCCGTCAACCGTCAGCTGGGTGTTGTCCTTGGTAATGCAGACCTGGCTGGGCACGTCGAGCGGAATTTCCTTGAGCGAATGCTTGTAGGCCAGCCGGTCGACGAAGGGGACGAGAAAATTCAAACCCGGGGTCAGGGTGGCGTGGTATTTCCCCAGGCGCTCGATCACCCAGGCGTTTTGCTGCGGTACGACCTTGACCGAGCGAATGATGAAGATGACTGCAATGACGAGCAGGATCAGCGCGACTTCCATGGTTTATTTCTCCTGTTGTGTTTCAACGCTATCGAGTATGAGACAGCTGCCTTCGATGGCTTGGATTGCAAAATGGCCGTTATGCGGCTTGCCCTGACCGGCAAAACGCGCTTGCCAGTTGGCACCGCGGTATAGGACTTCGGCCGAGGCGTCTGCCGCCCAATGCTCGACGTTGACGATCTGACCGATGTCGAGGTTGCCATCATGGCTGGCTAGGGCGCCTGGTTTGCCGCCAGGGCGCAGCTTGTGCCAGATGATCACTGCCGCTCCGCCGACCAAGGCCGCTGCCAAGATCTGCTGGGTATGGCCTGCGCCCAGATGCGCGGCCAGCGCCCCTGCAGCACAACCGAGTGCCAGCATCAGCAGATAAAAGGTGCCTGTTGCCAGTTCGACTGCCACCAGGGCGCCGCAGGCAATCCACCAGGCGGTGGCTTGATTCATGTCCATGTCACTCCCTTGGTTCATGGTTCGGGTGGAGTGTAGCGCTGCGGCTCCCGAACCGTTTGATCTGGATCCGACCGGCCGGTTTTGAAAATTGATCCAGACATGGCGGCTGTCAGGGCCTACACTTCGCGCCTTTCAGATTTTTGTATTCCCGCCCCTGGAGGCTTCTGCCCATGCTTCGCTTTCGTTTCCCCATCGTCATCATCGACGAGGACTATCGCTCCGAAAACACCTCGGGCCTGGGCATCCGTGCGCTAGCCGAGGCGATCCAGAAAGAGGGCTTCGAGGTGCTCGGCGCCACCAGCTATGGCGATTTGAGCCAGTTCGCCCAGCAGCAGAGTCGCGCCAGTGCCTTCATCCTGTCGATCGATGACGAGGAGTTCACGCCCGGCCCGGAACTCGACCCGGCGGTGCTGAACCTGCGCAATTTCATCGAGGAGATCCGCTTCAAGAACGCTGACATCCCGATCTACATCTACGGTGAAACCCGCACTTCGCAGCATCTGCCCAATGACATCCTGCGCGAACTGCACGGTTTCATTCATATGTTCGAGGACACGCCCGAGTTCGTTGCGCGTCACATCATCCGCGAAGCCAAGAGCTACCTAGGCGGCCTGCCGCCGCCTTTCTTCAAGGCCTTGATGGACTATGCGCAGGATGGCTCCTATTCCTGGCATTGCCCGGGACATTCGGGCGGCGTGGCTTTTCTTAAAAGCCCGGTCGGGCAGATGTTCCACCAGTTTTTCGGCGAAAACATGCTGCGCGCCGATGTCTGCAATGCGGTTGAAGAGCTGGGGCAGTTGCTCGACCATACCGGTCCGGTGGCTGCGAGCGAGAAGAACGCCGCGCGAATCTTCAACGCCGACCATTGCTTTTTTGTCACCAACGGCACTTCGACCTCCAACAAGATGGTCTGGCACCACACGGTGGCGCCGGGCGATGTGGTGGTGGTTGACCGCAATTGCCACAAAAGCATCCTGCACGCGATCATCATGACCGGCGCGGTGCCGGTCTTCATGACGCCGACCCGCAACCATTACGGCATCATCGGACCGATTCCCGAGAGCGAGTTCTCGCCGGCGGCGATCCGCAAGAAGATCGCCAAGAATCCGCTGCTGGCGGGCGTCGACGTCAAGACGGTCAAGCCGCGCATCATGACGCTGACGCAGAGCACCTATGACGGTGTGCTCTACAACACCGAGACCATCAAGGCCAAGCTCGACGGCTGGATTGACACGCTGCATTTCGATGAGGCCTGGTTGCCGCATGCGGCTTTCCACACCTTTTACGGCAGCTTCCACTCGATGGGCAAGAACCGCAAGCGCCCGAAGACCGCGATGGTTTACGCCACCCAGTCGACGCACAAGTTGCTGGCCGGACTCAGCCAGGCCTCGCAGGTGCTGGTGCAGGACTCACAGACGGTCAAGCTGGACAAGCATCTGTTCAATGAAGCCTATCTGATGCATTCATCGACCAGCCCGCAATACGCCATCATCGCCAGTTGCGATGTGGCCGCAGCAATGATGGAGCCCCCAGGCGGCACGGCACTGGTGGAGGAAAGCATTTCCGAAGCCCTGGACTTCCGCCGCGCGATGCGAAAGGTCGACGAAGAATATGGCAAGGACTGGTGGTTCAAGGTCTGGGGCCCGGACTTGCTGACCGAAGAAGGTTTCGGCAAGCCGGCTGACTGGATGCTCAAGGCCAACGAAAAATGGCATGGTTTCGGCAAGATCGCTGCGGGCTTCAATATGCTCGATCCGATCAAGTCGACAATCATCACGCCCGGCATGGACATGAGCGGCAAGTTCGCCGAGAGCGGCATCCCCGCCTCGATCGTCACCAAATTCCTGGCCGAACATGGCGTGGTGGTCGAAAAAACCGGTCTCTACTCCTTTTTCATCCTGTTCACCATCGGCATCACCAAGGGCCGCTGGAACAGTTTGCTGACGGCCTTGCAGCAGTTCAAGGACGATTACGACAAGAACGCGCCGATCTGGCGCATCCTGCCCGAATTCGCCGCTGCCAACCCGCGCTATGAGCGCCTGGGCCTGCGCGACCTGAGCCAGAGCATCCATGAGATGTATGCCTCGGGTGACATCGCCCGACTGACCACCGAAATGTATTTGTCGGACCTGCACCCGGCGATGAAGCCCAGCGACGCCTTTGCGCATATTGCCCAGCGGCGTACCGAGCGGGTGCCGATCGACGAGCTCGAGGGCCGCATCACGACCGCGCTGCTGACGCCATATCCACCCGGGATCCCGCTGCTGATTCCGGGGGAGCGCTTCAACCGGAAAATCGTCGATTACCTGAAGTTCACCCGCGCTTTCAACGCCAAGTTCCCGGGCTTCGCCACCGATGTGCATGGATTGGTGGCTGAAAAAAGCGAAGAAGGGCGGATCAGCTATTACGTCGATTGCGTACAAGCCGACTGATCACGGCTTGAAACAAAAAAGGGGCCTTGCGGCCCCTTTTTTTGTCGATCGATTGCTGGATCAACCTTCGGCAGAGACTGCCATATGGCTGAAGCCGCCGTCGACATACATGATTTCAGCGCTGACGCCGGCTGCCAGATCCGACAGCAGGAAGGCGGCAACATTGCCGACATCCTCGATCGTGATGTTGCGGCGGATCGGCGTGGCGGCGGCAAACTGGGTCAGCAAACGGCCGAAATCCTTGATGCCTGAAGCTGCCAGCGTCTTGATCGGCCCGGCCGACAGGCCATTGACGCGGATGCCGCGGGCACCCAATGACTGGGCCAGATAGCGCACGCTGGCTTCAAGCGAGGCCTTGGCCATGCCCATAGTGTTGTAGTTCGGCACATAACGCATCGCACCGAGATAGGACAGGGTCAGCAGTGAAGCGCCGCTGCGCAAGCGCGGCAAGGCCAGCTTGGCCATGGCCGGAAAGCTGTAGGCCGAGATGTCATGGGCGATGCGGAAATTCTCGCGCGTCATGCCGTCAAGAAAATCGCCGCCGATCGCTTCACGCGGGGCAAAACCGATCGAATGCACCAGGCCGTCGTACTCAGGCCAGGCCTCGCCCAGATTGGCAAACAAGGCTTCCAGCTGGGCGTCATCCGAGACATCGCAGTCAAAGACCAGGCTCGAATTGAATTCGGCAGCAAATTCGGTGATGCGTTCCTTGAAGCGCTCGCCCTGATAGCTGAAGGCCAATTCCGCACCTTCGCGGTGGCAGGCTTTGGCAATGCCATAAGCGATCGATCGGTTCGAAATGACGCCTGTGATCAGCAATCGCTTGCCGGCGAGAAATCCCATGGTGGCTCCTGTTCATTGAATTAGCGGCGGATTTTCGCATGGCATTGACAGCTCTGTGACCGAATGCTTGTCGGAAAGGTGCTTGCATAGTACAATCAGTCTTTCGCTGAAACGCGGATGAGCGGCTCAAAAAGCGGCTCACAAGCGGGGTGAAGAGCTAGCACAGATCCAAGACAGTGACGTGAACGGCAAAAAGCAGGCAGGCATGAAGTAGCAGGCAGGCGACAGGATTTGTGCTGATTCATCCAGCCCATTTTTTTTTGCTCGAACGAATTCGCTGTCTGGCCCGGTATGGCTTTGAAACCAAAAAAATCAGCCCGGAAGTACCGATACGCGACACAAGCCGCGGGAAATTGAAGATTACTGATTCATGAATTGGCAAGACGCTGTTGAAAAAACCGTGACCGGACTGGGTTACGACCTGGTGGACTGCGAACGCAGCCCGGCTGGATTGCTGCGCGTCTATATCGACCGTCTGCCCGAATTGGCTGCCGCCGGCGAATTGATCAATGTTGAAGACTGCGAGCGCGTGACGCGGCAGTTGCAATATGTGCTCGAAGTCGAGGAATGCCCCTACGAGCGCCTTGAAGTGTCGTCGCCGGGTCTTGACCGTCCGCTGAAAAAATCCGCCGACTATGCGCGCTTTGTCGGACAGGAAGTCGAGATCACGCTGCGCATGCCGTTCCAGGGGCGCAAGAAATACAAGGGAATGCTGGCCCTGCTGCCAGAGGCGACTGCGCCGGTTGATACAGACCAGGCAGCGCCCGAATGGCGCCTGATCATCAGCGAGGGTGGGGCTGATCAGGCATTGGATTTTTCTCTTGAAGAGGTCCGCGAAGCACGCTTGGTGCCCGTGGTGAACTTCAAGGGTCGCGGCAGCAAGCCCGCACCGGCCAAAAAGGGCGGTGGGGAAGAAGCCGTGCGCATTAATGACAAGGTTGACGGAGGTCCTGATCAATGAACCGCGAACTGCTGATGTTGGTGGATGCAATTTCACGCGAAAAAAGCGTGGAACGCGATGTGGTGTTTGGTGCTGTCGAGGCCGCTTTGGCTTCGGCGACCAAGAGGCTTTATGGCGGAGAGGCTGACATCCGCGTCTGCGTCGACCGCGACTCGGGTGAGTACGAGACTTTCCGCCGCTGGCATGTCGTGCCCAGCGAAGCCGGTCTGCAGAATCCTGATTCTGAAATCCTGCTGTTCGAAGCACAGGAACAGATCGCCGACATCGAAGTCGACGACCATATCGAGGAACCGGTTGATTCGGTGCCGATCGGCCGTATCGGCGCGCAGGCTGCCAAACAGGTGATCCTGCAGAAGATCCGTGATGCCGAGCGCGAGCAATTGCTGAATGACTTCATGGCGCGCGGCGAGAAGATTTTCGTCGGCACCGTCAAGCGTCTCGACAAGGGCGACATCATTGCCGAGTCAGGCCGGGTTGAAGGGCGCCTGAAGCGCAGCGAGATGATCTCGAAGGAAAATCTCCGCACCGGCGACCGCGTCCGTGCAGTGATCCTGGGCATCGACTCGACGCAGCGTGGCCCGCAGATCATGCTGTCGCGCAGTGCGCCAGAGTTCATGGTCGAGTTGTTCGCGCAGGAAGTACCCGAAATCGAGCAGGGTCTGCTGGAAATCAAGAGCTGCGCCCGCGACTGCGGTTCCCGCGCCAAGATTGCCGTGGTCTCGCATGACAAGCGCGTCGACCCGATCGGTACTTGCGTCGGGGTGCGCGGTTCGCGCGTCAATGGCGTGACCAACGAATTGGCGGGTGAACGCGTCGACATCGTGTTGTGGTCTGACGATCCGGCCCAGTTCGTCATCGGCGCTTTGGCGCCGGCAAACGTGCAGTCGATCGTGGTGGATGAAGAGCGCCATGCGATGGACGTCGTGGTCGACGAGGAAAACCTCGCGATTGCAATTGGTCGCGGCGGCCAGAACGTGCGGCTGGCTTCCGAGCTGACCGGCTGGCGCATCAACATCATGTCGGCCGAGGAATCGGCAGTCAAACATGAGCAGGAATCCGAATCGGTGCGCAAGCTCTTCATCGAGAAGCTCGATGTCGATGCCGAAGTTGCCGACATCCTGATCTCCGAAGGCTTTACCAGCCTCGAAGAAGTGGCCTATGTGCCGATGCAGGAAATGCTCGAAGTCGAGTCGTTTGACGAAGACATGGTCAACGAGTTGCGCACAAGAGCCAAGGATGCGCTGCTGACGATGGAA
>JBIKPD010000204.1:0-7043 GCA_044357665.1 Roseateles sp. | reverse complement strand
TCGACTCCTTCAGCGGGCGCAGATCGAGAATGCATTCATGCGCCACGCCGCCGCCCTTGATGCCGGCGATCTGGCTGTTGAAATGGATTTCATAAGCATCAGCCAGGCGCGCGGCGACATAGTTGGCCGACAGGATCGCGATCTCGGTCGCCGCCTGCAGCCCTTCCGCGCCCATCATCCGCATATACATCCAGCTGATCGGCAGCACCGCCGCATTGCCCAGCGGTGCGGCCGAGATCGCGCCGATCGCTTCGAATGAAGCGATGCCGGCCGTGCGGTGTGCTGGCAGATAAGGCACCAGATCGGCGACCACGCAGACCGGCCCGACGCCAGGCCCGCCGCCGCCATGCGGGATGCAGAAGGTCTTGTGCAGGTTCAGATGGCTGACATCGCCGCCGAATTCACCTGGTGCGGCCACGCCGACCAGCGCATTCATGTTCGCGCCGTCGACATAGACCCGTCCGCCATGGGCATGGACCAGCGCGCAGATTTCCTTGACCTGCGGGTCGAAGACGCCATAGGTCGAAGGGTAGGTGATCATGATCGCGGCCAGTTCCTGGCTGTGCAGCGTGCATTTGGCGCGCAGGTCGTCGAGGTCGATATTGCCATCGCGGCCACAGCGGGTGACGACCACCGTCATGCCGGCCATCTGTGCCGAAGCCGGGTTGGTGCCATGAGCCGACTCGGGAATCAGGCAGATCCGACGCTGGCTCTGGCCCTGCGCCGCGTGGAAGGCCTTGATGATCAGCAGGCCGGCATATTCGCCCTGCGAGCCGGCGTTCGGCTGCAGCGAGACTCCGGCATAGCCGGTGGCTTGGCAGAGCCAGTCGCGCAACTGGCGGTCGAGCAGGGCATAGCCCTGCATTTGGTCCTGCGGGGCGAACGGGTGAATATCGGCAAACTCGGGCCAGGTGACGGGGATCATCTCGCTGGTCGCGTTCAGCTTCATCGTGCAAGAACCCAGCGGGATCATCGTGCGGTCGAGCGCCAGGTCCTTGTCGGCCAGGCCGCGCAGATAGCGCAGCATTTCGGTCTCGGAGTGATAGCGGTTGAACACCGCATGGGTCAGGTATGGCGAGACCCGCAGGAGCTCGGCCGGGATCAGCGAGTCGAGCCCTTTTTCGAAAGCCTCGAATCCCGCCACGATGCGGCCGCCCGAGAAGACTGCCAGCAATGCCTTCAACTCGCTCCTGGTGCTGGTTTCGTCGAGCGAGATGCTGACCGAGTCCCTCGAGGCGCGGCGCAGATTGATGCCCGCGTGCAAGGCGGCCGACATCACGCCTTCGGTCTTGCCGCCGGTCTGCACTTGCAGGGTGTCAAAGGCTGCGCGATGCGTCAGCGTCCAGCCCAACGCTTCCAGGCGCTGCGCCAGGATGGCGGTGTAACTGGCGACGCGCTGCGCGATCCGTTTGAGCCCGGCCGGGCCATGGTAGACCGCGTACATGCTGGCGATGACGGCTGGCAGCACCTGGGCGGTGCAGATGTTTGAAGTGGCTTTTTCGCGGCGGATATGCTGCTCGCGGGTCTGCAACGCCAGCCGGTAGGCCGGCCGGCCATGCACGTCGACGCTGACTCCGACCAGGCGCCCCGGCAGGCTTCGTTTGTATTCATCCTTGCAAGCCATGTAAGCGGCATGCGGGCCGCCATTGCCCATCGGCATGCCAAAGCGCTGGCTGTTACCCACGCAGATGTCGGCCCCTTGCTCGCCCGGCGACTTGATCAAGGTCAGCGCCAGCAGATCGGCTGCGGCGATCAGCAAAGCGCCTTGCCCGTGCAGTGCATCGGCAGCGCCTTGCAGCCCGCGCAGTTCGCCATTGACGCCAGGATATTGCAGCAAGGCGGCAAAGCAGCCGCTGCTGCCGGCCTCCGCAGCCGGGCCGACCTGCACATTGATGCCCAGCGGCCTGGCGCGGGTCTGCACCACTTCCAGCGTCTGCGGCAGCACATCGTCGGCGACAAAAAAGACCTGTGATTTGCTCTTGCCGACGCGCATTGCCAGCGTCATCGCCTCGGCCGCTGCGGTCGCTTCGTCGAGCATCGAGGCATTGGCGATCGCCATGCCGGTCAGGTCGGTGATCATGGTCTGGAAGTTGACCAGCGCTTCCATCCTGCCTTGCGAAATCTCGGCCTGGTAGGGCGTGTAGGCGGTGTACCAGGCGGGGTTTTCGAGGATATTGCGCAGGATGACGCCGGGGGTCAGCGTGCCGTGATAGCCCTGGCCGATATAGCTTTTCAGCACCTGGTTCTGCGCCGCGATCGCCTTCAATTCGGCCAGCGCCTGCGTCTCGCTGACAGGCGGCAGCATCGCCATCGCCGCGCTGCGCTTGATGCTGGCCGGGACGATCGCATCGATCAGGGCCCGGCGCGATGCTGCACCGATGACCGACAGCATGCCGGCTTCGTCAGCCGCGTCGGGGCCGATATGGCGGGCGTGGAACTCGCCAGAATTTTCAAGCGCAGCAAGCGGCTTCAGGGCAGACATCAACATGGCAATCCTCGGTATCGATGCACAAAATCCATCGCCCATGGCCGGTCGAAGGCCGCAGAGCGAAAACTGGGGAAATGCTGGGGGATTCCCCCGAATCAGCTGTTCTTGACCAGCAGGTCGTAAGCCGCCGTATCCATCAAACCATCAAGCTGAGCCGCATCGGACAACTTGACCTTGAAGAACCAACCGGCACCCAGCGGGTCGGTATTGGCCAGCGCCGGGTCGTCGCGTAATGCCTCGTTGACCTCGGTGATCTCGCCGCTGACCGGCATATAGACATCGGCTGCGGCCTTGACCGACTCGACCACGCCGGCCACATCCTTGGCGGCAAAGCTCGTGCCTACCGCGGGCAGGTCGACAAACACCACATCGCCCAGCGCGTCCTGCGCATGGACGGTGATGCCTACAGTGACAGTGCCATCGGCTTCGGTCTTGACCCATTCATGGTCTTCGGTGTACTTGATCAGGCTCATGGCTTCTCCAGTGAAAATTTCAATTGCGGATATAACGATTCGGTGTGAACGGCATCGCAGTCACGGTCATTGGCGTGCGTTTGCCGCGCACCAAAGCAAAAACTTGCGCGCCGATGTTCGCATGCTCGGCCTGTAGATAAGCGATCGCCACCGGTTGATTGACGCTGGGGCCGAGCGTGCCGCTGGTGACGACGCCAAGCGGACAGCCGTCAGCCGCCACCAGTTGTGCGCCTTCACGCACCGGCATCCGCTCGCTGCTGATCAAACCGATCCGTTTGCGTGCCGGGCCCTGCGCGAGTTGTGCCTCGATCACCGCAGCGCCCGGATAGCCACCGGCTCTGGCGCCGCCCGGCCGCCTGACCTTCTGGATCGCCCAGCTCAGCGAAGCCTCGATCGGCGAGGTCTCGATGTTGATGTCATGTCCGTAAAGGCAAAGCCCGGCTTCAAGCCGCAGCGAATCGCGTGCGCCCAGGCCGATCGGCAGCACTTCTGGTTGTTGCAGCAACTTGCGCGCCAGGTTTTCCGCCTGATCGCCGGCGACCGAAATCTCGAAGCCGTCCTCGCCGGTGTAGCCCGAGCGCGTCAAAAAAGTAGCGATGCCGTCGAGTTCGAAGAAGCCACCGGTCATGAAGGTCAGCGCCGCGACTGCCGGATTCAATCGCGCCAGCGCGATGACCGCCAGCGGGCCTTGCAGCGCCAACAGCGCCCGCTCAGGCATCGGGATCACCTGGCATTGGCTGCCGATGCGGGCTTGCAGGTAAGCGATGTCGGCGACCTTGCAGCCGGCGTTGACGACGACAAACAGGTCGTCAGGCCGGCGCGCAATCATCAAATCGTCGAGGATGCCGCCTGCTTCATTGGTGAACACGGCGTAACGCTGCTTGAACATGCCAAGGTCGATCACATCGACCGGCACCAGCGTTTCGAGCGCCGCTGAGGCCTGAGCGCCAACCAGGCGCACCTGCCCCATATGCGAGACATCGAAAAGGCCGGCCGCAGCGCGGGTATGTTTGTGCTCGGCCATCACGCCGGTCTTGTACTGCACCGGCATGTCGTAGCCGCCGAAGGCAACCATCTTGGCGCCGAGTTCGATATGCAGCGAATGCAGCGGGGTGGTCAGCAGGGCAGCGTCGGACATGATTTCTTTCGAGGGCAGGCAAACAGCCGCTTCAATCAAGAAGTGGGTCGGGATGCCCTCGCTGTCCGCTTTACCTGAGAGATTGACCAGCGACCCGTCTCCAGGTCGGCAGCTTGCCCCTTCGGTGGCCGGGCTGAAGAATTCCAAGGGAAATCCTGCCCGACTCTCTCCAGTGAGGAACGCCTTGGAGGTTCAACTCCAGGACGTCTTGTCAGTCCTTTTGCCTGAGCGTTCGCTGTGCCGGTTTCCCGTCGTCACTGCGCCTTCGGCGGCCACCGCTTGAACAAACCGGTAGCTCTCTCCTGACGGCGCGATTGTAGCCATGCATTCGAGCAATTGCTGCCGCTGCATCAATCGTCAGTGTGCACATGGCCCTGGTTCAGCGACTCGTCGATCGAGATGTTCTGACCCGCAGCGCCGTCAAAGAAGAAGGCGCGGCGCGGCTTGTTGCGCGACACAACTTCGTTCATCGTCGCTGCGTCATAAAGCCTGCCGTTCTGCATCACCTGGCTGATCTGGTCGCTGTTGCGGATATTGGCCAGCACATCGCCGCTGATGATGACGAGGTCGGCCAGCTTGCCGACTTCGAGCGAGCCAAGGTCGCGGTCGAGGCCGAGATAGCGCGCCGGGTTCAGCGTTGCCGTGCGGATCGCCTCCAGCGAAGTCATCCCGCCCAGGCCAAACATCCACATTTCCCAATGCGCGCCGAGGCCTTCGCGCTGGCCGTGGGCGCCGATATTGGCCGGCACGCCGGCGCGCTGCAGGGCTGTGGCTGTCCTGGCGACGCGGATCACGTTGAAGTCTTCCTCGGGCGCTGTTTGACGCCGTACGCTGCGCGCTACGAGCAAGCTGCGCGGCACATATTTGCGCAACAGCGGGTGTTTCCAGACCTCGGTCCGCGAGTACCAGTAATGCTCGCCGTCGAGCCCGCCGTAGGCAACGTTCAGCGTTGGCGTATAGCCCACCTGGGTCTGCGACCAGAGTTGCATCACATCGCCGTAAACCTCGGCTACTGGCAATGCATGTTCGATGCCGGTATGTCCGTCGATGATCATGCTCATGTTCAACTGGAACATCGAGCCGCCTTCAGGCACCACCATCATGCCGGTCTGGCGCGCTGCCTCGAGCACTTGCTGGCGCTGCTCGCGGCGCGGTTGCTGGTAGCTCTTGACGCTGATCGCGCCGCCAGCCTTCAAGCGCTTCAGATGAGTGAGGGCGTCGTCGAGCTTGTTGACGTTGGCAGTGAATTCGGACTTGGCGCCATAAAGGATCGTTCCGGTCGAATAAATGCGTGGTGCGACCATGCCGCCGGCGCGTTGCATCTCGGCCTGGGTGAAGATGTCGGAAGTCCGGTTCGACGGGTCGTGGATGGTGGTCAGGCCGAAGGCCATCGAGGCGTAATTGACCCAGCTCTGCTGCGGGATGATCTGCGTCTCGCCCATGCCACCATGCCAATGCGCGTCGATCAAGCCCGGGATGATGGTCTTGCCGCTTGCATCGACCCGCTGTGCGTCGGCCGGAACCACCACCTCGGTGGCCTTGCCAATCGCCGCAATGCGGTTGCCATCGACGACGATCACACCGTCAGCAATCACCTCATCACCCTTCATTGTCGCGATGCGGGCGCCGGTGATGGCGATCTTGCCGCGCGGCTTATCCGTAGTCTGCATGAAACCGATCTTGCGTCCGGTCTCTTGCGGCTTGAAGGCTTGAGCTGCCGGTTTGTCGGTCTTCTCGGCTTTCTCCGCCTTTTCGGTCGCTGGCGCATAAGCGCTTGCCAGCGTGGTGCTGAACAGCTCATCGCCGAGCGAGAAATGCAGGCTCAGGCTGTCGCCGCTCCAATGCATATTGTCGCCAGCGTTGACATCGAGTTGGCGCACCGGCAAGGCGTCCATTTTCGGGCCGACGCTGATGTCCTTGCCGGTCTGCGGCAGTGGCGTCAAATAGGCATGGAAACGCTCGGTAAATCCCAGCCAATTGCCGTCGGGCGAGACCGCAAAGTCCGTGGCGAATTCGCTATGCGCCACGGTGCTTTCCCGACGGTCGGCCAGATTGATCCGCACCAGCTTGTGCAGTGAATCGACCTCGTTGCTCATCGACTTGCGGGTGATATAGACCGCATCGTTACCAGCGCCGAACTGCGGCGCTTCGCCGTCTTTGGACAAGCGCAGCGGCTGACCGCTGCCATCCGCAGCAGCCAGGTAGATGCCGGTATCGAGCCCATACCAGGGCGTGGTCAGATAGCCGCCGCGCGCCTTGCTGAAGACGACGCTCTTGCCATCGGGCGAGAACTTCGGCGCCAGATATTTGCCCATGGCCTTGCTGATCGTCGTCTCGCGCCCCGATGCGAGGTCGAGCTTGCGCACCGAGCCGAGCTTTTCGTCATTCCAGGTGGCGTAGACCAGCGATTTTCCGTCGCGTGAAAAGCTCGGGAAGAACTCGAAGTTGTCGCTCTGGCGGGTCAAGCGCTGCGGCTTGCCATCACCCAGCAAATCCTTGCTGAACAGATAGCCCAGGGCCGAGTAGACGACCTTGCTGCCATCGGGCGAGACCGTGACATTGCGCAGCTGTTTGACGGCGAATTCGTCAGGTGCGACGACCTGCGGCTGGCGCAGCGCCTGCCGCACCTCGCGCTGGTCCTTGACATGGAAAGGGATCTCGACCGCGGCCGATGTGAACGGATTGACTTGCCAGATCTTGCCCTTGGCCCAGACCACGATCGCCTTGGCATCGGGCGTCCAGGCGAATGACGGATAAACGCCGTAAACCGACCAGGCTTCCTGCAGATCGCGTTCGAGTTCGGGCCAGACGGCTGTCTCCTTGCCGGACTGCAGATCCTTCAGGAACAGCGTGCTCTGGTTGCGCAGGCGGCGAACGAAAGCGAGCTGCTTGCCGTCGGGTGAGGGCGTCGGGCGGATCGCGCCACCGGGGCCCTGGACGAAGG
>JBIKPD010000203.1:0-7052 GCA_044357665.1 Roseateles sp. | reverse complement strand
ACGATCGGGCTGATTTCATCCGACCAGGTGCGAAAGCGCTCCCGATCTGACACGGGCGCGCCGAGCAACTCGGCGATCACCATGGTCGGCAGCGGGAAGGCGATGTCCTCCACCAGGTCGAAGCGGCCCTTCGCCTCGCAGCGATCGAGTAGTTCGCTGACGATCCCGTCGATGCGATCCTGGATGTGAGTGACTGCGCGGCTGGTGAAACTCTTGCTGACGAGCTTGCGCAGCCTTGTGTGGTCTGGTGGGTCCTTGAACACCATCCAGCCCGAAAGCAGTTCAAGAGCTTGCCGGCCCGCAGTCCCGGGCGCTGCAGTCTGCAGCAATGCGCCAACACGGTCGGACGACAGACCCGGATCGCGCAAACCGCGCATGACATCGGCATGCCGCGTCACGATCCAGGCGCGGTAGCGCGAGCTCCAATGCACCGGCCGTTCCCTGCGCATCCGGCCAAATAAAGGGTGCGGATTACGAAGGTTTTCAGGGCTCAGCAAGTCGTCATCGTGCATGGGTGGATCCGGGCAATATGTTATAGTTCTACCGAACGTTCAATAAGTTACTAGGGTAGAAAAGCGTGATGGTCAAGGCCGTTCCTTCAGCAGCGGTGCGGCGCGCAGCCACCGAGCGTCCCGCGCCCGTCAACAAACGTTCAGCCATGCTGCAGGCTGCAGCCAAGCTCTTCGCCACCCGCGGCTACGACGGCACTTCGATGCGAGACATCGCCGAACTTGTCCATGTGCAGCCCGCGTCGCTGTACCACCACTTCCCCTCCAAGAGTCATATCCTTGTCTCGATCTTCGAGGAAAGCGCCATCGAGATGGTCGACCGCGTCGAGCAGGCGGTCGTCGGCATCGAGGATCCCTGGCAGGCGCTGGAAGTCGCCTGCACCGCGCACATGAAAGCGCTGTTGGCCGGCTTCGACCTGATCCACGTCGTGTTCGGCGAGTTGCCGCGCCGGCATGAGCCCGAGGTGCGACAAAAGCTCATCGCGGAACGCGATCGTTATGAGGATGTATTCCGCCGTCTGATCGATGCAGTGCCACTGCGGCGCGGCGCCAACCGCAGGTACATGAAGATGACGCTGCTGGGCGCGATGGCATGGTCCCGGGTCTGGTATCTGCCCGAGGGCAGAGACTCGCCTGAGACCCTCGCGCACAACATCCTGAATATCGTGCGAACCGGTGTGAAAAGCTGAAGGCAAGCGCGCCGACACCTCAGCGGCCCTGCCCGCGCTGCAGGATGATGATCGAGCAGGCGGCTTCATCGAACCCGATCACGCCGCCGCCGTTTTCAGCCAGCGCGATGTCTGCATCCTGGCACTGACGCAGCCCCGCTTCGCCCCGAAGCTGCATGACCAGTTCGTGGATCATCGAAAGACCGGTCGCACCGACGGGATGACCCTTGGACACGAGCCCACCGGACAGGTTGACCGGCAGCGTTCCGCCCAGCGAGGTCGCCCCGCTTTCGACGAATGCCCCGCCCTGCCCTGGCTCGCAAAAGCCCAGCATCTCGCATTGGTACAACTCGCAGAATGCGGTGGCGTCATGCACTTCCGCTAGATCGATGTCGGACGGCGCCAAGCCGGCAGCGACATAGGCCTTCTTCGCCGCGATGCTTGAAAGTCCCGGCTCGTCGAAGCCACGGTACTTGCCCCCCGACAGCGTGCTGGCCCGGACGCGGACCGCGCGCTCGCGAACTTCGGCCGGAAATGATTCGAGCGCGCGTGCAGAGCAAAGGATCGCCGCCGCCGCGCCATCGCCGATCGGCGCGCACATGGAGCGCGTCAGCGGGTAGCTGACCAGACGGTCTTCGAGTACCTGCTCGGGAGTGACTTCGAAACGATACTGCGCGAGGGGATTGAGAGCACCCATCGCATGATTCTTGGAGGCGCCGACGGCGATCTGCCGCTGTGTCGTGCCGTAGGTTTTCATGTGAAAGGCCGCCTGCATGGCATAGGTATCCATGAACACGGTGCCGCCACCGGCACCCGGATGGAATGGCTTGCCCGCCGCCACACCTGCACGCAGGTAGTACTGCTGCCACTCCTGCGGATCAAGCTGGTCGATGCCGCCTTCGAAAATTTCCTGCGTGCGCGCCGGATCACCCGGGAACAGCGTCTTCTCGACGCCGATCGCCAGGCTCACCTCGCACTGCCCGGAAAGGATGTCCTTCCAGGCGCCATGGAAAGCCATCGACGCCGTGGCACAGCCGCCCTCGACGTTGATCATCGGCACACGCTCGGGGAACCTGCCTTCCCGCACCAAGGGGATGAAGCAGACCTGGCCACGGATGTTGCGCTGCCCGAAGGTGCCCATGCCGCAGTTGCCGAACCATGCTTGCTCGATGCGGTCGCCATCAGCCATGCCGGCGTCGGCCAGCACCGCCTCGTAGGCCAGGGCGGTCAGCGTCTTGAAGGAGTCGTCAGGCCGCTTGCCGAAAGGCGTGCAGGCGGTCCCGACGATGAAAACATCCTGCATCGCAATCAGTCTGGCAGGCCAATGCTGGCGGTGGCGATGCCCATCACCGTATGCGCCGGATCGAGTGCCTGCAATTCCAGTACGACAAAGTTGCGCCCCGGACCGATCGGGTGAAGTTCTTTCACCTTGCCAGTGCAAGTGAGCAAGGTGCCAACCGCCACAGCCTTGGTGAACTTGGCTTCCATCGAGCGGAAGGTCGCCGAGCCGGCACCCCAGGCGCGGATCGGCACCGAAGCCATCAACGACTGGGTGAACATGCCATGGCCTACGGTGCAAGGCATGCCGAACACCTGAGCGCGTGTGCACCAATCCTGGTTCGTGTGCACGGGGTTGTAGTCGAGCGAGGTGACGGCGTATTTGTCGATCACGTCCTGCGTCACATATTGCTCAACCGGCGGCAGTTCATCGCCGACCTGGACTTCGGAAAAACGGATTTTCTTCAGCATGGGAGCCCCTTTTACATCTTGGCGAAGCGCAGGATGCCTTCGCGGTTTGGCGGAATGATCAGCGTGAGCCACCAGGTGGCCTTGAGTACGCCCGTTTCATTGTGAAAGTCCAGCTTGTCGGTGATGTAGTGCTTGCCGCGGCGTATCCAGCGGTCATGCGCCACGACGGTCATCGCAATCTCTTCCCCCACCTTGAAGGGCTCGAACAGCTCGATCTTCTGGCCGGGATTGCGCGCACCGGGCGAGCGAATCCAGCTGCCCGGGCCGTTCTCGATGCAATAGAAAGCAACCTGCACGATGAATAACGGATGCTGGATCAACTCGCCCGTGGGCGACATCTCGGCGGCGGCCTTGGCATCGACCATCAGCGGATCGGTCTCGCCCATCGCGACGTTGTAGTGCAGCACGTCTTCCTGCTTCACCTTGAATTTCAGCTTTCCCGGGAAAGCGCGGCCGATCTCGACGCTGTCCCAGGTCTCGTACTTCTCCACGTCCTTGAGAAAATTGGATTCGAAGTGCTGCTGCTTTTCTGTGCTGGCATGTCTTGCCAGCCTTGCTGCCGTTTCGGCTTCTGCGGTCATGCGACTTTCCTTTCGTTGTGATTCATCGAGCTACCCAGGTAAGAATCGATCAACTCGCCCTGTTGCGCGAGCCCGGCAGCATCGCCCTGGAGTGCGATGCGACCACTATTGAGAACGTAGCCGCGCTGCGCCATGCCAAGGCCCAACACGGCGTTCTGTTCGGCAACGAGGATGGAGAGTCCGCGTTCTGTATTGAGCTGCCCAAGTGCCGCGGCGATTTCTTCCACCACAAGCGGGGCCAGCCCGAGCGAGGGTTCATCCAGCAACAACAGCCGCGGGTTTGTCATCAGCGCCCGGCCAATCGCCAGCATCTGCTGTTCGCCGCCAGAGAGCGTCCCGGCGATCTGCTGACGGCGCTCGGCCAGGCGCGGGAAAAGTTCAAATACCCGCGCGAGGTCAGCGGCGACTGCGCTGCGCTGGCTCGCACTGCTGCGCAAAAAGCTTCCGAGGTCAAGGTTCTCGGCAACGCTCATCGTGCTGAAGACGCCGCGCCCTTCAGGCACGAAGGCAATGCCACCGGCGACGCGACGATGCGCGGCCATTGAAGTGATGTCGGTGCCGGCGAACAAGACCTGGCCGGCGAACATCGGCTCGAGGCCCACGATGGCCTTGAGCAGGCTGGACTTGCCCGCACCATTCGCGCCGACCAAGGCCACGAATTCGCCCTGCGCAACGTTCACGTGCACGTCGTTGACCGCGACGTTCGAACCGTAGCGCAGCGAGAGGCCTGAGACCTGCAGCAAGAGCGTTGCGGCGCTCATGCCAGCTGCTCCGCTTGACTTGCGGGGACGCTACTGCGCCCGAGGTAGGCAGCACGCACATGCTCGTTGCGCACCACGTCGGCCGGGGCGCCCTGAGCGATCAGCATGCCATGCTCAAGCACCAGAATTTCCTGCGCGCTGGCCATCACCAGAGACATCACATGGTCGACCAAGACCACCGAAATTCCGCCTTCGCGCAAACTTCGCAGCAGCTCAACGAGCTGGCTGATTTCCACCGATGACAGCCCCGCACCCGGCTCGTCGAGGAGCAACAGGCAAGGGCGCCCGGCAAGCGCCGCAGCGATCTCCGTCAGGCGACATTGGAACTGGTTGATCTCGGCAGGATAGGCATCGGCGACGCCGGCAAGCCCGAGCCGATCGAGCAGTGCCGACGCGAGCAGGCGAGTCTGCGCAGCGGAGTCCGAAGGCGCTGCGTGGCCCCCGATGACGACGTTTTCCAGCACCGTCAGCCCCGGGATCAACCGTATATGCTGGAATGTGCGACCTATCCCCAAGCGGGCTCGGCTGTGCGCTGGCAGGGTGTCGATGCGAAGACCACAAAAGCGTATCTCACCGGTACTCGGCGGCAGCGTGCCGGCGACAAGAGCGAGCAGCGTCGATTTGCCAGCACCATTGGGGCCGATAATGGATTGCACAAGCCCTGGGGCCACCTCGTAGGACAGCGCACTCACCGCATGCACGCCACCGAAATTTTTGCTGACGCCGTCCAGTGCAAGCAGCGGTCCTGCACTATTCACATCCTTGCGCACCGCGAGAACCATGTCGGCCGAACTGCTGCGGTCCACTAAAGCCATCGGAATGGTTGCGCGCCGACGGACCAGCCCGGCGATACCCTGCGGCGCGAACAGCAGCACGATCGCCAGAATCACGCCGTAGGCAACGGGTTCCCAGGTCGAGGTCGATCGCAGCATCTCAGGCAGCCACATCATGGCGACTGTGCCGAGCACCGCGCCCCACAAGCGGCCAACGCCGCCGACGACCAACAGCACAATCAACATGATCGAATACGAGATGCCGAAGGTGTCGGGTGCGACGAACTGCACATAGTGCGCGTACAGGCTGCCGCTCAGGGAGGCGAGCACCGCACTGAACATGAACGCGAACACCTTGGTTTGTGCCACGTTGATGCCGCGCGCCGAAGCCGCCGCTTCGTCGGCATGCACGGCCTTGAGCGCCAGGCCGAAACGCGATCGCACCAGTTGTTCGGTGACAAAAAATACCACGCAAACCACGCCGAAGATGAACCAGTAAAGCTGCGAAGGGTCTTTCAACACGAAAGACCCGAATGTCATACGCGGCACGCCGGTGACACCTGACGAACCCCCGGTCCAGGCACTGGCATGGCGCAGTACACCATCAAGTACAACCGGAAAACCCAGCGTCGCCATGGCAAGGTAATAGCCCCGCAGGCGCAGCGTCGGCACGCCGACGATCAGCGCAAGCAGCGCTGCCACGGCCATTCCGGAGGGCATCGCCAGCCAACCGGACCAGCCCGCCTTGGTGGTGAGCAAGGCCGTGCTGTAGGCACCGATGGCGACAAACACGCCGTGGCCGAGTGACAGTTGTCCGCCAAACCCTAGGAGAACATCAAGCCCGAGCACGACGATCAATGCGAGGAGGATGAAGGTCCACACGCTCAGTTGGTACTCATCGCTCCCCATCAGCGGTACGACGCCCAGCAACAGCATCGGCAGCCACAAGAGGGCGCGCGGTTGCGAAAAAAGGCTGGTCTGGATCTTCATCGAGCCTGCTCCGCACGTCCGCCGAACAGACCCTGCGGCCGCACAGCCAGCACGACGAGCAGCGCGATGAAGGCATAGGCATTCTGCAGATCCGAAGAGAGCATGCCAACGCCCAGGCCTTCGATGATGCCGATGACGACGCCGCCGGCAATCGCACCGAAGGGATTTGCGAGGCCACCGGCAACGGCAGCGGTGAAACCTTTCAGCGCGAGGATCACGCCGTTGTCGTAAGACATCATGAGACTGGGCGTCAACAGCACACCACCCAGCGCGCCAAGCAAGCCGCTGCCCATATAGGCATAAAGCACCATGCGCTTTGGATCGATGCCGACGGTTTGCGCCGCGGCCGGGTTGTCAGCGCAGGCGCGCAGGGCCTTGCCCATCCGCGTACGGTAGAGCACGATCCACAGCCCGATGGAAACCAAAAACGTCACGGCAAGCGTGATCAGGGCGCCGTAAGTCATCACCGCGCCGAGCAGGTTCACCGAGCCGCGCGGGAACAGCTTGAAGGTTTTGTACTCCGTGCCCCACAGCAATCCGGCGCCACCGCGCACGGCGATTGCAACGGCCAGCGTCACCATCACGTAAGTGAAATCGCTGCTGCCCGGACGAGCCTGCCGCAGCACCAGGAAAAGCAAGGCCGCCAGCCCGACGATCAAGGCGAATGTCGCGCCGATCGCCGTGGCGGTTGAAAGGCTGCCCGAGCCGAACAACGCCATCAGCGAATACGCCGTGAGGCCGCCCAGCACTACAAATTCTCCCTGCGCAAAATTGACCACTTTGCTGGCCTTGAACACCAGACTGAACCCTGCACCGATCAGGCCGTAAACGGCGCCAACGGTAACGCCGCCGGAAACGAACTGAGGAATGACGGAAAAATCCATAAATCTTGCGCGAGGACCGGTACGAAGGGCTTTATTTTTCGTAGTCCGCCAGGCGCCAGCCCTGTGGCGTTGCGATCATCATCACCAAGGCATCGCTGGTCAGGCCGCCATGGTCAGTGGCCGAGAAATTGAAGGTG
>JBIKPD010000273.1:0-5600 GCA_044357665.1 Roseateles sp. | reverse complement strand
ATCGTGGTGGCCGGCGGTTCGGCTGGCGCGCTGAGCGCCAGCCAGTTCGCGCTGCGGCACCCCGCGCGCTGTGCCGGCCTGGTGCTACTGGTGCCAGCGGCCAATGTGCGCGACCGCGATCCGGTCGAGTTCACCCCTCTGCAGGCGTGGCTGGTGCGCCGACTGCTGAGCTCCGACCTGCTGTTCTGGTTGGCCGAGCAGACGATGCCGCGCACGCTGATCGGCACCTTGCTGGCCACCGATCCTGCGCTGCTCGATCGTGTGACGCCGGCCGAGCGCGAGCGCGCCTTCACCGTGCTGCGCGATCTGCTGCCGATCTCCGCGCGCGTGCGCGGCCTGCTGAACGACGGCCAGCAGGCCGGCCACCCGGCGCGGATAGATTTCACGCGGCTGGCGATGCCGGTGCTCATCGTCTCGACCGAGGACGATCGCTTCGGCACCGCGCAGACCGCGCGCGACATCGCCGCCCAGCTGCCGCAGGCGCGCCTTGTGATTCACCCCGACGGCGGCCATCTCTGGCTCGGGCGCGACGAGGCCGTGGCCGACGAGGTGCAGCGCTTCGTCCGCGAGATCCGGTAGGCGGCGGTTCGGCCCGGCGCGGCCCGATGACCCGGTCGGCGCCATGGCCGGTCGGCAACCGTCACCCGGGGTTGCCGGGATACATCCAACGCAGCCATTGGGCCTGCACCTGCTTGTCATCGGTTGAACTGAACACGCGGCTGGTTGACGGCGATCAAGGCGGCACGACCCTCACTTGCCTAGAGTGATGGCTTGCAGCGCACTCGCCCACAGAACCTATGTTGAGCCGTCGTCAATTCAGCCAACTGCTGCCAGGAGCGCTGGTGGCCACCGGAAGCTTGGCCAGCTGCACGTCCAGCGACGGTGACGCGGCTTACCAGTCCGCGGTGCAACAGACTTGGCGCGTCGGTCCGTTGCAGCGCGATCAAGGAACAGCCCTGCGCACCGAACTCGTGCGTTACGCCACGCTCGCACCCTCCAGCCACAACACACAGTGCTGGAAGTTCGCGCTGACTAAGGAAGCGATCACGATTCTTCCGGACCTCTCGCGCCGGTGCCCGGCGGTCGATCCCGACGACCATCACTTGTATGTCTCGTTGGGCTGCGCGGCAGAGAACCTGATCCAGGCCGCGCTCGTACACGGCTTGCTCGGTGAGGCCGAGTTCGACGAGGCCCGGGGTGCAGTCCGCATCACGCTCTCCAAAGCGGCCGCTGAGGTGACGGAGCTTTTCAACGCCATTCCCGCGCGGCAGTCAACGCGCGCCGAGTTCGACGGCAAGCCCATCGCGTCTGGCGATCTGGCTCGCCTGGAGACGGCGGCCAAGTCTGACCGCGTCCGCTTGCAGTTGCTGACCGATCGGCCCGCGCTCGAGAACGTGCTCGACTTCGTGGTGCAGGGTAACACCGCGCAGATGAACGACAAGGCCTTTGTCGACGAACTAAAAGCCTGGATTCGCTTCAACGGCGCAGATGCTGTGCGCCTGGGCGATGGCCTGTTCAGCAAGTCTTCCGGCAACCCGGAAGTTCCGGCTTGGCTGGGTGGCTTGATGTTCAGCTTCTTCTTCACGCCGAAGGCCGAGAACGAGAAGTACGTCAAGCACTTGCGAACTTCGGCTGGTGTCGCGGTGTTCGCCGGCGCGACGGCGGACAAGGCCCACTGGGTCGAGGTCGGCCGGGCCTACGAACGTTTTGCACTGCAGGCCACGGTGCTGGGCATCCGCACCGCGCACGTCAACATGCCCGTGGAGGTGGCGTCGCTGCGGCCGAAGTTCGCCGAGGCAATCGGCCTGGGTCGTACCCGGCCGGATCTGGTGATCCGCTTCGGACGGGGACCGACGCTGCCTCCATCGTTGCGACGACCCGTCCAGGCAGTGCTCGTCTGAGCCGTCACCGCGAGATCCCACGCCGCACATTGATGTCTGCCCATGCGTTTCGCCCTCGCTTTCGTACTGATCGTCCACGCGCTGATCCATCTGATGGGCTTCGCCAAGGCCTTCGGGTATGCGGAGCTGCCTCAACTCGCAATTCCGATCTCGCGTCCGATGGGTTTGGTCTGGCTGCTCGCCACGTTGCTGCTACTGGCCGCTGCCGCGGCGCTGTGGGCCGCTCCACGCATGTTCTGGGTCATCGGCGGCGTCGGCCTCGTCGTTTCGCAGGCGGCGATCGTCGCGTCATGGAGCGACGCGCGCTTCGGCACCTTCGCGAACGTGGTCGTGCTGATGGCGGTCGCCTACGGTGCCTTTGCGTGGGGGCCCTTCGGCCTGCGTGCGGAGTACACGCGACGCGCCTCGATGGCCCGCGACGGCTTGCCGGCGCAACCCACATTGGCCATCACCGACGCCGATCTCGCGCCGCTTCCGGCGCCCGTGCAGCGCTACCTGCGGTTTGCCGGCGTCGTTGGGCAGCTGAGGTTGCAGTCCTTTCGGGTGCGAATGATCGGGCGCATCCGCGGCGCCGCAGACGCGCCATGGATGCCCTTCACCGCCGAGCAGCACAGTTTCTTAAACCCGCCGCGGCGTTACTTCTTCATGCAGGCCACCCGCTCGGGTCTACCTCTTGATGGCCTGCATGCCTACGCCGAGGATGGCGCCAGCATGCGAATCAAGCTGCTGTCGACGTTTCCCGTCGTCGACCTGAAAGGGCCAGCGCTGACGCGAACGGAGACGGTCACCGTGCTCAACGACATGGCCATCATGGCGCCGGCAGCCTTGATCGATCCAGCCATCCGCTGGCGGCAGATCGACGACCAGCAGGTCGAAGCGATCTTCACCCACGGCCCCAACGAGGTGCGCGCCGCGCTGGTGTTCGACGCCACGGGTGCGCTCGCGAACTTCTGGTCCGATGACCGCCCCGCGCTGGCTGCCGACGGCGTGACGCTGCAACCGCAGCGCTGGTCCACGCCGGTCGGAGCGTATCGATCGCAGGGGCCCTACCGTCTCGCGTCGCGCGGCGAGGCCCGGTACGCGGCACCCAGCGGCGAGTACGCATATGCGGAGTTCGAGGACATCGAGGTGACGGTGGATGCTGCGGCTCGGAGGCTGCGCTGAAGTCCCATGTTGCCTTGCGCAGAGATCGCGATGCAGTTTGCACGTCGGCATCGGATTGCCGCCGCCGGCAGGCTTCGACCTCGGGGACGTGGGTTGTGAGGTCCGAGACCATCCTTCGCCACTACCCACTGACCAGCTACTTTGTCCTGGCATATGCCCTGGTCTGGGGCGGCGTCCTAGGGGTCGTCGAGGGGCTTGCCGATTCCGGATCGTCACCCACGCCCGCCGAGGTGGGCATTATGGCCCTGCCCATGCTGTTCGCGCCGGGGCTGGTCGCCATCGCGCTGACGGCACTCGAGGAAGGCAAGGCCGGCCTGCGCGCCATGTGGGCACGCATGAAGCGCTGGCGCGTAGAGTTGCGCTGGTATGCGCTTGCCGTTGTGGCGCTGTCGCTCCTAGTGCTGGCCATCCTGCACACGTTGGGTGCGCTGGTGTCGCCGGTCTATGCGCCGACGCTGGCGCTGATGGGCATGGCGGGGCTGTTCGCCGACTTCAATCAGCGCTTCCCGCACCGCGACATCGAGGCCGACTTCACGCGGCGGCTGTTCAACACCACCCACTGGCCACGCCAGCGGTCGCCTTTTTCGGGGCGCTCCGATCTGCTGGCCGACAGTTTCGACGAGCTGCTGTTCGAGGGAATCACTTTCGGTGATCCCGCCAAGGGGCCCGGCCGCGGTTACCTCACGCTCAGTGGCACGGACGTGGCTGCGGGTACGCGCTTCGAGTTCGAGCAGGAGCAGTTCGAAATGATGTGCGCTCAGCACACTGCGCCGGCTGATGGATGGTCACGACCACGCCAGGGCCCCAGTGTTCAGCTTCGGCGATCTGCCTTAGGGCGAATAGGATCTGGAGATCGTGGCGGAGGGCCACGCCAAGCACCGATCGAGTCACGCGGTTGGCCTGGTCACGCTGCGCCGCTGGCGTTCATCACGCTGTAGCCGCTGCTCTGAGTCGCGCCGTCATCGAAGGAAGAAGCCTTGGAGATGCTCCCCTCTGGCCACGGCCCCGACCACAGGGAGGCGCCGACGCCGGCAATGCCGGGGCCCTGCAATTGGGGACAACGCCACCCGGCGGCCGCGTTCATCGTGCTCACGATGGCCTGGTCATGGTCGATCTGGTCGCTGCTCTTCCTCTGCGGCGGCCGCGGCGGCCTGCTGAACCACCCACCGCCCATCGCCTTCGTCATCGCCGGTGTGGGCGGACTTGGCCCCTCGCTGGCGGGCCTGTCTCTGACAGCGTTGACAAGCGGCCGTGCCGGGCTGGCTCGGGTTGGCGGCCAGCTCGTCGACATCCACGCCGGCCGCTGGTGGTGGGCGCTGCTGCTAATTCCCGCCGTAACGGCGCTGACACCTGTGCTGCGCTGGCTGGCAGGCGCGGAGGTCGGCGCGGCCGGCATGGCGGCGCTGTTGCTACCGGGCCTGGCGTTGGGGCTGGGAGCCGGTCTGATGGAAGAGTTCGGCTGGCGCGGCTTCCTGCTGCCGCATCTGCTGCGCTGCCATTCGCCGCTGCGCTCCGCGCTCTTCGTGGGCCTGGTATGGGGAGGCCTGTGGCACGGCTATGCCGATTACTTCGGCATAGCCGGACAGGGGCCGGCTTTCTGGGCGCTGCTTCTGCTGTTGGGGCCGGGCTTGCTCGGCGCATGGTCGCTGGTTCTGACGGTGGTGTATTGCCACACACGTGGCAGCCTTCTGCTTTCGGTGTTGATGCATGCCAGCATCTCGTCCACGGCACTGGTCTTGGGTCAGACCTATGACACGCCCCAGTCCCAGTTGCAGTGGGCAGCGATCAGCGTGGCGCTGGCCTGGGCGGCCGCTGGCGCGTTGTGGTGTTTGGCCCCGCCCGACCCGGTGCGGGATGCGCCTAGCGGCAGATGGCCGTAACGGTGACTTCGCTCGTTTCATGCCGCGAATTCCACGCGCGGCGACTGGAGGTCGTCCGGCACGCCTGGCCGGTCAAGACAGGGATTTCTCTGCCTGGGCAGCCCAGGAACTGGGTCCGTCGTGCGCGGATGCCTTTGCCTACTCATGCTTGCGTGGCTCATTTCTGTGACCGCCATAAGGTTGCGGCCGACAAGTGCTTGTTGCGGAACCGCCAGGAAGCTGTCGTTCACCAAATACCGTTGTGGGCCGGGTGCAAGTGCTCGAGTTGCCGAAGCTGGTGCCACATTGCCGACCTTCCAAGGCATACCTGAACGACCGGTCTGGAGCGGGCTGTTCCGAGAGTCGAGCGTCGCCTGACAGTCTGGTCCAGCCCGACATCTTTCTCGGAACCCGCCGCTCGGGCTGAATGTCAGGAACGGAGCGCGGCGTATCTCGGCAGTGCAGCGTAAAGAGTCGCCCACCAATGCCCGCAATGCGGCAGCCCAATTGCGTGATTTTCGGTGCCGGTCACCTGCCGTTCGTGTTTGCCAGCAAACGACCCCAAGCGGACCTTCCCGGATAGGTCCGTCACGCCTGACAGCAGACCTTCATCGAAGGAAGATCGCCGGCTACCGCCGATGCCAGCGGTCGCGGTCGCGAGTTGAACGACTCAGCG
>JBIKPD010000202.1:0-7067 GCA_044357665.1 Roseateles sp. | reverse complement strand
CCAGCGAGTCATGCGCGTTCGGAAAGATCGCGCGGCCGACGCCGTCGATCAGCAGCGCGACCAGGATCGACGGGAAGGACAGCATCACATCGCAGATGCGCATGATGAAGGCATCGACCTTGCCGCCGACAAAACCTGCCAGCAAGCCCAGACTGACGCCGATCAGCATCGACAGCAACACCGAGGCCAGCCCGACGAAGAGCGAGATGCGTGCCCCATACATCAACGCCGACAGCAAGTCGCGGCCCTGGTCATCGGTACCGAGCAAATAGTTGCGGCTGCCGCCCTCCATCCATGAAGGGGGCAGGCGCGAATCCATCAGCTCCAGCGAGGCCAGATCAAAAGGGTTGTGCGGCGCGACGAGATCAGCGAACAGCGCGCAGAAGATGCAGGTGAAGGCGATCAAGGCCGCCAGTATCGCCACTGGCGAACTGCAGAAGGAATGCCAGACATCGCCGTCCAGGAAACGCCTGAAGGCGCTTGGCGCGGGATCTGGTCGGACAGTCATCGAGTCGGGTTTCTCATTGGCTTGCATCATTGCACCTTGCCTTCGATGCGCAACCTCGGATCGACCGCGAAATAAAGCAGATCGACCGCCAGATTGATGACGACGAAGATCAAGGAGATCAGGCACAAATAGGCAGCCATCACTGGGATGTCGGCAAACTGCACCGCCTGGATGAACAGCAGGCCCATGCCGGGCCACTGGAACACGGTCTCGGTGATGATGGCAAAGGCGATCAGCGAGCCGAGTTGCAGGCCGGTGATGGTGATCACCGGCACCAGCGTGTTCTTCAAGGCATGACCGAAGTAGACCGCCTGATCGCTGAGGCCACGCGCGCGCGCAAAGCGGATGTAGTCGGTGCGCAGCACTTCGAGCATTTCCGAGCGCACCAGCCGCATGATCAACGTCAGCTGGAACACCGACAGCGTGATCGCCGGCAGCAGCACATGGCGCAAGCCATCGAGGGTCAGCAGACCGGTGGTCCAGCTGCCGAATGCAAGCACATCGCCGCGCCCGAAACTGGGCAGCCATTTCAGCCAGACCGCGAACACCAGGATCAGCAGGATGCCGATCAGGAAGGTGGGCAGCGAGACGCCGAGCAGCGAGAACATCATCAACAACTGCGAGCTGGCCCGACCGCGCCGCAGCGCCGCGTAAACGCCCAGCGGGATGCCCACGAGCAAGGCGATCAGGCCGGCCACCAGCGACAACTCGAGCGTCGCGGGAAGGCGCTCGACGATCAGGCTCGAGACCTTGCGGCCCTGGCGTAGGCTGAGCCCGAACTCGCCCTGCAAGGCATTGCCGATGAAACGTCCGAACTGCACCGGCACGGGGGCATCAAGCCCCAGATCATGGCGCAGCGCCACGCGCTGCTCCTGGGTCGCATCCTGGCCCAGCAGACTGGTGACCGGGTCACCAACATATTGAAACAGCAGGAAAGAGACGAATGCCACCGTGAGCATCACGATGACCGCCTGGGCAAGCCTGCGGATGATGAAAACTAGCATGTCCGGGATCAAACCTTCGTAGGTATCCGCAATGGCGGTTGAAGCATCAACAGGGTTTGGGCAAGTTCCGCTCGTCCTGAGCTTGTCGAAGGACTCATTTTGGCGGGTCTAGCCTCTGGCCCAAAAAGCCAGGAATCGGGCCATCATAGTTTCAGCGCAGTGATTCCTGCGACAGCGGCAGAAATGAAAACGGGCCGCATGAAGCGGCCCGCAATTCAAACCGACTGGACGGATAGCCGCCCGGTCAGGCTTGAAGATCGATCAGAAACGGTGACGCACACCCACGGTGAAATCGTCACGCTTGGTCGCTGTATTGGAAAAAGTCAGATTGCCGCCCAGAACCGTATGGTCGAAGTGAGCATAGACCTCGGTCCGCTTGGAGAAAGCGTAGTCAGCCACCACATTCATCAGCTTCTGCGTGCCGTCGCCAGTCGCTGCAGTTACGCCGTTCTGCTTGACATTCCAGTAGTTCGCGCCGATATTCAAAGCACTGGTCACTTGGTAAGTGCCGCCGAACTGGATCATCGTGCGGTTGTCAGTCAGAAGAGCGGCAGTACCAGCACTTGCGTTCAATGCAGCACCGGTACCACTCGCGAGTGCTCCGTTCAGCGCGGAGACCCCGGTTGTAGGATTGACGCCGAAGCCGCGGTCAAATGCCGTCTTGCCATAAGCTGCCGACAGATACAACGGCCCGCTGGTGTAGGAACCGCCGAAGTTGGTTTGCGTGACCTTCTTGTTTGTCGCAAAGTCGGTCAATGCCATATGGGCGCCGACCACGGCGAATTCGCCTTGAGAATACTTCAGGAAGCCACCCATCGACTTGCCCTGGCCACCTGAGGTGTTAGCGGCACTTTCAGCAGCGCTGACCTGGAACTCGGCAGCCAGACCACCAGCAGTGATCAGGTACTTGACCATATTGTCGTTACGCGCACCGAGCGTCATGCCGATTTCCGGCTTGAAGGGCTCGACATAAGGCGAATACTTGTACGACGCATAGGTCGACGTCATCGCATCGAACAGTACGTTGAACTGACGACCCAAGGAGATGCGGCCGAAATCATTCGACTGCAGGCCAACCCATGACTGTTGCCAGAAATTGCTAGAACCCGCTGTGCCGTTATCGACCAAGATGCGATGCTCGAGATTGGCCAAAGCCTTCAGTCCGCCGCCCATGTCTTCAACCACGTTGAAGTTCAACCGGCTTTGTGACATGCCGCCAGGGATCACCGAGTTGAGCGAATCACCGCGGGTCGCAGCGGTGGCGCCGGCATTGGTTTTATGCTGAAAAGCCGCATCGACGATGCCGCCGATGGTGACGCTCGACTGGGCGTAGGCTGAAGTAATACCAGCGGCCAACAGGCCCAAAACCAGGGAAATCTTTTTCATATGTATCTCCATTAAAAAATCTTGATAGTGGATTGTGATTCTTCTGTTCCATCGAAGCGATCATTCTGTTGTCGGCAACCAACACACAATTACTTTGTCACCGCAACCATTGAACGATTCGGGAGAAAAACCGCCTGAATCTGCGTTCAAGTCGGTTTTTCGGTCGACGAGGCCTGAGCCTCGTCCAGCCCTTTAGAAGCTGTGCCTGACGCCCACGTCATAAGCGCTTGAGCTTTGACCGGCGGTAACATCAGGCGAGCCGCCGACCGCGAACCTGCCCAGACCCGTGTTGGTGATCTTGGCGTAAGTCGTATAGATCGCAGTACGCTTGGACAGGCTGTGCTGGTAGCTCAGCGCCATATGCGTAGCATCACCGACACCCGCGATCAGCCTGGCAGCAGCATTTGCAGTCGATTTGGTGTACGTGGCATAGAACTTGTGCGCGCCAAACGGAACGATCACTGCGCCGGTCACTTGCTTCTGAGCCGGAGCACCGAACGAATTCGTCGTGTACATCAGCACAGCCTTGGCGACACCAAAGTCATAAGAACCGGCGGTCGTCGCCATCTTGAACTTCAGACCCTTGGCATTGGTCGTCGACATGCCGGACGAGATATCAAAACCGCTGGCCTTGAAACCGATGCTGGCGCTGCTCATTTTCGCGCCGTCAACACCTTCGCTGAACGACTGGTCAACCGAACCATAGAAACCGCCCAGATTGCCTGGCAGGATATAAGTGACCAGATTGTTGAAGCGGCTCAGGTCGACAGCAATGCCGCCTGCTGCTGCTGTCTGGGCGCCCAGACGGTTGACCAACGCTGCGGTTGAACCGATACCGGTCGTGCTTGAAGGATCGAAGGCCTCGAACAACAGGCGCTCGCTGGACTTGAAGCGGCCCAGACGGGCCTCGCCGAATGAACCGGACAGGCTGACCGTCGAGCGACGCGCCCAGAATGCAGAACCGGCGCCACCGCTGTCAACGTCGACCTGCGATTCGAGCCAGAAACTGGCCTTCATGCCGCCACCGAGGTCTTCTTGACCGCGCACACCGAAACGGCTGGTGCTCAAGCCGCCGCTATCGACCGTATTCTTGGTTTTGCCGCTGGACATGCCATGACGAACTGCCACGTCGGCAATACCGAACAAGGTCACCGACGATTGGGCTGCAGCGACACCGGCAAATGAGCCGAGAACGGCCAAGGCTACGATTGTTTTCTTCATTCGATACTCCTATAAATTTCAAGGGGGGAGCCAAAATCGGTGCGCCGGTTTCGACCATAGAAACCTGCCACTCGATGGCAACAGCCAGATTGAAACATCCCTTTCACCTTTTTTGGGCAGATCCGCACCGAATCAAGGATTACCGTTGTCAGCGTGCAACGATTCGCGCCCAATCACAAATCTGTCATATCGCGAATTGGGTTTTCGGACAGTTCCCCCAACGCTTACGCTCCCTTAGGATGCTCTGCATAACCCCTCTCGGCTTGTGCTAGCGCGGCCTCGGGCGGTCTGCGGCGTTGCATTTATTGCCAATAGCACGGACTATTGGCCGCAAAATGTGCCTTGCATCCCATCCCGATCCGCACCGCACCCGCTCGAGTTGAGTTATGCAGAGCATCCTTAGACTCGGGTCCATGCCAGCCAGCGAGAATTTCCATGAACCCAGGACTTAGCCGATTCGATGCACTGCTGGTCAGCGTAGACCATGGTTTGAAGACCATCTTCGGCAAGCCGGCGGCAGTGCGCCCGATCCCCAAGACTGAGGGCAGCCAGAAATTGACGCCAAAGCAGCAGCAGTTGTCAGCGGCACTGATGCGGGTCAACCATGTCGGCGAGGTCTGCGCGCAGGCGCTCTACCAATCGCAGGCCTTGATGACCCACAGCCACGAATTGCGGCGGCATTTCGAACAGGCCGCTCAAGAAGAGCTCGATCATCTGGCCTGGACCCGCGAGCGCCTGCAAGAGCTTGGCGGGCGCACCAGCCTGCTGACGCCGATCTGGTATGGCGGCGCTTTCACGATCGGCTGCCTGGCCGGCCTGGCGGGCGACCGCATCAGCCTGGGCTTTGTGGTCGAAACCGAAAAGCAGGTCGAACAGCATCTGGCCGGCCACCTGCAACGCCTGCCCGAAGAAGACCTGGCGTCGCGCGCCATCGTCGCGCAGATGCAACTGGAAGAAGCCCGCCATGCCGAAGAGGCAACGGCCGCCGGCGCGGCGCCATTACCGGCGCCGGTCAAAGGCTTGATGAAGTTGGCAGCCCGGGTGATGACCAGGACCGCGCATTACGTCTGAGCCGAACCGGATCAGACCTCGAGCAGCGCCACCGAGGTCGTGATCGCCGCAGTCTTGCCCAGCATGATGCTGGCCGAACAGTATTTTTCATGCGACATGGCCACGGCGCGCTCGACCACTTCCTGCTTGAGCCCGCGCCCGCTGACGACGAAATGCATATGGATGGCGGTGAAAACCTTGGGGTCGGTCGCCGCCCGCTCGGCTTTGAGCACCAACTGGCAGCCGCGCACATCATGGCGACCGCGCTTGAGGATCAGCACCACGTCATAGGCGGTGCAACCGCCAGTGCCGGCCAGCACCGTCTCCATCGGCCGCGGCGCCAGGTTATGACCACCGCCCTCGACCGCGCCGTCCATCATCAGCTGATGACCGCTGCCGGTTTCGGCCTGGAAGGCCATGCCCTCGCTGCCCATCCAGTTGATCGTGCATTCCATCCCTCAGCTCCTTGATAATCACCAAATTCACATTTATCACCTGGAATTCGCAAGAATCAGGCAAAAAGCATATTGCAGCGCAGCATAACTTGAGGCTAGAATAGCGTCCATACGTTGATGTTTGTTCTGCAATAATCCGTACCGATTGTCTCCTCCACCGCCTCCATGGTGGATTCATAGCCCGAGCTTGCAAAAGCTCGGGTTTTTTTTGCCCTCAACTATCATGCGGGGCTGCAAAAGTCTTGCATTGGAGAACTTTCATGACCGGCCCCGCGCGCAGCAAGATCAGCAAGCCCAAGGCAAGCGAGGCCGATCTACCGGCCATGCTGCCCAGCAACAACAGCTATCTGCAGCGAATCCTCAATGCCCGTGTCTATGACGTGGCGATCGAAAGCTCGCTGACGCCGGCGCGCAGCCTGTCAAAGCGAATCGGCAACAAGGTGCTCCTGAAGCGCGAGGACGAGCAGCCGGTCTTCAGCTTCAAGTTGCGCGGCGCCTATAACAAGATGGTGCACCTGAGCCGGGAGCAGCTCGTCCGCGGCGTGATCTGCGCTTCGGCCGGCAACCATGCCCAGGGTGTTGCGCTGTCGGCCAAGAAGCTTGGCTGCCGGGCCGTCATCGTGATGCCGGTCACCACGCCCAAGCTGAAGATCGACGCCGTTCAGGCACTTGGCGGCGAAGTGGTGCTGCATGGCGACAGTTTTACCGATGCCCATGGCCGGGCGATCGAACTCGAGGCCGAGCTCGGGCTGACCTTCGTCCACCCGTTTGATGACCCGGATGTGATCGCCGGCCAGGGCACGATCGCGATGGAGATCCTGCGCCAGCACCAAGGGCCGATCGACGCGATCTTTGTCGCCATCGGCGGCGGCGGGCTGATTTCGGGTGTGGCCGCCTATATCAAGGCCGTACGGCCCGAGATCAAGGTGATCGGCGTACAAACCCGTGATTCAGACGCGATGCTGCGCTCGGTGCGGGCGGGCAAACGCGTGTTGCTGAACGATGTCGGCCTGTTTTCGGACGGCACCGCAGTCAAGTGGGTCGGCGAGGAAACTTTCCGGATCACGCAGGCGCTGGTCGATGACTTCGTGGTTGTCGACACCGATGCCGTCTGTGCTGCCATCAAGGATGTGTTCGAAGACACCCGCAGCATCCTCGAGCCTGCGGGCGCGTTGGGTGTGGCGGCAGTCAAGCAATATGTGGCCGAGCAGGGCTGCAAGGGCCAGACCCTGATCGCCATCACCTGCGGCGCGAACATGAATTTCGACCGGTTGCGCTTCGTCGCCGAGCGCGCCGAAGTCGGCGAGAACCGCGAAGCCCTGTTTGCAATCACCATCCCCGAAGCAAGGGGCAGCTTCAAGCGTTTTTGCGAGTTGCTCGGACCACGCAGCGTGACCGAGTTCAATTACCGCATCTCGGACGCCAAGCACGCCCATATCTTCG
>JBIKPD010000201.1:0-7082 GCA_044357665.1 Roseateles sp. | reverse complement strand
CGCAGCGGCAACACGCCGATCGGCTATTACGGCGATCCGGTCAAGACCGCCGAGACCTTCGTCACGATCGAAGGCCGGCTCTGGGTCCTCACCGGCGACCAGGCCAGGATCGACGCCAACGGCGACATCGTCGTCCTCGGCCGCGGTTCCGAATGCATCAATACCGGTGGCGAAAAGGTTTTCCCCGAAGAAGTCGAAGTCGCCGCGAGGCGCTATGCGGCGGTTCGCGATGTGCTGATCGTCGGCATGCCCGATGAGCGCTGGGGCCAGAAAGTCGCTGCGGTGCTCGAGTTGCAGGAGGGCGAGAACTTCTCGCTGGCTGAATTCGACCGCATCTGTCGCCAACACCTGGCCGCCTACAAATTGCCGCGGGCGGTCTACCTGGCTGCCAAGGTGCAGCGCAGTCCAGCCGGCAAGGCCGATTACCGCTGGGCCAAGGAATATGCGGCTGCTTCGGTCAGGCTGACCTGAGCCGGTATCGTCCCTTTGGACGACGAAGCCAAAGCTTTGCGGCGCTACCTTCCCGCATCAACATCATCCCGCTGGCTGGCCCAGCGCCGGAAAAAACCTTACAGGACCCAAGATGGCTGCCTCCACGACTGAATCAATTCCCGGCCTGCTGGCTGCACAACGCGCTGCCTTCGTCGCTGCCGGCCCGGTCAGCGCTGAACTGCGCCGCGATCGGCTGCAAAAAGTGATCGACCTGCTGGTCGAGCATGCCGATGAGCTCTGCGCCGCGATGGCTGCCGACTTCGGCCACAGACCCGCGGTTTTTTCGATGATGAACGATGTGCTGGGATCACTGGCTTCGCTCAAACATGCGCGCGACAGCTTCGTAGCCTGGCTGCCGGCCGAGAGCAGGCCCAGCGTGGCGCCTTTCGACCAGTTCGGTGCCAGCGCCTGGGTGCAATACCAGCCCAAGGGCGTGATCGGCATCATCGGCACCTGGAACGCACCGCTGTTCACCCTGTTTTCGCCGCTGGCCTCGGTGCTGGCGGCGGGCAATTCGGCCATTCTCAAGCCTTCGGAACTGGCGCCGCAAACTGCGGCCTTGGTCGAGCGCCTGGTCGCCGCCCGTTTTGATGCCAGCGAACTCGCCGTGGTCTGCGGCGGCCCTGATGTCGCTGCGGCCTTTTCGGCCCAGCCCTGGGACCATCTGGTCTTCACCGGCTCGACCAGCGTCGGCAAGCAGGTGATGCGTGCCGCAGCCGAACATCTGGTGCCCTTGACGCTCGAGTTGGGCGGCAAGTCGCCGGTGCTGATCGGGCGCAGCGCCGACATCCGCAATGCCGCTGAACGGATCGCGGTGGGCAAGGCGGCCAACTCGGGCCAGCTCTGCGTGTCACCCGATGTCATCTGGGTGCATGAATCGCAATGCGATGAACTGGTCGCCGCCTTGCAGTCGTTCTACGCCGGCCTGTTTCCAACCATCGCCGGCAACCCGGATCTGGTCGCGGCGGTCAATCAACGCCATTTCGCCCGTGTCGAAGCCTATCTGGCCGATGCCGCACAGCGCGGCGCCCGCATCGTGATGGCCGGCGATTGGCCCAGCGAGGCCGCTGTGGCCGAGCGCCGCATGCCGCTACGCCTGGTGCTCGACGCCCCGGCCGATAGCGAGATTGCGCGCAATGAAATCTTCGGCACCGCCTTGCTGATCAATCGCTACAGCGACATGGCCGAAGCCGTCGCGGCGGTCAATGCCGGCGAGCGTCCGCTGGCGCTTTACTACTTCGGCCAGGATCAGGCCGAGCAGGATTGGGTGCTCGGCCATACCCTGTCGGGCGGCGTCTCGGTCAACGATGTGACCATGCACCCGGCCCTGCATGACGCGCCATTCGGTGGTGTCGGCGCATCGGGCATGGGCCATTACCACGGCCGCGAAGGCTTTCTGGCCTTCAGCCATGCGCGCTCGGTCTACCAAGCCGGCGCCCATGACCCGAGGCGTGAATGGGGCATGTTGCCGCCTTATAGCGAAGGCTTCACCCAGATGATCCGCGCCGCGGTGACGAACTGAGCGACCGCGTGAACAGCCCGCAACAATCCGAGGCGCAGCCAAGCAGCTATCCCCATGCCTGGTACCTGGTGCTGGCCCTGACCGCTTGCAATGTGATGGCGCAGATCGATCGTTTTGCGATGACCTTGCTGGTCACGCCGATGCAGCAGGAGCTCGGACTCAACGACACCCAGACCGGCCTGATCGGCGGCCTGGTCACCGGCGTTTTCTATGCCTTGGCCGGCCTGCCGCTGGCGCGCATTGCCGACCAGTTCAGCCGCAAATGGCTGATCATTGCCGGCCTGATCGGCTGGAGCTTGATGACGATGGCCAGCGGGTTGGCGATCGGTTTCTGGACGCTTTGTCTGGCCAGGTTGCTGCTTTCGGTCGGCGATGCGACGCTGGGCCCGGCCGCCAACTCGATGATCGCCAATGTCTTCCCGGCGCAGCGTTTGTCGCAACCGCTGAGCATTTTTGCCGCCGCCGCCTCGATCGGCAACGCGCTGGCTTCGGTGCTGGTCGCCGGCCTGCTGGCGCTGAGCCCCTGGATCGCGCCGCATTTGAGCTGGGGTGGGGAGCCGATGGCGCCCTGGCGCCTGGTGATGCTGGGCCTGGGCCTGGTCGGCATCCTGCCCTTTTTGTTGATGCTGCGGGTGCGCGAGCCGATACGCCAAGCGCAAGCTGGCGGCAGCCCGAGCTTCAAGGCCTTCATGGCCTATCTGAGCCCGCGTCGGCGCGCTTATGGCGTCTGCTATTTTGGCTATGCCTTGTTTGTTCTGCCCTTTGTCGCGCTGTCTTTCTGGCTGCCGACCGCTTTCGAGCGGGCCCATCAACTGCCCAGCACCACCGCGGGCGTTTGGCTCGGCCTCGGTTATTTGATCGCCGGGGCGCCAGGCACCTTGTTCGGCGGTTGGCTGGCGGGTGCATTGGAGCGCCGCGGCCATAGAGACGGCAAGCTGCTGGTGCTGTTGCTCGCCACCCTGGCGGCCACCCCGGCAGCCGCCTTGAGCCAGATGGCCGGCGATGTGGTCTGGGGCATGGCCCTGGTCTGGGCGGCGATGTTTTGTGCCGGTATGGCGCTGGGCCCGGTGACAGCAGCGATCCAGGCGATCACCGTCAACGAGTTCCGTGCCCAGGCCGCTGCCTTGCTCTACCTTTTGATCTTCATCGTCGCCTTCATGGGCATTCCGATGGCCGGCGCGCTGACCGACCTGTGGTTCAAGGATCCGCTCAAGCTCGGCCAGTCGCTGATCATCATCGGGCTGACTTTCGGCACCCTGGCAGCGCTGTTGGTCTGGCGCTGGCGGCGCCATTTCGTTGTCGAGTTGCAGCGCTATGAAACTTCGATCGGAACTGCATGAACGCGCTTTTTTCACTGCAAGGCAAGGTCGCCATCGTCACAGGCGCGGGCAAGGGCATCGGACGGGCCTGCGCGCTCGCGCTGGCTGGTGCTGGAGCCGATGTGGCGCTGGCGGCGCGCACCCTGTCCGACCTGGAACTGGTGGCTGCCGAAATCCGCGCCATGGGCCGGCGCGCCATTGCCGTGCCCTGCGATGTTGGCGACGAGGCGCAACTCGACCGACTGGTGGCGCAAACGATAGCGCAGCTCGGTGGCATCCATCTGCTGGTCAACAATGCCGGCGGCGCAGGCCCAAATAACCCCGAAAAAATGAGCGGTGCGGCTTTCAACCAGGTGCTGGCCGGCAATATCACCCCGGCCTTTTTGCTGACCCAGAAAGTCGCCGCCTCGATGCGCGCGGCCGGCGGCGGTGCGGTGGTCAATATCTCTTCAACCGCGGCGCGCTATGCGCAAAAGCATTTCAGCGCTTACGGTGCGGCCAAGGCGGCACTGAATCAGCTGACGCGCAACCTGGCACAGGACTATGCGCCGCAGATTCGAGTCAACGCGATCGAACCCGGCACGATCGAGACCACCGCCCTGGCGCCATACCTGACGCCGGAGCGGCGCGAGCGCCTGGTGCAGACGACGCCGATGGCCCGGCTGGGCCGCCCCGAGGACATCGCTGCCGCAGCGCTGTTCCTGCTCTCGCCGGCGGCCAGTTGGATCACCGGCAAGGTGCTTGGCGTCGATGGCGGCGTCGAGGCCCCGAATTTTTCCTGACCGGCTTGCTGAGGCCTGGCTCCCATAGTTGACATCGGTCAAGCCCGGCCCTGGCTGAACGCTGAGAATTGCCGATCGCTTTCAAGCCTTCAGGCTTGGAAGCCGTCCCCAGCAGTCTCCAGCGAGCCGCATGACGATGAGCCTCCGGCTTCCACGCCCTTTCAAACTGATCCTGTTCGGCCTGCCTTCGATCGCGCTGCTGTGCTGGTTCGGATTGCGCTGGTGGCAGGGCCCGGAAGTCGCTGTCGAGACCGTCGTGCGTCGGGATTTCGTTCAATCGGTGGTCGCCAGCGGTCATGTCGAGGCGCCGCACCGCGTCGACATCGGCGCGCAGATCACCAGCACCGTCAGACTTGTCCCGGTACTTGAAGGGCAGAGCGTCAAGGCTGGCGAGTTGCTGATCTTGCTCGACAGCGTGGAACTGGGCGCGGTCGAGCGGCAGGCCGAATTGGCCGTGCTGCAAGCTCATTCCCGCCTGCGTCAACTGCGCGAAGTTCAGTCGCCGGTGGCTGAGCAGAACCTGCGCCAGGCCGAGGCCAATCTGAACAATGCCAACGCTGCCTTGCGCCGCAACCAGGCCCTGTTCGCGCAGGGTTTCATCGGCGATGCCGCGCTCGATGAGGTCCGCAAGGCCGCTGCCCTGGCCGGCGCACAGATGAATTCAGCGCAGAAGCTCTATGCCAGTTCCTTGGCCAGCGGCAGCGAGCATGAAATCGCCTCGACGGCCATCCTCGAGGCCAGACAGAACGCCTTGGCCGCCCATGCGCGCGCCGCTTACACAAAGATCAAAGCGCCTTTCAGCGGCGTCCTGATCGGTCGCAATGTCGAGGTTGGCGATGTGGTCCAACCCGGCAAAGTGCTGATGGTGCTGTCGCCGCAGGGGCGCACTCAATTGGTGGTGGAAGTCGACGAGCGCAATCTGCGCCTGCTGGCTGTCGGGCAGCCGGCCCTGAGTTCGGCCGATGCCTATCCGCAGAAGCAGTTTGCCGCCAGGCTGGCCTATATCAACCCGGGCATCAATCTGCAGACCGGTGCGGTCCAGGTCAAACTCGATGTAGCCGATCCACCCGCGACGCTCAGGCAGGACATGACGGTCTCGGTCGACATTGAAGTTGCCAGGCGACCCAAAGCCTTGCTGGTGTCGCCACGCGTGATCCATGACATCGACAGCGGAGCGCCCTGGGTGCTGCGCCTGCTTGATGGCCGGACCGAAAAGCGCATGGTTCGTCTGGGTCTGCGCAGCAATCTCTGGGTTGAATTGCTCGAGGGGCTCAGCGAGGGAGAGACCGTGATACCCGCTTCGCAAGCAGTCGTTGCCGGAGTCCGGGCGAGGGCGCGTTGAGGCCATGTTGAACCGCTGGATGCCTTTCGAATGGATCGTGGCGATCCGGTTCCTGCGCGAAGGCCGCCTGCAGACCCTGTTCATCATCGCTGGCGTGGCCATCGGCGTCGGCGTGATCGTCTTCATGTCGGCGCTGCTGGCCGGGCTGCAATCGAACTTCATCCGTCGCGTGCTGTCGGCGCAAGCCCATATCCAGATGCTGCCGCCGCAGGAAGTCGCCCGGCCGATGCGCGGCAGCGACGGCGCGATCGTGCAAGCGCCCCTGCAGCGGCTCAAGGGCATCAACCAATGGCAGGCGGTGGCCGCACAGATCCGCGGGATGAATGACGTACTGGTGGTTTCGCCACTGGCCAGCGGCTCGGCCCTGGCCGTTCGCGGCAATGCCAGCCGTGCCATCAGCCTGGTCGGGATCGAGCCGCTGCAATATTTCCGCATCGTCGACATCAATGAAAAACTGGTGCGCGGCAGCACCCGACTGAACGGCACCGACATGCTGATCGGCACCGAACTGGCCAGCGATCTGGGCGTCGATGTGGGCGACAAATTGCGTGTGAACAGCGCCAATGGCGCATCGAGCATATTGACCATCACCGGCGTCTTTGACCTCGGCAACAAGGGCGCCAACTTGCGCAATACCTTTGTCGCCTTGCACACCGCGCAAAGCCTGCTGGGCCTGCCCGGTGGCGTCTCCAGCCTCGAAGTGACGGTGCAGGATGTCTATGCCGCCGAGGACATCGCCCAGCGCATCACGCAGCAGACCGGCGTTCAGGCCGACAGCTGGATCAAGACCAGCGCGCAGTTCTTTGCCGCCGTCAGCGCGCAGACCACGGCCAACACGGCGATCCGCTTCTTTGTCGGTCTGTCGGTCGCCTTCGGCATCGCCAGCGTGCTGGTGGTGGTGGTGGTGCAGAAGTCGCGCGAGATCGGCATCCTGCGTGCGATGGGCATTTCGCAGGGCCAGATCCTGCGTGTTTTTCTCACCCAGGGCGGTCTGCTGGGCTTTGGCGGCGCGGTGGCCGGTTGCGCCATCGGTGCGCTGGCGCTGCTGCTGTGGCAAACCTATGCCCGCAGCCCCGATGGCACGACGCTGTTCCCGCTGGTCTTCGATCCGGTTTTGTTCTCGGCCGCCCTGGTGTTGGCAACGTTGACCGGCCTGGCGGCTGCGGTGGCGCCTGCGCTGCGGGCGGCCAGGCTCGACCCGGTGGTGGCGATCCGTGGCTGAAGCAATCAATCCCGCCCCCGGCAAGGAGGTGGTGGTGCAATTGCGGGACGTGCGCAAGGCCTTCAATGTCGGCAAGCCGATCGAAACCGAAGTCCTGCATGGCATCAACCTGACGCTCTGCAAGGGCGAATTCTGTGCCGTGATGGGCCCCTCGGGTTCCGGCAAAAGCACTTTGCTGAACATCGTTGGCCTGCTCGATCGTCCAACCCGCGGCACGTTGCAGGTCTGCGGCGAGGAAACTACCGAATTGCCGGACCATGCGCTGACTCGTCTGAGAGGCCACAGCATCGGCTTCGTGTTCCAGTACCACTACCTGATCACCGCCTTCACTGCGCTGGAAAACGTCATGCTGCCGCTGCTGGGTGCGGCCGGCTTCCCGAACCTGGCGATGCGGCAGCGGGCC
>JBIKPD010000200.1:0-7090 GCA_044357665.1 Roseateles sp. | reverse complement strand
TCATCGCGTTGGCGTAATGGGCTTCAGGAAAGCCGCTGAGGATCACCACCGGCAGATCGGGTGCCGCCGACTTGATCGATACGAGCGCATCGACGCCGCTCTGGTCAGGCATCGACAGGTCGAGCAGCAGCACATCGACTTCGCCGCGCTGGACAATGTCAAGCGCCTCATGGCCGTTGACTGCCTCGGCAATCACCACAAAATCAGCGTGTTCGGAAAAGAACTGGCGCAAGCCGGCTCGAATGATGGCGTTGTCATCGACGATGGCGATCCTGATCATGGTTTGGCAATCACTCACTCGTTGAGAATGCCGGAGTTTAACGCCTACGGCGGCTCAGCCCGAATCGGCCAGCAAAGCCGGTTACTGCACCCTGTCGCTGCCACCCAGCCTTGCCAGCTCGGGCGCGAACAGTGCGCCGACGTCAACCGGGTCGAAGTGATACTGCAGGCCGCAGAATTCACAGCCGATTTCCACATCGCCGCGCTCAGCCAGAACACTGTCGATCTCTTCGCGGCCCAGCCCCTTGAGCATCTGCCCGACGCGCTCACGTGAGCAGTTGCAGGCGAACTGGGGCGTCAGCGGCTCAAAACAACGCACCTGCTCTTCCCAAAAAAGCCGGCGCAGGATGGTCTGGGCATCAAGCCCCAGCAGCTCTTCAGGCTTGAGCGTCGCGCTCAGGATGGCAATCCGGTTGAAGGCATCGGACAGGCCGATGTCGTCCTCGTTGCGTGCAAGCTTGCCTTCCAGATTGCCATCACCCTGAGCCGGCATGCGCTGGATCAGCAATCCGGCAGCGATCTCATCATTGGCAGCCAAGACCAACCGGGTGTCGAGTTGCTCGGACTGCAACATGTAATGTTCGAGCACATCGGAGAGTTTTTGCAGCGGCTCGCGCTGATCACCATGCAAGGGCACCACGCCCTGGTAAGGATGCTGGCCTGGCAGACGATCCTTCGGATCCAGCGTGATCGCACAGCGGCCCTGACCATGCAGGTTCAGCATGGCTTCAAGCTGCGCACCGGCTGGCACCTCGCCGATCAGCTTGGCGGTGGCGCGAAAGCTGAGGTCGGGTTGCACTTCGGCCACCGCCAGTTTGACCGGCCCGTCGCCGAAGACCTGCAAGATCAAGGCCCCGTTGAACTTGATGTTCGACTGCATCAATACCGCAGCGGCGGCCATTTCGCCGAGCAGCGCGCGCAGCTCGGGTGGATGGGCGCCGATCGCCTCGCGCCGCTTCAATACCTCGCGCCAGCTGTCGGTCAGCCGCACCAGCAAGCCGCGCACCGGCAGCCCTTCAAACAAGAATTTATGCAGCTCACTCATTCACTGATCTTCTTCAGTCCGGCTTTGTAGCGACGCGAATTCACCACATACCCCCGGGCAATTGACTGCAAGCCGGCGATCTGCTCCGGCGTCAGCTCGCGCACGACCTTGGCCGGGCTGCCGACGATCAGCGAGCCATCGGGGAAAACCTTGCCCTCGGTCACCAAGGCACCAGCGCCAACCAGGCAATGCTTGCCGATGACAGCGCCGTTCAGCACCACGGCGCCGATGCCGATCAAGGAATGGTCCCCCACGGTGCAGCCATGCAGCATCACCTGATGTCCGATCGAAACCCCTTCGCCGAGCCGCAAAGGGAATCCCGTATCCGTGTGCAGGACCGAGCAGTCCTGGATGTTGGTGCCCCGGCCAATCGTCAGCAGGTCGTTGTCGCCGCGCAGCACAGTGTTGAACCAGATACTGACGTCTTCAGCCAGATGCACGCTGCCGATGACCTGCGCGCTATCGGCAACCCAGGCCGATTCGTCGACTTCAGGGATCCGCTCGTCCAATTGATAAATTGCCATTGCTGCTCCAGCCCAAATCAATGCAGTTTAGCGGGGCACAATCAAACGCTTTGCGCCAGGCTTAGGAAGAGAGTGATGATGGAAACCCGTTCGCGTGCGCTGCAAGTCCTTTGCCTCACCGACCCGGCAGAAAAAGTCAGCGCTGCAACCAAGCTTTACGCCGATGTCATGGCCGGACTGCCTTTGGATCCGGCAAGGCAGTTGCTTGCACCCGATGGGCTGCCCGGCAGGCCGCCGAAGCCGCTGTTGCTGCCGGCGCTGCAGGTGCCGAACCGCTCGCCGTTCACGCTTGAAGGACGCGCCGCGCTGCTGCACGCAATCGCGCATATCGAATTCAATGCAATCAATCTGGCGCTCGACGTGATCTGGCGTTTTGCCGGCATGCCACGCGAGTTCTATCTCGACTGGCTGAAAGTGGCGGCCGAAGAAGCCCTGCATTTCAGCTTGCTGCATCAGCACCTGCAAAGCCTCGGCCATGTCTATGGCGACTTTGACGCCCATGACGGCCTGTGGGCGATGGCCGAACGCACCGCCGGTGACCTGTTGGCACGCATGGCGCTGGTGCCGAGAACTTTGGAGGCGCGCGGGCTTGACGCCACGCCACCCTTGCAAGCCAAACTGGCCCGCGCCGGGGATCTGCGCGCGGTCGAAATTCTCGACATCATCCTGCGTGACGAGATCGGCCATGTCGAGATCGGCAACCGCTGGTACCGCAATCTCTGCCGTGAGCGTGGCCTCGACCCGGTCGCCATTTACCCCGAACTGGCCAAGCGCTTCGCCGCGCCAAGGCTGCGCAAACCTTTCAATCTGGAGGCGCGCAAGGCCGCTGGCTTCAGCGCAGAAGAACTGTCTTACCTGCAAGCCGACCTCGCGCCCGGTAATTTCCCCTGAATTCGCTGCGTCGCTCACCGATTGCTCCATTCCGCGCTATCTCGTTTGCCCGCAGGTCAGCCTGGGACAACGGCAGGGTGGGTGTTCTGCGCAGTGAAGTAAAGAAGGAGGCGGCGGCCATGGGCCGACGACGGATGACTGAGCCCGGACATAGGCGGTCCTGAGGACCGCTTATGCCTGGCGAAGGATCGGGACTCTGGCCCGAGCATGAACGAAGCAGAGCACCCATCCTGGCCTTGCCGAGCGGAGCCCATAACCAATGTTGCGCAGCTTGACAGGGCGATCTGGCTTCAGAGCAAGCGGCAAGCAACGCGCTCAACTTCTCATCCAACAGATTGTCTCCAGGAGGGTCCGCCCTTGTTGCAATCGGCAGCCGACGCCTGAGGCCAGAAAAAAGTAGAATGCATGCATCATGCACCGCTGGTTTACCGCCCTCCTCTATGCCCTGATGCTCGCCTGCATGGCGATGCCTGTGGTCGCGCAAGTTGACATTGCCGACCAGCAACAGTCGTCGAACCTGAGCAGCGCAGTGATCGATGCCGATGACGGTGCAGGCGACCCGTCCGGATCGATCGAGTCCAAAAAGTTCGTCCAAGCCGATGATGCGGTCGACCTGCCTGATTGGATCGGTGCCAGGCCAACTGCCGACAAGCTCGATCTGTCGCCGCAGGCCTTGCCCTGCTTGTGCCCGGTTCTGACCGCGTCACCGCATCTCGAAGGGCCGCAGCGGCCTCCTCGCATCCAGCCGGTCTGAAGCCGGCTGGCATGCGCCGGCTACTGCAGCGTTTTTATTTCTGCCTCAGCAGGGTCGCCTCAGCGCTACCCTGACAGCAATGGACATCGAACATGGATTTTTCCGCTCTCCTCGATCCTGACCTATGGATCGCCTTCTCAATGTTGACCGCCCTGGAAATCGTCCTGGGCATCGACAACATCATCTTTATTTCAATCATGGTCGGCCGGCTACCCGGGCCGCTGCAAAATCAGGCCAGACGCTTGGGCCTGGGCTTTGCGATGGTCTCGCGGCTCTTGCTGCTGTTCACATTGACCTGGATGATGGGCTTGACTGCAGATTTGTTCCGCGTCGTCGGGCAGGGCATCAGCGGGCGCGACCTGGTGCTGCTGATCGGCGGCTTGTTCCTGCTTTACAAGTCTTCGAACGAGATCTTCATCGAGGTCGAGGCGCGCGAACTGGGGCATCAGCCAACAGCCAAGTCCGGTGACGATGCGGCATTGAAGGCCGCAGGTCGACGGGTTTTCTGGCTGACGATCAGCCAGATCGCGTTGATCGACATTGTTTTCTCGCTCGACTCGGTCATCACCGCCGTCGGCATGGTCGATCAGATCGGCGTGATGGTCGCGGCCGTGATCACCTCGGTCGCGGTGATGCTGGTGGCGGCCAAGCCAATCGGCGATTTCATCGAGCACCATCCTTCGGTCAAGGTACTGGCGCTTTCTTTTCTGGTGATGGTCGGCATGACGCTGATCGCCGAATCCTTGGACCAGCATATCCCTAAAGGCTACCTCTACGCCGCCATGTTTTTTTCGCTGACCGTCGAGGCGCTCAACATCCGCAGCCGCAACAAGCGTCTGGCGAAGCTCGCCATTGCTAATCTTTCATCCACTCCAAAGGAACTGTCATGAACCAGGATATCCAGAACTACCCGTTCGAAACCTTCCCAACAACCACCGCTGCCGAACGCAATCGCGTACTGCGCAACACTTACTGGCTGCTCGCCTTGTCAATGGTGCCGACCGTACTCGGCGCATGGATCGGCGTCAGCAGCGGCTTTTCGCGCGCGCTGACGCCTGGCATCGGCCTGATCGTCTTTCTGGTCGGCGCGTTCGGATTCATGTATGCAATCGAAAAGACCAAGAACTCGGCCGCTGGCGTGCCGATGCTGCTCGGCTTCACTTTCTTCATGGGCTTGATGCTGTCGCGACTGGTCGGCTCGGTGCTCGGATTGACGAACGGCGCCAACCTGATCATGACGGCCTTCGCCGGCACTGGCGGGATCTTCTTCGGCATGGCCATGCTGTCGTCGGTGATCAAGCGGGACCTCGGCTCGATGGGCAAGTTCCTCTTCATCGGCATGATGCTGTTGCTGGTGGCTGGCATCGCCAACATCTTCCTGCAGTCGAGCGCGTTGATGATCACCTTGTCGGTGCTGGCCATCGGCATCTTCTCGGCCTTCATCCTCTATGACCTGAAGCGCGTGCAGGACGGTGAAGAAACCAACTACATCAGCGCCACTCTGGGTGTCTATCTGAGCCTTTACAACGTCTTCCAGTCACTGCTGGCCTTGTTGGGCATCTTCGGCAGCCGCGATGAGTGATTGATTGATTGACCGAGCGGGGGCGGGCTTATCATCTCGCCCTCCTCCGCCAAGTCAGCCCCTTTGTGAACCGAGTCCGTGCCAACCTGCTGTTGCTCGTCATCTCCCTGATCTGGGGCGCGGCATTCGTGGCGCAAAGCCAGGCCATGGCCGATGTCGGTCCGATGCTGTTCACCGGCGTGCGCTTTCTGATCGGCGCACTGGTGGTGCTGCCGCTGATGGTGATCGAATGGCGCGGGCTGCAAAGGCACAGCCAGCCCCTGCAGAATGGCGACTGGCTGAAGATCGGCGGGCTCGGTGGGCTGCTGTTGCTGGGTGCAGCGCTGCAGCAGATCGGCATCCAGACCACAAGCATCACCAATGCCGGCTTCCTGACGGCGCTCTATGTGCCCTTGGTCCCGGTGCTGGGCTGGCTGCTGCTGCGTCAACTGCCGCATTGGTCGATCTGGCCTTGCGCGCTGGCTTGCCTGGCCGGCGCCTACCTCTTGTCCGGCGCGCAACAGATGGAGATCACGACCGGCGACCAATGGGTCATCGCTTCGTCCATACCCTGGGCTATCCATGTCCTGCTGGTCGGGCGCTTCGCTGACCGGATGGCGGCACCATTTCTGGTCGCCGGCGGTCAGTTCCTGGTCTGCGGCGCAATCGCGCTGGTCTGGGCGCTGGCATTCGAGCCGTTCAGCTGGACTGGCCTGCAAGCGGCCGCCGGGCCGATCGCCTTTGGCGGTGTGCTTTCGGTCGGCGTGGCCTTCACGGCCCAGGTCGTGGCACAGCGCCATGCGCTCGCGGCAGACGCCGCCATCATCCTCTCGGCAGAGACCTTGTTCGCCGCCTTGTTCGGCTATTTCCTGATGGGCGACCGCTTGAACGCAGCCGGTCTGGCCGGCTGTGCGCTGATTTTCAGCAGCATCATGCTGGTGCAATTGCTGCCGATGTTGTCGCTGCTGCATGGCCGGATGAAGGCCTAGGCAGGCTCTGAAAACCCATGGGCGTGCGGGCGTCTAAACTCCAGCGATCAGCAGGAGACGCTTGATGACACAGAACCTAGACGCTTATTGGATGCCCTTCACCGCCAACCGGCAGTTCAAGCAGGCGCCGCGCATGCTCACAGGCGCGGACGGCATGATCTTCACCGACGACCGGGGACGCAAGATCCTCGACGGCATCGCCGGGCTCTGGTGCGTCAATGCCGGCCACAACCGCCCGAAAATCGTCCAGGCGATCCAGCGCCAGGCAGCCGATCTCGACTTCGCCCCGCCCTTCCAGATGGCGCACCCGAAGGTCTTCGAACTGGCCAACCGTCTGATCGAATTGACACCCGCCGGCTTGAACAAGGTCTTTTTCACCAACTCGGGTTCCGAGGCAGTCGATACGGCCTTGAAGATGGCGATCGCCTACCACCGAGTGCGCGGCGATGCCTCGCGGACAAGGCTGATCGGACGCGAGCGCGGTTACCACGGGGTCAATTTCGGCGGCATCTCGGTCGGTGGCATCGTCGGCAACCGCAAGCTGTTCGGCCCGATGCTGGGCGGCGTCGACCATCTCTGCCACACCCATGATCCGGCACGCAATGCCTTTTCGGTCGGCCAGCCGCTGCATGGCGCCGAATTCGCCAACGATCTGGAAAAGCTGATTGCACTGCATGATGCATCGACGATCGCCGCCGTGATCGTCGAACCGGTGGCGGGATCGACCGGCGTGCTGATCCCGCCACTGGGCTATCTGCAGCGTCTGCGTGAAATCTGCGACAAGCATGGCATCTTGCTGATCTTCGATGAAGTCATCACCGGTTTCGGCCGCACCGGCCAGCCCTTTGCTGCGCAGACCTTCGGCGTCACGCCAGACCTGATGACGGCGGCCAAGGGGCTGACCAATGGTTGCGTGCCGATGGGCGCGGTGTTCGCAACGCAGGCGATTCACGACACCTTCATGACCGGCCCCGAGCATCTGATCGAGTTCCCCCATGGCTACACCTATTCGGGTCACCCCTTGGCCTGCGCTGCAGCCCTGGGAAC
>JBIKPD010000199.1:0-7119 GCA_044357665.1 Roseateles sp. | reverse complement strand
GGCGGCTTTTGCAGACAAGGTCTGGGCGCAGGCCTATGCAATTGCGTCGCTCGGCGCGCTCGGCAAATCGCGGCTGAGCGTCGATGTGGCCAAGTTGAGCCTGTCCTACTGACCTGTCCAACCTTGAAGCCCGAGGCATCGGCCCCATCTGGCGGATGCCGGGACGCTTCATCCCTTCAATTCAATCCATTGGAAATACAAACCTGATCATGGAAAAAAAGCAGACCCATTCCTTCCAGGCCGAGGTCAAGCAGATTCTGCATCTCGTCACCCATTCGCTGTATTCGAACAAGGAAATTTTCCTGCGCGAACTGGTGTCGAATGCTTCAGACGCCTGCGACAAACTGCGCTTCGAAGCGCTCGACCACCCGGACTATTTCGAGGATCAACCCAACCTTGAAGTGCGGGTCAGCTTTGACGAAGAAGCGCGCACGGTCACGATCACCGACAACGGCATCGGCATGAGCGCCGACGAGGCGATTGCCCATCTCGGCACGATCGCCAAGAGCGGTACGCGCGAGTTCATGGAAAAGCTCGGTGGCGACCAGAAAAAGGACGCCAACCTGATCGGCCAGTTCGGCGTCGGTTTCTATTCGGGCTTCATCGTTGCTGACCGCATCACGGTCGAATCCCGGCGTGCGGGTCTGTCAGCGGACGAGGGCATGCGCTGGAGCTCCGAAGGCACCGGCGAATACGAGATCGAGGCGATCACCCAAGCCTTGCGCGGTACCCAGGTGACTTTGCATCTGCGTGAAGGCGAGGAGGAATTCCTCAAGACCTGGCGCCTGAAGTCGATCATCGGCAAATACTCGGACCATATTTCGCTGCCGATCCTGATGCGCAAGGAGTCCTGGGATGCCGAGAAATCCGCCCAGGTGATGTCCGACGAATGGGAAAGCGTCAACAAGGCTTCGGCGCTCTGGGCGCGCAGCAAGAGCGAGATCACGCAAGAACAGTACGAGGATTTCTACAAGCAGCTCAGCTACGACAGCGAAGCGCCGCTGTCCTATACGCACAACCGCGTCGAAGGTCGCAGCGAATACACGCAGCTGCTCTATATCCCGAAGAAGGCGCCTTTCGACCTCTGGAACCGCGACAAGCGCGGCGGCGTCAAGCTCTATGTCAAGCGCGTCTTCATCATGGACGATGCGGAAGCCTTGATGCCGGTCTATCTGCGCTTCGTCAAGGGCGTGATCGACTCGGCCGATCTGCCATTGAACGTTTCACGCGAGTTGCTGCAGGAAAGCCGCGATGTGAAGGCGATTCGTGAAGGTTCGACCAAGCGCGTGCTGGCGATGCTCGAGTCATTGGCCAATAGCGAGGACGCTGCCGAGCGCACCAAGTATCAGGATTTCTGGAAAGATTTCGGCTCGGTGCTGAAGGAAGGCGTCGGCGAGGATCAACAGAACCAGGAACGACTGGCCAAGTTGCTGCGCTTCGCCTCGACCCAGGCTGACGATGGCGTGTCGCTGACCGACTATCTGGCGCGCGCCAAGGTGGATCAGGAAGCGATCTACTACATCACCGCCGAATCGCTTTCGGCAGCCAAGAACAGCCCGCAACTGGAAATCTTCCGCAAGAAGGGTATCGAAGTGCTGTTGCTGGTCGACCGCGTCGACGAATGGATGCTCTCGCATCTGTACGAGTTCGAAGGCAAACCGCTGCAATCAGTGGCCAAGGGCGCGATCGACCTGGGCAAGTTGCAGGACGAGGAAGAAAAGAAGAAGACTGAAGCCGCTGCCGAGGCTTTCAAGCCTTTGCTGGAGCGGCTCAAGCAGACTTTGCAGGGCCGGGCCAAGGATGTTCGCGTCAGCACCCGTCTGGTCGATTCGCCGGCTTGTATCGTCGTCGAGGAAGGCGATATGAGCGGGCATCTGGCGCGTTTGATGAAGCAGGCGGGTCAGGCGGCACCGACTTCATTGCCGACGCTCGAAATCAACACCGAGCATGCCTTGGTGCGCAAGCTTGAGGCGAGTGAGCATTTCGACGATCTGGCCCATGTCCTGTTTGACCAGGCGATGCTGGCCGAAGGCGGCCATCTGGAAGATCCGGCGGCTTACGTCAAGCGGGTCAATGCGCTGCTGATGGGCTGATGACGGCGGCTGGGCGCTCTATGCCCAGCCCGGTTCCGTGCGGGTTATTGCCGGAATTATTTGAAATTCGCGTCGGGATCCCAGTCTTCATCGTCGAAGGCGATGAACTGGTCCGGCTCGGGCGGCTTCATCAGCTCCAGTTGTTCGCCCAATTTGGCGACCTGATCGCTCCAGTAATTGGGCGTGCCGAACCAGGGGAAGGCCAGCGGGAATGCCGGGTCGCCCCAGCGCTTGGCCAGCCAGGCGCTGTGGTGGATCATGCGCATCGTGCGCAGCGGCTCGATCAGGGTCAGTTCGCGGCGGTCGAATTCGGCCACCATCTCATAGCCCTCGAGCACGCAGGCGAGTTGCTGACGTGCGGCCAGCGCATCGCCTGACAGCAACATCCACAGGTCCTGAATCGCCGGGCCCATCACCGCATCGTCGAGGTCGACGAAATGCGGCCCGCCATCGGGCGTCCAGAGGATGTTGCCGGGGTGGCAGTCGCCATGCAGGCGCAGCAATTGCAAGCCCGGCAAGGCATCGAAATGCTGCTGGATCGCGGCCAGGCAGCGTTGCACGATGTCGTTCCAGGCCGGAAAGATTTCCAGCGGAATGCTCGAGTTGCTGATCAACCAGTCGCTCGCGTCGCGGCCCGGCTTCGCGCTGGACCAATGCATGCGGTGCAGGAACTGGCGGCTGCGGCCGACGTTGTGCATACGCCCGAGCAGGCGCCCGATCCAGGTCAGCACTTCCGGGTCTTCAAGCTCGGGTGAGCGGCCCCCCTGGCGCGGCGTGACGGCAAAACGCTGAGCGCCGAAATGGGCCAAGGTGGCGGGAGCGCCAGCCAAGGTCAGTGAATCCTTGAGTCTGGACAGCACCCAGGGTGCGGCCACTGGCAGTTCAGCCGCAGCCAGCTCCTGGGCAAAAGAATGCTCTTCAAGAATCTGCTCATCGCTCCAGCGTCCCGGGCGGTAGAACTTGGCGACTGCGATGCGGCCGTCTTCCAGATGCAGTTGCAGCACCCGGTTTTCATAGGAGTTCAGCTGCAGCATGCGGCCATCGGCATGAAGCCCTGCCGCTTCCAGCGCATCGAGCATGAATTCGGGCGTCAGCTGGCCGAAACTTGAGTCTGGGGTCTGGGTCATTGAGGCGGCATCAAGCTGGAAGGTCAGCCTGGGCAGTATCGCAGCTGCTTGGGTAACTATTGGTTGGCCGCGTTGTGCGAATCTTCGAGCTGGCCCTTCAATTCCCCCACGCCCTCAATCAACTCCTCGAGCGCATGCGCATGACGCTTGAACTGGAAGTCCAGTTCGGCCATATGGCGCTCCAGGGCCTCGCCGACATGCGAGGTCATCGTGTCGGGTGGCAGGCGCAGCCAGGCATCGGCTTCGGAGCCATCGCGCTCGAGCTTGGCGCCGGCATCGCGGGCAATCTTCAGCATCGGCAGGTTTTCACTCAATGCGTGGATGAACAAGGTGTCGATGCCGCGGTTGCGGGCGTGCAAGGCGGCGCGTTCGAACAAGCGTGCACCGAAGCCTCTGGCGCGCGCATGTTTGAGCACCGAAACGCCGAACTCGGCCATCGCCGGATGCCCGTCGCGCTGCGGCGCCGGGGCATAGGCCAGATGGGCCATCGCGATCAGCTCCAGCTTGCGGTTGAAGATGCCGAGCACCTCGTCGCGATCGAAGTTGATCGACATCGCGTAACGCTTGACCTGTTCGTCGGCAGCCGGATAGCCGAAACGCAGATAACGGTCATGTTCATCCAGGCTCAGCAAGTGCTGGGCAATACGGTGCCGGTGCCGCTTTGCCAGCGAGCGAATCGCAACCCAGGAGGAGATCCGTTTCAGGGCTGAGGCAATCGGCGTGGCCGCTGGAATGTTGTCGTTCTTGTCGATCGGGTTCGCATTCATATTGCAACTAACGCCCCGGAGCTAAGTGATTACCCTGATAGTAACCGCTGCAGGCGGTCTCGATCAGGCGAAGTTTTATCGCCTGAGCTCCCGGCGAGCCCTGCTTGCTGCTACACTCATCGGCTTTCCTGTATTTGGCTGCAGGGAAGAAGTCTTTGCGCTTGGTGTGAGAGGTCGCGAGATCTGCATAGGACGGGGTTCAAACCCGGTTTGTTGCGGATGTCGATAAGCGGCACCGAATGCGAGGCAAAGACCTTATTCAGCCATCCGACCGCTTGACTCCGTCTATCGGAGAATTAAGCATTCGAAAGTAACTCATGAAGACCTTCAGCGCCAAGCCGGCCGAAGTGACGCACGAGTGGTTTGTGATTGACGCCACCGATAAGGTGCTCGGACGTGTTGCCAGCGAAGTGGCACTCCGTTTACGCGGCAAGCACAAGGCCATTTACACGCCTCACGTGGACACCGGCGATTTCATCGTCATCATCAACGCAGAAAAACTGCGTGTCACCGGCAACAAGGCCAATGACAAGGTGTATTACCGTCATTCGGGCTTTCCCGGCGGCATTCATGCCACCAAGTTCAAGGACATGCAAGCCAAGCATCCAGGGCGCGCTCTGGAAAAGGCTGTCAAGGGCATGCTGCCCAAAGGTCCGTTGGGCTACGCCATGGTGAAGAAGCTGAAGGTCTATGCAGGTGGTTCCCACCCGCATGCCGCTCAGCAGCCCAAGGCTCTGGAAATCTAAGGAGCGGTGATGATCGGAAACTGGAACTACGGTACTGGCCGGCGTAAATCGTCGGTTGCTCGCGTCTTCATGAAAAAAGGCAGCGGGCTCATCGTCATCAACGGTAAGGCCGTTGGTGATTATTTTGGTCGTCAGACCTCGATCATGATCGCCAAGCAGCCTTTGCTGTTGACGAACAATGGCGAAGCGTTTGACATCAAGGTCAATGTCCACGGCGGTGGCGAGTCGGGTCAAGCTGGGGCGATCCGCCACGGCATCACTCGTGCGCTGATCGACTATGACGCGACGCTGAAGCCCGAACTGAGCCGTGCCGGCTTTGTGACGCGCGATGCCCGTGAAGTCGAGCGCAAGAAAGTTGGTCTGCACGGTGCTCGTCGCCGTAAGCAGTTCAGCAAGCGCTGATCGATTTGTCACTTGCGGGGCCTGGCCCCGTTGGCGGCAAAATCGCAACAAGGCCGCTTTTTGCGGCCTTGTTTGCTTTTGGGAACGCCGGAAAAATACCCACAAAGATGCAGGTGGCTATCCGGCATGGGATCATCGAGCAATAAACGGGTTTTGCCGTGCCTTGAAAGCGCGGCATTCAAACAGGAGTCCCTATGAACGCAGTTCTTGAATCCATCGTGGCTGACGCCGACGAAATGCCGGTGCCCTTGATCTTTACCGACAGCGCAGCGGAAAAGGTGCGTGATCTTGTAGCTGAAGAAGGCAATCCAGAGTTGAAGCTGCGCGTCTTCGTGCAGGGCGGTGGTTGCTCGGGGTTCCAGTACGGCTTTACCTTCGACGAAGCTGTCAATGAAGACGACACGCAGATGCACAAGAATGGCGTCACATTGCTGATCGACGCGATGAGCTTGCAGTATCTGGCCGGTGCCGAGATCGATTACAAGGAAGACCTGCAGGGCGCGCAGTTCGTGATCAAGAATCCGAATGCCACCACAACCTGCGGTTGCGGTTCAAGCTTCTCGGCCTGAGTTGTTGCTTCGCAAAGCGCCGCCCTTCGAGGCGGCTTTTTTACGCCGGGTACAAAGCGCCCAGAATGCGCGGCCCCTTGGCCCCGGTGACTGCGGGCAGGTTGCCCGGCAGTCGGCGCATGAATCGCATCGCCAGCCAGGCAAAGGCCGCCGCCTCGACCTGCATCACCGGCAGGCCCCGACTGTCGGTCGGCAAAACTGTCATATTGGGCAGCAAATGCCGCAGCCGCTGCATCAACTGCAGGTTCAGGGCACCACCACCGCAGACCAGTAATTCGGCCTTGCTCTGGCCGAAGCGCTGCAGACTGTCGGCAATACAGCGTGCGCTCAGTTCGAGCAGGGTGGCCTGCACATCCTGCGGCCTGAATGAATCATGCAAATGCGGCGCCAACCAGGCCAGGTTGAACTGGTCGCGGCCGGTGCTGCGCGGTGGCGGCAGGGCGAAATAGGGCTCGGCCAGCAGCGCGTCCAGCAGCTCCGGCAGCACCTCGCCAGTGGCGGCCCAGCCACCTCTTGTGTCATAGGCCAGTCCCTGCCGGGCCAGGATCCAGTCATCCATCAGGCAGTTGCCCGGGCCGCAGTCAAAGCCCATGGTCTTGCCGTCCTGCCCGAGCAGGCTGATATTGCTGATGCCGCCGATATTCAAGACGGCAAGGTCGCGGCCGGCCTGCCCGAATTGTTGGCGATGAAAGGCCGGCACCAGCGGCGCACCCTGACCGCCGGCGGCGATGTCGCGGCTGCGCAGGTCGCAGACGACAGCGATCCCGGACAGCTCGGCCAGCATGGCGCCATTGAGCAACTGGATCGTGTAGCCACCTTGCTGGCCGGGGCAATGCCTGATGGTCTGACCATGGGCGCCGATCGCCTTGATGTCCTGTGCGGATTTGCCGGCGATCTGCAGCAGTTCCCCGACCCGTTCGGCATAGCTGCTGGCCACGCGATTGCCGGCCAGCGCGGCCAGATGCAGTTCCTGATCCAGCGGGCCGTTCAAGGCCAGCAAGGCTGACTTGAGTTCGGGGTCAAAGGGTTTGAAGCTGTGCGCCAGCACCTGCATGCTGCCGCCTTCATCAGTCGGCGGGAAACTCACCAGCAAGGCATCGATACCGTCGAGCGAGGTGCCCGACATCAAGCCGATATAGAACTCGGACATGGCCTCAAGCCAGCGACTTAATCGGCGCCGATGACGCCGCCGTCGACGGTCCGGGCTACGCTCAACTGTGACTTGATACTGGCCACGGTTTGCTGGAACTGGGCCTTCGCCGTGGCCGGCAAGGTCACAGACTCGGAGGCGCGGGCGATCACGCGCGGATCCTGCTGCGAACCCTTGACGCGGAATTCAAAGTGCAGATGCGGGCCGGTGGCCCAGCCAGTGGCGCCGACTGCACCGATGCGCTGACCCTGGTCGAGGCGCTGGC
>JBIKPD010000036.1:0-19864 GCA_044357665.1 Roseateles sp. | reverse complement strand
GCCTCGGGCGGTCTGCGGCGTTGCATTTATTGCCAATAGCACGCGCTATTGGCCGCAAAATGCGCCTTGCATCCCATCCCGATCCGCACTACACACACTCGCGTTGAGTTATGCAGAGCATCCCTAAGAAAAAAAGGAGGAGACCAATGAAAAAATTCCTGATGATGTCCGCGCTATTGGCGGCGACCTGTGCCGTCTCGGCGCAACCGAAGTCCTCGGCCGCCGCGATCGCCGAATACCGCGCGATGCTGGCTGACGGCAACCCGGCCGAGTTGTTCGAGGCCAAGGGCGAAGAGCTCTGGAAAACGAAACGCGGTCCGAAAAATGCATCGCTGCAGCAATGCGACCTCGGTAAAGGCGCCGGGGTGGTGAAGGGCGCTTTCGTCGAGTTGCCGCGCTGGTTTGCTGACACCGCCCAGGTGCAGGACCTCGAGTCGCGCCTGCTGACCTGTATGGAAAAGCTGCAAGGCTTCAATGCGGCGGAGATTGCCAAAACGCCCTTCGGCAAGGGTGAGCAGATCAACCTCGAAGGCCTCGCCGCATGGATCTCGGCCGAATCGCGCGGTATGAAATTCAAGCTGCCGCAGGCCCATGCCGAAGAGCGCAACACTTTCGAGCTCGGCAAGCGGGCGTTCTTCTTCCGCGGCGGGCCTTACGATTTTTCCTGCGCTTCATGCCATAGCCAACCCGACAAGCGGATCCGCTTGCAGGACCTGCCCGAGTTGACCAAGAACCCTGGCAACGGTATCGGTTTCGCTGCCTGGCCGGCTTATCGCGTCAGCAGTGGCGAGATGTGGAGCATGCAGCGGCGCTTGAATGACTGCTACCGCCAGCAGCGCTTCCCCTATCCGGGCTATGCCTCGCCGGTGACGATAGCTTTGGGTGTTTATATGGGCGTGAACGCCACCGGTGCCGAGTCGATCGCGCCGGCCTTGAAGCGCTGAAGGAGCCAACATGAACAAGAAAAGAATCTCGCTGGCCGCCGCGGTGTTGCTGGTCGCCGCTTGTGCTGCGGTGCCGCCGGCACCCGATTACGACTCGCTGACGGCGCAGATGATGAGCAACTCGTTCCGCGATCAAGGCATCGCCAAAGTCGATCGGCTGCAGCAGGATGCAGCCAATCAGGCCTGCTCCAAGGCGCAGATGGCCAATCTGCCCGATGTATTGGCGGCCAGCATTCAGCAGCAGGCGCTGAGCACGGTGCGTATGCCAGCTGACGGTGTCTTCATCGGCGACTGGCGCGAAGGCGAAAAGCTGGCTCAGAACGGTCGCGGCATGACCTGGACCGACAAATCGGCTGCAACCAGCGCCAACGGCGGCAATTGCTACAACTGCCACCAGATCAGCAAGGCTGAAGTCTCGTTCGGCACCATCGGCCCGAGTCTCTACAACTACGGCAAGATGCGCGGCATCAGCGACCCGGCAAGCGCTGCAGCCAGGCCCATCGTCGAATACACCTGGACCAAGCTGTGGAATGCCAAGGCCTACAACGCCTGCTCGGGCATGCCGCGTTTCGGCCATGCCGGCTTGCTTGACGAGACCCAGTTGAAGCATCTGATGGCCTTGATTCTCGACCCGAAGTCGCCAGTGAATCAATAAGCGATGAATCTGTCCAAAAGGGAATTCCTGCAGGTGCTGGGGGCGGCTTCGGCCGCCGGTCTGAGCCTGGGCCGCTGGGCTGATGCGGATGCCGCGACCGCGCAGCGCGGGCTTTACGACCTGCCGCAATTCGGCAATGTGTCGCTTTTGCACATGACCGATTGCCATGCCCAATTGCTGCCGGTGCATTTCCGTGAACCGTCGGTCAACATCGGCATAGGCTCGATGCAAGGTCAGCTGCCGCATCTGGTTGGCGAGTCGCTGCTGAAGGCTACGGGGCTGAAGCCGGGCTCGGCACAAGCGCATGCTTTCACCGCCATCGACTTCGAGCTGGCTGCACGCCGCTACGGCCGCGTCGGCGGCTTTGCGCATTTGTCCACCCTGGTCAAACAGATGAAGGCAAGTCGTCCTGGCGCTTTGCTGCTCGACGGCGGCGACACCTGGCAGGGTTCGGCCACATCGTTGTGGACCAACGCGCAGGACATGGTCGACGCCTGCAAGTTGCTCGGCGTCGATGTGATGACCGGCCATTGGGAATTCACCTATGGCATGGAGCGGGTCAAGGAAATCGTCGAGAAGGATTTCAAGGGCCGGATCGAATTCGTCGCGCAGAACATCAAGACCAATGACTTTGGTGATCCGGTGTTCAAGCCCTATGTGCTGCGGGAAATCAACGGCGTTTCGGTGGCCATCATCGGCCAGGCTTTCCCTTACACGCCGATCGCCAACCCGCGTTACTTCGTCGCTGACTGGAGCTTCGGCATCCAGGAGCAGAACATGCAGTTGCAGGTCGATGAAGTGCGTGCCAAGGGTGCCAAGGTGGTGGTGCTGCTGTCGCACAACGGCATGGACGTCGATCTCAAGATGGCCTCGCGGGTGCGCGGCATCGACGCGATCTTCGGCGGCCATACCCATGACGGCGTGCCGGTGGCCATGCCTGTGGCCAACCCTGGCGGCAAGACACTGGTCACCAATGCCGGCAGCAATGGCAAATTCCTCGGCGTGATGGACTTCGAGGTCAAGGGCAGCGGCGTGGTCGATTTCCGCTACCGCCTGCTACCTGTTTTCTCCAACCAGATCAAGGCTGACCCCGAGATGGCGGCGCTGATCGCGCGGGTGCGCCAGCCGTTTGAAGCCAGGCTGGCTGAAAAGCTCGCCATCACCGATGGCCTGCTGTACCGGCGCGGCAATTTCAACGGCAGCTGGGACCAGCTGGTCTGCGATGCGCTGATGGATGTACAGGGCGCCGAGATCGCTTTTTCGCCCGGCTTCCGCTGGGGCACGACCTTGCTGCCGGGTGACGTGATCACGCGCGAGCTGATGATGGATCAGTTGGCGATCACTTACCCCTATGCAACGGTCAGCGAGATGAGCGGCGAGATGATCAAGACGATTCTCGAAGACGTGGCTGACAACCTGTTCAACCCAGACCCTTATTACCAGCAGGGCGGTGACATGGTGCGGGTCGGCGGGCTGGCCTACAGCTGCGAGCCGACGGCGAAGATGGGCCAACGCATCAGCAATATGCGTTTGGCCGGCAAACCGATCGACGCCGGCCGCAAGTACAAGGTGGCGGGCTGGGCGCCGGTGGCAGAAGAAGCGCGCAATGCCCCTGGCAGCAAGCCGGTCTGGGACTTGCTCGAAGGCTGGCTGAAGTCGCAGCCCGGCGGCCGTGTCAGACCGCGCCGCATCAATACCCCGACCCTGCTGGGCATGCAGGGCAATTCCGGCATCGCGAGGCGCTGAAATATGAAGGTTCTGCAAGGCTTGTTTCTCGCGGTTGCCGCTGTTCTGGCTTTGCCTGCGCAGGCCCAGCAAGCCACCTTCGAAGTGAAGCTGCTGACGCCGGAAACTGCGCTCTTGGCGGCACAGGCGGCGCTGGCTGACTGCCGCAAGGCCGGCTACCAGGTCGCGGTCGCGGTCGTCGACCGATCGGGACTGTTGCAAGTGCTGCTGCGTGACCGCTATGCCGGCGCGCACACGGTTGATGCGGCGACCCAGAAAGCCTGGACTGCGGTGAGTTTTCGCATCCCTTCGGCAGCCTTGGCGATGGAAACGCAGGCCGGCAAGTCAATGAGCGGCATCCGCATGTTGCCCCATGTGATGGCTATTGGTGGCGGTCAGGTCATCGCCGCAGGGGGCAGCTTGCTGGCTGGCATCGGCGTTTCCGGTGCGCCGGGCGGCGAGGCCGACGATGCCTGTGCTTTGGCCGGTATCAAGGCGATTGCCGAAGCGATTGAATTCTGAATCCGACTTATCCAAGGAATGACCGATGAAAATTCGCCAATGGCTGCTGTGTCTGACCCTGACTTTCGCCGCGGGTCTCGGCTGGGCGCAGGACAAGGTGGTCTACCACTTTGACGATACCGCGACCCAGGCCTTGAAAGGCCTGCGTAATATCCGCAACCACCTTGATGTCGACCCGACCGCGAGGATCACGGCCGTGGCGCATGCGGCGGGTGTCGACTTTTTGATGGACGGCGCGAAGAACCCCAACGGCACCGAATACGCCCCGCTGGTTTCAGCTTTGAAGAGCCGTGGTGTCAAGTTCGAGATCTGCGAGATCACCTTGAAGAACCGCAGTCTGAAAAAGGAGCAGTTCATCGAAGAGGCCGACTTCACGCCCTCTGGTGTCGTGCGTGTCGCCAAATTGCAAAAGGAAGGCGCGGCTTACATCAAGCCTTAGGGATGCTCTGCATAACCCCTCACGGCTTGTGCAAGCCCGGCCTCGGGCGGTCTGCGGCGTTGCATTTATTGCCAATAGCACGCGCTATTGGCCGCAAAATGCGCCTTGCATCCCATCCCGATCCGCGCTGCACCCACTCGCGTTGAGTTATGCAGAGCATCCTTAGACCGGACAAGTCATGAGCCAGCTCGAACCGATGGTCGCGGCTGCGGTTGAATGGGCCGGCGAGAGTCGTGCGCTGGCGCTGACTGGTTTGCTGGTCGGCATCGTCTTCGGCTTCCTCGCGCAGCGCTCGCGTTTTTGCCTGCGCTCGGCGGTGATCGAGTTCGCGCGCAATTTCACTGGCGGCAAGCTGACAGTCTGGCTGTTCGCTTTTTCGACGGCGATTCTGGCGACACAAGCGCTGGTGCTGGCCGGCAGCTTTGACGCCTCTGGCGCACGCCAGATCACGGCGCGCGGCAGCCTCTCGGGTGCGGCCATCGGCGGTGCGCTGTTCGGTATCGGCATGGTGTTGGCGCGGGGTTGTTCGAGCCGCTTGCTGGTGTTGGCCGCTCAGGGGAATCTGCGTTCGCTGATTTCGGGGCTGGTCTTTGCCGTGGCTGCGCAGGCCACCTGGACCGGCATGCTGGCGCCATTGCGGGAGTTGATTTCCGGTTGGTGGACCGTCGAGGGCGGATCTTCGCGCGACCTGGTCGCCCTGACCGGCCTTGGTCATGGGGGCGCTTTTTTGTTCGGAGCGGTCTGGCTTGGCGCGGCGGTCATCTGGGCCCGGCGCCAGCAGGTGCAGACCTGGGCCTGGGCTGGCGCGGTCGGTGTGGGTCTGACAATCGCTGCCGCCTGGTGGTTCACCTACCTGGTCACCCAAGTGTCATTCGAAACCCATCCGGTCCAGTCGCTGAGCTTTACCGGGCCATCGGCTGAAGTCTTGTCGCGCGTGCTCTTTGCCAGCGCCAAGGAACCCACCTTCGATCTCGGTCTGGTGCCGGGGGTGTTCATCGGCGCCTTTCTGGCTGCAGCCTGCTTTGGCGAACTCAAGCTCGAGGGTTTCCAGGGCGGACCCGGCATGCGGCGCTACATCATCGGCGCGCTTTGCATGGGTTTCGGCGGCATGCTCGCCGGCGGCTGCGCGGTGGGTGCCGGCTTGTCTGGAGCTGCGATATTTACCGTCACCGCCTATGTGACCTTGACCGCCATGTGGATCGCCGCAGCGATCACCGATCGGCTGCTCGATCAGCACCCGGCCGGGCAACTCGATCACGGCATTCCTTCCCACCTGAGCGGTACGGGCGCAGCGCAGGAGAGCTTGCAATGAAATTCCCCCGCCGCGGTTTGCTGGTCGGACTGTGCATCGGCGTCATCGCGCATGCCGCTGCAGCCGGGTTGCAGGTCAGCGAGGTGGCTAAAGACACCTGGATCGCGCAGGGCGCGGCGGCATTGGGAACAACGGCCAACCGCAATTTCATCTCGAATGCCGGCTTCATCGTCACCGATGGTGGCGTGGTGGTGATCGACGCCTTGGGTTCGCCCGCGATGGCGTCCGAGCTGCTGGCTGAAATCCGCCGCGTGACACAGCAGCCGCTGCGCTACGTGATCGTGACCCATTACCACGCCGACCATATCTACGGCCTGCAAGTCTTCAAGGCCGCGGGTGCGACCCTGCTGGCCCATGATGCGGCGCGGCTCTACCTGAATTCGGAAACTGCGCAGCAGCGCTTGCAAGCCAGCCGGAAAGAGCTGGCGCCCTGGATCGACGAGAAAACGCAACTGATGCCTGCTGATCGATGGCTTGATGCAGATGAAACGCGGCTGCAGGTCGGCTCGGTTGAGATCGTGATCCGCCATGTCGGCCCGGCCCATACGCCCGAGGATTTGGTGGTCTTCGTGCCCCAGACCGGCGTGCTGTTCGCTGGCGATCTGTTCTTCCGGGGCAGGGTGCCTTTTGTCGGTCAGGCTGACAGCCGCTTGTGGATCAAGTCGCTCGACCGCATGATCGACTTCAAACCGGGGCTGGTGATTCCCGGCCACGGGCCGGTATCGACCGACCCGATGGCTGACCTGCAATTGACCCGCGACTATCTGCTGTATCTGCGCCGCAAGATGGGCGAGGCGGCGCGCAATATGGAACCCTTCGAGGACGCTTATGCCAGCACTGACTGGACGCGCTTCGAGGCCTTGCCGCTGTTCCGGGCCGCCAACCGGATGAACGCCTACAACACCTATTTGCTGATGGAACAGCAGGAACTCGACAAATGACGACAAGGCGCCAATTGCTCGGTGCAGCCGGCTTGGCCATCGCCGCCCCAGCGGGCTTGGCCGTCGCAGCACCCGAGTTCGTCAATTGGCCGGTCATGACCTTGCTGGACGGGCAGGTTCTCAAGCCCGAAGATTGGCGTGACATGGCGGCTGTGCTGGTTTTCTGGACCATCGGGTGCCCTTACTGCCGCCGACACAATGCCCGCATCGACCGTCTGCACCGGGCCAGCGCTGGCGCTAATTTACGCGTGCTTGGCGTGGCGCTTGATGGCGATGCGGCAGCGGTGAAGCGTTATATGCGCGCCGGAAATTTCAGCTTCCCGGTGCTCGCCAGCATGCCCGGGCTGCGCGATCAGTTCACCTCGCGCCGGATGGTACCGATGACTTGCCTGGTCGATCGGCAGGGGCGTTTGCGTCAGCAGATTCCCGGCGAAATGGCTGAAGACGATGTGCTGGGCCTCGCCGACCTGAGCCGTTGGAGCAAGTCATGAGCCCGGCGAATCCGACCGCGCGGCTTGCGAATAAAATTAGGCATGGATAAATCGACCAGCTCCAAGTCCGGCAGCGATACGCAGAGCAGCGAGGATCGCGTCTTCGAATCCGCCGCCGAGCTCTTCGCGGTGCTGGCGACACCGGTGCGGCTGAAGATCATCAGCGCTGTCTGTCTACAGGAGAAGAATGTCTCCGAGCTGCTGGCGCTGATCGACACGACCCAGCCGAATATGTCGCAACATCTGTCCACCCTGTACCGCAGTGGCGTGCTGGCCAAGCGGCGTGAGGGCACGCAGATTTACTACCGGCTGCAGAGCGAACGGGTGGCGCTGCTCTGCCGCGCCGTCTGCACCCAGGTGGCCATCGAACTCGACAGCGGGGACTTGGTCGAGTCATCGGATCGGCTGATGCCGCTGGCTCAGCGTTGAATTGCCTGTCAAGCCAAGCTGAAAGCAAGATCGAATGAACATTGCCTGGACTCAGTTCACCCCCTGGAGCGCGCTGGCCGGCGGATTGCTGATCGGCCTGGCCTCGGCGCTCTATGTGCTGGGCCTGGGCCGGATCGCCGGCATCGCCGGCATCATCGCCAGCCCCTTGCGGGCCTGGCTCACTGGTGCGAGCCTGAGACCTGAACGCAACCGGTTGCTGTTCATCGTCGGCCTGCTGCTGGCGCCCTGGGTCTGGCGGGTTTTTGCCGCCTTGCCGCAGGCGAGTGTCGATGTCGGCTGGCCGGGATTGATCGCTGCGGGCCTGCTGGTCGGCATCGGATCGCGTCTGGGCAACGGCTGCACCAGCGGTCATGGGGTGTGCGGCCTCAGCCGCCTGTCGCTGCGCTCGCTGGTCAATGTGCTGGTTTTCATGGGCGCTGGCTTCGCTACTGTCTTTTTGCTTCGCCACGCCTTTTGAAAGTCTGATGATGCGCGAATTGATTGCAACCGTCGCCGGCCTGTTATTTGGCCTGGGCCTGATCGCCGGCGGTATGACCGATCCGGCCAAGATCAAGGGCTTCCTCGACCTGTTCGGTCAATGGGACCCGAGTCTGGCGCTGGTGATGGGTGGCGGGATCGCCGTCGGCTTGGTCGCTTTCGCCGCCGCGCGGCGCCGTTTGCGCTCGTGGACCGGCGAGCATATGGAGCTACCCACCTCCACCTTCATCGACTGGCGCCTGATCAGCGGTGGACTCTTGTTCGGCATCGGTTGGGGTATCGCCGGTTTCTGCCCTGGGCCGGCCTTGGTCGCGATGGCCAGCGGTCTTGGCTCTGCCTGGATCTTCGTCGCCGCCATGGTCGCCGGCATGTTGATCCATGATCGCTGGGTCAAACCAGTCTGAAATTTCTGGCATAGGCTGATGACTTTGCAAGGGAAGAAAAATGCTTGTATTCCGCCAACTGTTCGACCTGCAGTCGTCGACCTACACCTATCTGCTCGGCGACGCCGCTTCTGGCGAAGCGCTGATCATCGACCCGGTGTTCGAGAACGTTCGCCGTGACACCGCCCTGCTGCGGGAGCTCGGTTTGCGGCTGGTCGCGACCCTGGATACCCATGTGCATGCCGACCATGTCACCGGGGCCTGGTTGCTGAAGTCGCGCTGCGGCAGCCGGATCATGCTGGCCGAGGCCTCGGCCGCCGCCAATGCCGACCGCCTGCTCAAGCAGGGCGACAGCGTCGGGTTTGGTTCTCGGCATCTCGAAGTCAGGGCCACGCCCGGTCATACCAGCGGCTGCCTGAGCTATCTGCTGGATGACCAGAGCATGGTCTTCACCGGTGACAGCCTGCTGATCCGGGGCTGCGGCCGCACCGATTTTCAGCAGGGCAGCGCTGCTTTGCTGTACCAGTCGGTGCATGAACAGATCCTCTCGCTGCCGGACGACTGCCTGATTTATCCAGGGCATGATTACCGCGGCCTGACCGTGACCAGCGTGGCCGAAGAAAAGCGTTTCAACCCGCGCCTGGGTGGCGACATCAACGCCGCTGACTTTGCCGGCTATATGAACAACCTTGGCCTGCCGCACCCGAAGCTGATGGATCAGGCGGTGCCGGCCAATTTGCGCTGTGGTCAGCCTGACGCCAGCGCGGCTGTGCCGCAGGAGCCGAGCTGGGCGCCCTTGACCTGCAACTTCGGCGGCATCTGGGAAATCCAGCCAGCGGCGCTGGAAGAGCGCATCGCCGGCCGCCGAGCCGCAGAAATCCAGGTCATCGATGTGCGCGAACCCGCTGAATTCACCGATGCGCTCGGGCATATCCGCGGCGCGCGCCTGCTGCCGCTGTCGCAGTTGTCCGCGCACAGTGATCAGCTCGACAAAGCCCGGCCGGTGGTCACCGTCTGCCGGTCCGGCGCGCGCTCGGCCCAGGCCACCGTACTGCTGCAAAAAGCCGGCTTCACGCTGCTGGCGAATCTGGCCGGCGGCATGCTGCGCTGGCGGGCCGAGGCAATGCCGGTCGAGCAGGGGTCGGATTGACCTTGCCTTTATGACTGCCGGAGCAGATACTTTTTAGGGATGCTCTGCATAACTCAACGCGAGTGTGTGCAGCGCGGATCGGGATGGGATGCAAGGCGCATTTTGCGGCCAATAGCGTGTGCTATTGGCAAGAAATGCAACGCCGCAGACCGCCCGAGGCCGGGCTAGCACAAGCCGTGAGGGGTTATGCAGAGCATCCTTAGGGATTCAGTTTTTAGCCCCGCCCTCCGTGCCCCTCCAGGGTTGATCCCGTTTAACCAAGTTTTACAAGGAAAGCCATGTTTGAACTTATTGCCGGTCTCGTCCTGTTCCTGGGGGTGCATTCGGTGCGCATCTTCGCCAATGACTGGCGCAGCGCCCAACTGGCACAACGCGGCGAGGCCGTCTGGAAGCTGGGCTACAGCGCCCTGTCGATCGCCGGGTTCGTGCTGATCGTCTGGGGCTACGGCCTGGCGCGGCAGAGCCCGATGGTGCTGTGGCCTACGCCACGCGGCATGAACCACCTGGCCGCCCTGTTGACGCTGCTCTCCTTTGTGCTGCTGGTGGCCACCTACGTGCCTCGCAATGCCATCAAAGCCAAACTTCGCCACCCGATGATATTGGGCGTCAAGGTCTGGGCCCTGGCCCATTTGCTTGCCAACAACACGCTGGCTGACCTGCTGTTGTTCGGCAGCTTCCTGATCTGGGCCATGCTGTCGTTCCGGGCCGCCCGCCAACGGGATCGCCAGCAGCCGCCGGTGCGATTGGCGTCCAACGGGCTGGCCACGGCTGCCACCGTCGTCGTCGGCGTGGTGGCTTGGGCCGCGTTCGCGTTCTGGGGTCATTTGGCCCTGATCGGCGTGCGTCCCCTGGGTTGAACTCGCTCGCCGCCACCGCTTCTTTTTCTGCAGCTGAACCGCCCGCCTGCCTTCACCCAATCGGTGAGAAAGCTACGCAGTCGATTGAACCGGTTTACGGCACGCTGGCTGCGTTGCTTCTGGGCATCAGCCCACTGCGTCGGCGCGCCTTGCCAGCGCAAGCATCGCAGCCCACTCGGCCGCGTCCAACTGCCGAATCCAGGTTCAAAAAGCCGGCTGCACCCTGCTGGCGAATCTGGCCGGCGGCATGCTGCGCTGGCGGGCGGAGGCGATGCCGGTCGAGCAGGAGTCGGATTGATCTTGCAGGGCGGGTCCTGATTTCAGCGCATCGGCGCGGTCGCTGCTGCCAAGGTTAAAGCTTGCATCGGGTGAAAAATGCGTGTATGATAAGTAAGTATTCAAATACTTACCAAATTCCAGTGACGACTACCCAAACCAGATTTCCTACGCAAGCGCGTCAGGCGCTGATCGTTGCAGCAGCAATTCGGCAGGCTGCGCAGCGCAGTCCCGCCTTGATAACGACCAGCGACATCGCCGCCGAGGTGGGCGTGACGCAGGGCGCCTTGTTCAAGCATTTTCTGACCAAGGATGCGATCTGGCTGGCCGCGATCAACTGGGTCGGCCAGGAGTTGCCAGCAAGACTGGAGGACGCCGCAAACAGCGCGGCCTCCCCACTGCAAGCGCTCAGAGCGGTGTTCGACGCCCATATCGACTTCGTCGTTGCCAATGGTGGCGTACCCCGACTGATCTTTCATGAACTGCAACAACCCGGCGACCGTCCCGTCAAGCGCCAGGTGCAGGCCTTGTTGCAGGGCTACCAGCAACTGTTGCTGCGCTTGCTTGGCGCCGCGCAACTGCGCAAGGGGCTTGACCATGGCGCGGCAGCAACGCTGTTCGTTGGCATCATCCAGGGACTGGTGATTCAGTCCATGGTGAGCGGCGATAGCGCGGCGATGAAGGCGCAGTCGGGTGCGGTCTTTGCCATCTACCTTGAAGGTATCAGACCATGAAAATCTCCGTGCAAATGACCCGCAGACTGGCGCTCGGATCGCTCGGGCTGGCATTGATCGCTGCGCTCGCTTTTGTCGCCTTGCGCTCGGGCCCGCTGGCGCCGGTGCGTGCCACGGTGATGCAGGCAAAAGTCGGCAGTCTCTCGCCTGCCTTGTTCGGCATCGGCATCGTGGAAGCACGCCGTGCCTATCTGATCGGGCCGATTGCTGCGGGGCGGGTTCGCTCGGTCAGCGTTGATGTCGGGGATCTGGTCAAGGCGGGTCAATTGCTTGCTGAAATCGACCCGGTCGACCTTGACGAGCGTCTCGCGGCGCTGGCGGCTTCGCGCTTGCGCGCCGGCAGTGCCGTGGCTGCGCTGGTCGCTCAGCGGCAGGACGCGGTGGCCAAGAAAGCGCTGGCGGAAGTCAACGCGCGCCGCTATGTCGAGCTTGGCCAGCAGAACTTCATCAGCCCGGGCGCCGTTGAGGCCAGGCTGCAGGAACAGACCTCGGCGGATGCCGGCGTCAGCGCCGCAGAGGCCAATCTGGCCGGCGCGAGACAGGATATTTTGCGGCTTGAGGCTGAAAGCGCCGGTCTGCGTCAGCAGCGTGCCAATCTGCGGCTGGTCGCACCACATGATGGAGTCGTCACCAGTCGCGACGCTGAAGCTGGCTCGACTGTCGTGGCCGGCCAGGCGGTACTCAAAATGATCGAACCCGATTCGCTGTGGATTCGGGTGCGCTTTGATCAAGGCCGTTCGACCGGCTTGGCCGCGGGGCTGAGGGCAGAGATTGCCTTGCGCTCCGATCCCGGCAATGCCCATGCGGGCCGGGTCATCAGGGTCGAGGCAGTCAGTGACAGCGTGACCGAGGAGCGAATTGCTCAAGTCGCTTTTGAGCGCCTGCCCACCGGTCTGTCGGTCGGCGAGTTGGCCGAGGTGACGCTGGCCTTGGCCCCGACTGCTCCCGCGCTGCTGCTGCCGAACGCCGCGATCAAGCGTGTCGGTGATCAAACCGGCGTCTGGTTGGTCGACGGCCAGCGCCTGCGCTTCGCTGTCTTGCGCCTGGGGGCGAGCAGTCTCGACGGGCAGGTACAAGTCCTGGGTGGCCTGGCCTCGAGCGAGGTCGTGGCGGTTTACAGCGAAAAAGAACTGAAAGCCGACAGCCGCGTCAAGATCGTCCAATCCTTGGGCAAGAGCGCCCAATGATCAGCCTGGCAGGCCGCGACATCCTGCATTCCTGGGGCAAGTTCGTGCTCACCGGCTTCGGCTTGGGCTTGCTGATCGGCGTGACGCTGACGATGGCGGGGGTTTACCGCGGCATGGTCGACGACGCGCGCATGCTGCTCAATAACAGCGGTGCTGATCTCTGGGTTGTGCAGCAGGGCACGCAAGGGCCTTACGCCGAAGCGTCAAGCTTGCGCGACGATGTGGTGCGCAGCATTCGCGGCCTTCCAGGCGTGGCGCAGGCCGCCAATGTCAGCTATTTGACGATGCAGGTCCGGGGCGGCAATGCCGAAGTGCGCGCGATGGTGGTCGGCTTCGAAGTTGACCCGCCGGCCCAACCCGGTCAGCCAGGCTATTTGCTGGCCGGGCGCCAGATCACCCGCAGCCATTACGAGGCGGTGGTCGACATCAGGACAGGATTCCAACTCGGCGAGCTCATCCGGATACGGCGCCATGACTACAAGGTTGTCGGCCTGACCCAGCGCATGGTGTCGTCCGGCGGGGATCCGATGGTCTTCATCCCGCTGAAGGATGGCCAGGAAGCGCAGTTTCTCAAGGACAACGACGCCATCCTCAACAACCGTGCCCGCACGGCGGCCAACCCGGGCTTGAACCGGCCCGGCCTGCCCGGTCTGCTGGAAGCGGTGCAGGCCTCGCAGGCCAGCAACCGCAGCGTCAACACGATCCTGGTGCAGGTGGCGCCCGGCTTTTCGGCTGAAGAAGTGGCTGCGCCGATCCGCCGCTGGAAGCATCTGGAAGCCTTCACGCGTGCGCAGATGGAGGAAATTCTGGTGGCCAAATTGATCGCCACATCGGCCAGGCAGATCGGTATGTTTCTGGTCATCCTGGCGATCGTCAGCGCGGCGATCGTTGCCTTCATCATCTACACGATGACCTTGGGCAAGATCCGCGAGATTGCCGTGCTCAAGTTGATCGGCACGCGCAACCGAACCATCGCCGGCATGATCCTGCAGCAGGCGCTTGGCCTGGGCCTGATCGGCTTCATCGTGGGCAAGGTGGCGGCAAGTTTTTGGGCGCCGGTATTCCCCAAATATGTACTGCTCGAATCGGCTGACGCGCTGAGCGGTCTGCTGGCGGTGATGGTGATCTGCGCGCTGGCCAGCACACTGGCGATCCGCGCTGCGCTCAAGGTCGACCCGGCAGCGGCGATCGGAGGCTAGAGATGATGGAAGCCGGCATCCGCATCGAAGGCCTGAGCAAGCGCTATGGGTCGGGCGACACAGCAGTTGATGCCCTCAAGGACGTCAATATGCTGGTGGCCCCTGGCGAGGTGGTCGGGCTGATCGGCCCGTCTGGATCGGGCAAGAGCACGTTGCTGAAATGCCTTGGCGCGGTGATCGAACCAAGCGCCGGCCGGATGATTCTGGGCGGCAAAGTCATCTATGACCAGGCCTGGAAAATTACCGACCTGCGCGCGCTGCGCCGGGACAGCATCGGCTTCGTCTTTCAGGCACCCTATCTGATCCCGTTTCTCGATGTCACGGACAACGTGGCCTTGCTGCCGATGCTGGCAGGCAAGCCCAATGCGCAAGCCCGCGCCCGGGCGCTTGAATTGCTCAAGGCGCTGGACGTTGGCCATCGCGCACGCGCTCAGCCTTCCGAGTTATCGGGAGGCGAGCAGCAGCGCGTTTCGATCGCCAGGGCATTGGCGAACCAGCCACCGGTGATCCTGGCCGACGAGCCGACCGCGCCGCTCGACAGCGAGCGGGCGCTCAGCGTGATGCGGATCCTCAACCAGATGGCGGTACAGCAGCGGACCGCCATCATCGTCGTCACTCACGACGAAAAAATAATCCCGACCTTCAAACGGATTTATCACATCCGCGATGGCAAAACCTACGAAGAATCGGGGCAGGGCTTGAGCCTTGATTGAAGCTCGCCAGGCGCCCTGTTTGAGAACATGTACAGCTGGCAAGCCATTTCATCGCGGACGATGTTCTGTACTGTTACGCCTTCACCACTGGCTTGCCCGATGACTTTTGGCCAGAAGCGGGCCGCGGGTTGGTTGTTTGCGATGAAATAGACTTCCCAGCGCCCTTCGTGTCGATTGAAGAGCTGGCGCGCCATGTCTTGCGCGAGACCCCGCCCTCGGTATCGGCGTGCCAGGAAAAAATAGCCCAGGTTGAAATCCGAGTGCGCGTCCAGCAATTCCTCGTCGACCACGGCAAAGCCGGCGAGCTCCCCATCGACTTTGGCCACATAGGGCCTGACCGAAGGCCTTGCCCAGTACTGAGCCTTCGGGCGCAAGTTGTACAGGCCTGAGTCGCCAAACTCGATCGGGCACCATTCACTCAGATCGTGGTTGTAAAACTGCATCAAATGTTCGATCCTGACCAAGTCCTCGGTGCAGGCATCCAGCAGTAGCAGTTGCGCCAAGGGTTCAGTCCCGATTGACAGATTCAGCGTGCATCCGCTCCGCGACGAATTCGGCGCGACAGGGGGCATTGTTTTCCCTGCCCTTGACCGCGCACCAGACCTCGAACTCGCTCGGCAGCAGCGGGCATTTGACCACCACCACCTGGGACTGCTCGAGTGAGGCAATCGCTTCGTTGGCCATGTCCAGCCAATCGGCATAGCTGGCCTCAAAAAGTTCAGGGTCGAGGGCTTTGCGTTTTATTTCGGCCCAGGCCTGCTCGTCGGCATACCAGACCACGCCGGCCAATTTCTTGACCTGTTTCTTTGCCCGCAGGCCTTGTATGAGGGGACGTTTTTTCATGTCTGTAAGGGCCAGGACCCGGTTTCGATATTGATTTTGGCATTGCAGTTCTCGGCTTGGCTGCGCGGTCGTCCTGTATCCTGCTTTACATCCGGGTACGGACTGAGTCTTGGCTACGGCCAGTCGGCCCTAACGCCGGACCCAGATCATGTCATTTGATGAAGTAACCAGAAACCCGCCAGTCGCCATCCTTTTCCAGCAAGGGCACCACCGTTTCTAGCGCAGCGGCCTTGCTGTCGAACCTTGTTTCGAATTGCACGACCACATAGTCTCCGTCTGGAGCGCCCGGCAAGGTCTTGGTGAATTGGGTTGATTTCAATTGCCTGGACTTGACCACACCCAGGGGTGCCCGGATCGCCTGCATTGCCTTGACCCATTCGGCTTCGGTCACCGCATGCTTGAAAATTGTCGCTGCCTGGGCCCAACTTTCGCCGTAGCCAACCGCGTCAAGCAGCGCCAGCCAGTGACCAGCAGCAGCGCTGGCCTTGGAAATGCTTTCTGCTTCTTGCGCTTGCGCGGCGCTGCCAGCGAGGAGACCGCCGAGGAGGGTGATAAATGCGATGAACTTCATGTTTTGGCAGCTTCGCGCGCAATTGTTTCGAGCAATTGGCCGATCCGCAGCAGGTTGCCATCAGGGTCAATGACGGCAAACTCCCGAAGTCCCCAAGGCTTGTCCTCCAGGGCGACCATGCGCGGGATGCCCTTTGCGGGCAACTGGCAGGAAGCAAAGGCGCGGTAAATGTTGTCAACGTCCTGGACCCGGATGTAGCAGCCCGCTGACGACTCGGCGGGCACAAGCTCTTTATGGGTGAAGAAGTGGATTTCGACGGCGCCCCGACGCATCACGGCATAAGCGCTATTGAATTCATGTGCGCTCCCTTCGAAACCCAGTTGCCTGTAAAAAGCCACGGTGTGATCGATCGACCGGCTCGGTAGCGTCGGAATCGCGAGATCGGCTTGCTGCATTTTTTACCTGTGGATGTTGTTCGCGAGCGGCCTTGGGCATTGTGGCGCTGCGCTCGCCAGACGCAGGATAAGCGATTCCACTTCGCGGGCCCGCAAGGCCTGCCGTAGCGCTTGAGTACGCGACTGTGATGTGCTCGTACCCCTGGGCATAGCTGTGCGCGAGCGCGCCGGAAAAAATAGTCGCCTGAGTTGCGTCCAAAAGTTCCTGCAGTTGCGCAATGGTGCGCAGCTTGGCCTCATCGATGTCTGTCAGTCAAAATCATTTTTCTGGCTACTTAGTATTTACTCATGAACCAAATACCAAAACCTGTTCCACTCGTCGACGCAAGATTGTGTCCGCTGGTGATCGGCTTCGACCAGCGGGGCATCGCAAAGCAGCGACCGGGCCATCGCCTTTGGAGGATTCGCAGCGGGTGATTGAAGTCCGTGGGCCGTGGCCATGCAGGCTATGAGCCGTTTTCTGTTCTTGAAGATATTCAATAACCGGCAGGCTTAGTCAAAATACCAAAGGAGGTGGACATGGAAAGAGCAACTACCAGACTTCGCAAACTCATAGCGAATTCCAAGCTGATACTCGCCCCCGGCGTAGCGGATGCAATGACCGCTCGCGTCGTAGCAAAAGAGGGATTCGATGCGCTGTACATGACCGGCAGCGGCACTGCCGCCGTGCGTCTGGGCCTGCCCGATATTGGCCTTCTGACGATGACCGAGATGGTCGACAACGCCGAGCGCATCGCCGACGCGGCCGAAATCCCCCTCATCGCCGATGCGGACACAGGCTATGGCAATCCGCTGAATGTCATGCGTACCGTTCGCGCCTACGAACGCGCCGGTGTTGCCGCCATTCATCTGGAAGATCAGCAATGGCCGAAACGCTGCGGCCACCTTGCCGGCAAAACGCTTGTTCCGGTTGAGGAGATGGTCAGCAAGATCAAAGCCGCAGTCGACGCGCGCCACGACGCAGACTTCATGCTCATAGCCCGTACCGATGCCTACTCGGTGGAAGGTTATGACGCCGCCATGGATCGCGCCGCTCAGTACGTCGAGGCCGGCGCCGACATGATTTTCGTTGAAGAACTGCGCACGGTAGAACAGCTGGCCGAAGTGCCACGCCGTTTCTCCGTGCCTGCGCTCTATAACATGGGTGGCAGCGGCAAGACCCCGTTCCTGACCGCGGATGAGATTGAAAAACTCGGCTTTAGCGTTGTGATTTATCCCAATTTCATCATGCGTGCCGCCATTTCGGCCGTGCAGGATGTGCTGCGCGAACTGAAGTCGACCGGTTCTCTCGAAAAAGTCTTCGCAAAGATCTCCGGCTATGACGAGCGTCACAATCTGCTGCGTCTACCCGAAATGATGGAACTGCAAGAACGGTACGGCGTGAGTGTCGCCCGCTCGGGCAAGGACTCCTGAATGAACGCGCCGCTCACTCTGTTCGAAAAGATCTGGAAATCGCACACCATCATTGAAGACGAAGGCGGCCAGAGCCTGCTCTACGTCGACTGGCTGCTATGCAGCGAAGGATCGGTGCATGCTTTTAATATTCTGCGGCAGGAAGGTGTCAAGGTCAGGCGGCCGAATCAGGTCATGGGCGTGGCCGATCACTATGTGGCCAGTGGTGGGCCCCGAATGGAAGATGTTGTCGACGATGAGCGCCGCAACATGATCCGTACGCTGGAGAACAATGTCCGCGAGGCCAAGGTCCGGATGTTTGGCCTGGGCGATCCATACCGTGGCATCCAGCATCTGGTCGGCCCCGAACAGGGCATGACACAACCCGGCCTGATCGTCTTGTGCGGTGATTCGCACACCTCGACACAGGGCGCCGTGGGCGCGCTGGCCTTTAGCATCGGCGGCGAGTTGTCGCACGCGCTGGCCACCCAGACGGTCTGGCAGCGCAAGCCGAAGAAAATGCGCATGTGGGTGCATGGCAGCCGCCCCGTAGGGGTTTCGGCCAAGGATGTCATCTTGGCAATTATTGCCCAGGTCGGTCACAGCGGCGCGCTGCAGCATGCCATCGAGTACGACGGCCCCGCCATACGGGCCATGTCGGTTGAAGAGCGCATGACGGTCTGCAATATGTCGATCGAAGCCGGTGCTCGGCTGGGAATAATTGGCCCGGACGAAAAGACCTATGCGTATTTGAAAAACCGGCCTTACGGTCCGAAAGCTGGCGCTGACATGGACCGCGCATTAGCCTATTGGAGAACACTGCCGACCGATTCGGACGCAACTTTCGATAAGGAGCAAAGCCTGGACGCTTCAGCGCTGTCCCCAATGGTGACCTGGGGTAACAGCCCGGAAGATGCCATCTCGATAGACGCAAGGGTTCCCGATCCGCGCCATGCGTCGGATGAAAAGCACCGTATCTCCATTGAGCAGTCGCTGGACTACATGGGCCTGAAGCCCGGCACAGCAATGAAGGACATCGCGATCGATCAAGTATTCATCGGCTCCTGTACCAATGGCCGGCTTGAAGATCTGCGTGCCGCGGCGGCAGTGATTCAAGGTCGCCGCGCTGTGGTGCCCGCGCTTGTCGTGCCAGGTTCGACGCAAGTGAAATTGCAGGCCGAAGCCGAGGGGCTGGATCGCATTTTCCTGAACGCCGGTTTTGCCTGGGGTGAATCCGGTTGCTCGATGTGCGTGGGCATGAACGGCGATAGCGTCGCCGAAGGCAAACGCTGCGCGTCGACGTCGAACCGCAATTTCCGTGGCCGGCAAGGTCGGGGGAGCCGCACGCATCTGCTCGGACCCGAAATGGCCGTGGCCGCAGCGCTGACCGGTCATCTGACCGATGTACGAGAGTTGGTGAAATCCTGATGGACAAGTTTGTGAAGCTGACCGGCGTGGCGGCGCCTATCGATATGGATGACGTCAACACAGACCAGATCGTCCCAGCGCGGCTGATGCGCAAGCCCCGTGCTGGCAACAGTTACGGACAGTACCTGCTGCATGACCTGCGGTTCAACGATGACGAGAGTGAGAAAGGCGAGTTCGTATTAAATCAGCCCGCTTTTCGCCACGCTTGCATCTTCGTCGCTTCGCACAACTATGGCTGCGGGTCTTCCCGGCTTGGGGCGATTTACACCCACTATGACTTCGGTGTGCGCGCCATCATCGCAGTCAGCTTCGGCGATGTTTTTTTCAATAATTGCCTGAAGAATGGAATATTGGCGATCCGCTTGCCCGCCGAGGTGACGGCCGCAATACGTGGTCAACTTCGCGCCAACCCGGGCCAGACCTTGACGATCGATCTGGAGCAGCAGACGGTGACGGACGTCTTCGGCAAGGTCTACGAATTCGCCGTGGACAGCTTCGCCAAACGCTGCTTGCTGGAGGGTCTGAGCGATATTGCGCTGACCCTCAAGCGCGCGGACTTGATCGACGCGTTCGAAGAACGCCACCGTGCCGCTTTCAGCTGGCTGCCATTATCCAAATAAAGTGAGTCCAATCATGCGCTGTCTTTCGTTCATAAAAGTGCTGTATGCCGGTTTGGCATTTGCGCTGTTCCACACTGCAGGTATGGCGCAGCCGTATCCCACCATCAAACCGATACGGATCATTGCGCCCCCAGGGCCTGGCGGTTCGCTGGATACGATG
>JBIKPD010000462.1:0-3039 GCA_044357665.1 Roseateles sp. | reverse complement strand
GGCCAGGATCGTGGCGCTCAAACTGACTCAAATCACGGGTCAGCAGGTTGTTGTGGATAACCGTCCCGGTGCCGGCGGCATCATCGGCGCAGGCGCAGTGGCGCGAGCCGCACCGGATGGATATACGCTGCTGATTGCTTCGAATGGAAATCTCGCCACAACCAAGGCTTTGTTCAAGAATGTTCCCTACGACGTCGTCAAGGACTTTGTCCCCGTCGTACTGGTCGCCTATAACCCTTACGTGCTGGTCGCGAACCCGTCTCTTCCTGTCAAAAACATGGCGGGTCTGATAAAGCTGGCCAAGGAAAAGCCGGGCCAAATCAACGTTGCCTCATCCGGCAACGGCTCGACTCCCCATTTGGCGCTGGAATTGCTGAACTCGCTCGCAGGCATAAAGATGCTCCATGTGCCGTATAAAACCTCTGCCGCCGGCTTGACCAGCGTGCTGAGCGGTGAAACCTCGCTCATGTTCACCGGCATCGTATCGGGCTTGCCGTTCATCGCAAACGGACGCTTGCGCGGTCTGGGCGTGGCAAGCGAGCAGGCGCTTGCGACCCTTCCGGATACGCCGGCGATCGCCGACACTGTGCCCGGTTTCGGAGCGGACAATTGGGCCGGCATTCTCATGCCGGCTGGTACGCCGCAACCTATCGTCAACCAGATGCATGACTACATCATCAAAGTGCTGCAGATGCCCGACGTGCGCGAAAGCTTCCAACGCCAAGGCCTGGAAATCGCTGGCGGTACAGCGCAGGAATTCGGCACCTTTCTCCAAAGTGAGATCGTGAAATGGACCAAGGTCATCAACGAGGCCAATGTAAGGTCCGATTGATTGCGCCAGGGGGTTGTTGCACTGATGCCCGGCGGGCAGGAAAATCTCAACAGGCATGACGCCTTCGAAGCGGTGGGCAGCGGTCAGCTGCCGGATCCAGGGTCAGAAATGTTGGCACCATTGCGGCGCAGGCTGTAGACGAGCTCAGTGCAAGACTCGCCCTTGAAAACACAATCCTGTACCGAGACCTGGACGAATCCGGACCGTTCAAGGACGCGGATCGAAGGGGTATTCCTTGCATCGGTGATGCCGCGGATCTCGATTCCTTCGTTGACATCAAGGAACAAGGCTGTGGCTTCGATGGCTGCGCGGGCCGCATGCCCTTGGCCCTGCGCTGCATTGCACAGGGTGAAGCCGATTTCACCTGATTGCTGGTCTTCGGCCAGGAAAAGGCCGAGATCGCCGAGCAACGCATCAGTCGAGGCATGCGCGATAGCGAGTTGAATCCAGGCGCCGGGGACGAGTTTTGTGGTGCACAGCATCCCTTTGACGAAGGCCTGGGCTTCGGCATGAGTCATTGGTGACCAGCCCTGATACCTGGCCAGTTCGGGATCCGAGCGATAGGCGTGAAAAGCGTCGACATCGGCCTCGCGGAACAGGCGAACTACGGTCGGTCCGGATCGGGCAGGCAGGCGAGACGCGATTGTTGACATGATTTCCAAAAGTTAGCTGCGGAAAGACCTTTGAGTCGCCGGACTTCAGACGACGCTCTCGATCTGCCTCATCGGGAGCAGTGACAAATCTGCCGATGGCGCCAACGGTACGACCGCAGTCATGGGAGGCGCAGGCCTCACTTGGCGACGTTGACGATGGTGGCCTGCATGATCGCGACAACCTTGTAGCCCGGGGTTGCGCCCATGTACGCGCGAACCTCTCCGGTGCAGACAGTCAAAAGCTTGCCGGCATTCAGCACCTTGCCGATCGCCAGGAAGCGATCACCCATGGCGGGCCGCAAGAAGTTGATCTTGAATTCGGCAGTGACAACTTCGAAGCCGGGCGGAGCCATGGTCAGCGCCGCGTAGCCGCAGGCGCTGTCGACGATGCTGGTGATCGCGCCAGCATGGACATAACCATGCTGCTGCGAAAGCTGCTCCGAGAAGGGCAGCGCGATCTGAACCTCGCCTTTATCGACCAATTCGAGGCTAGCCCCGAGCGTGTCCATCAGGCCCTGCGCCTGGAAACTGGCCGAGATCCGTGCTTGTATTTCGCTCATGCCGCGATTGTGGCAGGGCGCCTGAGTTGCCGGACAGGTGACCTTGCCGGTTGTCCGGCTTCATGGTGGCCAAGAGCAAGGTTGGAGCGCGATGGGATCAATTCGAGGTGAGGAGCCTGTCTGGAATTGCTGGGGCCAGCATCTCGCGGCATTTCTTTAGCATCACATCTGCTACTGGGTCGGGTCTGATTTCCAGAATATTGAGGTAGGCATTTTCTGCTGCCAAGAAATTCTTGTTTGAATAAAAACCAAAGGCAATCTCGGAGAGGGCGCAGATCTGTTTTTGAATTTCACTTGGCTGAGTTTCCTCGGAGCCGTCGCGTGTGCCAAGAATCTCATAAATAATCAAATCGCCTTTGCGGCCCTTGACAGTTATTTGATCAATTGGCCTCATCCACAGTCGTTCGCCGGCTTCTTTAAACAGGGAATGACTGCCGCAGATTTGCGTGCCATATTCTTTATTCACACCCTCAAGGCGTGATGCGATATTGACGCCATCTCCCATGACTGTGTAGCTCAATCGCTCGACTGATCCGATATTCCCAACCAAAACCGCATCAGAATGGATGCCGATTCGAACATAGAGGGGAGGTTTCCCCTCCGCAATCAGCGTGGCGTTGAGTTGTTCCATTCTTTTTTGCGCCTTGATGGCGGCCACGCAGGCATGATAGGCGTGATGATGATCCAAAAGCGGGGCCCCCCAAAATGCCATGACAGCATCACCAATGAATTTGTCAACTGTTCCGCTTTCTTCCTTGATCGCCTGGGTCATTACCTCAAAATATGATGAAACTCGCCTTAATAATTCCCTTGATGGCGTTGACTCTGAAAGCGATGAAAAATCCTTCAAGTCGGTAAAGAGAATTGTCAAATAACGACTCTCCCCGCCAATTTCAATCGGCTTGCCGGTACTTAAAAGGTCATTAACCAGATCTCTTGGAATGTAGGATGTGAATGCCGTGATCGTGGTTGAAAGCTTTTTCACAGCGGATGA
>JBIKPD010000197.1:0-7208 GCA_044357665.1 Roseateles sp. | reverse complement strand
GAGCGCAGCACTGCACGGCCGTCGCCCCGGCGCGAATAGGGCGAACGGCCAGCGCCATTGAGCTGTAATTCCATCGGCCCGGCGGCGGTTTCGATCTCGCCCAGCAGCAGCGCGCGGCCATCACCGAGTTGGCCCGCCCAGACGCCGAACTGGTGACCGCTGTAGACGCTGGCCAGCGGGCTGCTACCGGGCCAGGCGGAATTACCGCTCAGAACATTCAGTGAATCCCAATCCTGATGTTGCCACCAGTCGGCAGGCCAGCCGAGCAGCGCTGCGCAGTCGGGGCTTCGGGCCACCCAATGAGGGTCGGGCATGCCGCTGGCCGGCAAGGCGGTGAAAAACGGCGCGCCGAGGCCGGCGAAGCGGTTCACCCAGGCGCTTGCGCGAGTCGGCATGGGTCGGGCGATGCTGTCAGGGGCGTTCATCTGGCTAGTGTAATCAGCGCCTTTCACCTCTGCTGCATTGGGGTGAAGCATTCAGAAGCCGAGCTTGCGTGATGGCTCGGGCCAGTCCATCGGCTCGGCAAGGCAGGTCACTTTGGTAGACTTTCGTGAAAGCGATTTCATAAATCCTGGCTGGAGTGAATACCCTGGTGTAACTCTGGAGACAATTTCCGCACTGAACACTGGTTTAGACTGGAGCGAGTTCGGAAGTCAGAAGCAACGTTCAAGGAGGCAGAAGATGGCATTGATGGGCCAGATGATGGCAGGTTCGCTCTTGATCTCATCCTTGATCAAGCATGCGGCAAGGCATTCGGCAGAGACGGAAATCGTCAGCAAGCGGGTCGAAGGCGATTTGCATCGTTATACCTGGCGCGATGCTGAACTGCGCTCGCGCAAGGTCGCGCAGGCATTGGCCAAGCTTGGCTGCCAGGCGGGCGACCGCGTTGCCACCTTGGCCTGGAATGGCTATCGTCATCTTGAAATCTATTACGGCAGCTCCGGCTCCGAACTGGTCTGCCATACGATCAACCCGCGCCTGTTTCCGGAACAGATCGCCTGGATTGCCAATGATGCGCAAGACCTGGTGCTGTGCTTCGATCTCAACTTCCTGCCGCTGATCGAGAAGCTCGCGGCCCAGTTGCCATCGGTCAAGCATTTTGTGTTGATGACTGACCGCGCGCACATGCCGGCGCAGACCGGCATCAACGGGCTGCTTTGCTACGAGGAGTTGGTCGAAGCGGAAAACGGTGATTACCACTGGCCTGATTTCGACGAGAACACTGCCTCGAGCATCTGTTACACCTCGGGCACGACCGGGCATCCGAAGGGTGCTGTCTACAGCCATCGTTCCAGCGTCTTGCATGCCTATGGCTCGGCCTTGCCCGATGCAATGGGTTGTTCGGCACTCGACGTGATCCTGCCGGTTGTGCCGATGTTCCATGTCAATGCCTGGGGCCTGCCTTACAGCTGTGCGCTGGTCGGTTGCAAGCTGGTGATGCCTGGCCCGCATATGGACGGCAAATCGCTGTTCGAGTTGTTCGAGACCGAGGGCGTGACTTTCAGTGCCGGCGTGCCAACCGTCTGGCTTGGCTTGCTGACTTATATGAAAGCCAATCAGCTGAAGTTCAGCAGTTTCAAGCGCACGGTGATCGGCGGCGCGGCCTGCCCGCCGGCGATGATGCGCACGCTCCAGGATGACTTCGGTGTCGAGGTCATTCATGCCTGGGGCATGACCGAAATGTCACCGCTTGGCACCTTGTCGAAGTTGACTGCAAGACAAATGAGCCTGCCGGCTGAAGCGCAGCGCCGACTGCTGGAAAAGCAGGGCAAGGTGGTCTACGGCGTCGACATGGCGGTCAGCGACGACGAGGGCAATGAGTTGCCATGGGACGGCGTCAGCTCCGGCAATCTGCTGGTGCGCGGCCCCTGGGTGATCAAGAGCTACTTCGGACAGACCGACTCGCCGCTGGTCAGCCTGAACGGTCAGCCGGGCTGGTTTCCGACCGGGGATGTCGCCACCATCGACAGCTATGGTTTCATGCAGATCACCGACCGCAGCAAGGACGTGATCAAGTCCGGCGGCGAATGGATCAGTTCGATCGAACTCGAGAATATCGCCATGGCCCACCCGGCGGTGTTCGAAGCGGCCGTGATCGCCTGCGCGCATCCGAAATGGGACGAACGTCCGCTGCTGGTGGTGATCAAGAAACCCGAGACGGAAGTCAGCCGCGAACAGTTGCTGGAATTCTTTGAGGGCCAGATCCCGAAATGGCAGATCCCGGACGATGTGGTTTTCGTGACGGAAATCCCACATACCGCGACCGGCAAGATCCAGAAGCTCAAGCTGCGTGACCAGTTCAGGGCCTACCGATTGCCCGGCTTGCCACCTGTTTGAGCGGATTTTTGGTTCTGCCATCGGGGTAAGTCCCTGAGCCGGGCCGCCCCACTTTGAATTACCGTTCGGATTGAAATTTTTTTTGCTTACTTGACCCAAAACCCGCAGGAGACAACGATGAACAGCAACAAGAAACCAACCTTGATCGCCCTCGCCGCAGCCTTGAGCTTGTGCGCCGGCGCCGCGTTCGCCCAAAAGGGCGAGACGGTCAAGATCGCCTTCATTGACCCGCTGTCGGGTCTGCTCGGGCCTGTGGGCCAGAACCAGGTGAAGAGCTTCCAGTTCATGCAGGAAAAGTTCAACAAGAGCAATCCGGCCGGAGTCAAGTTTGAACTGGTCGTCTTCGACAACAAGCTCAGCCCGGCCGAGACGCTGAATGCCTTCAAATCCGCCCTCGACCAAGGCATACGCTATGTCAGCCAAGGTGACAGCTCCGGTGTTGCCGCTGCCTTGCTGGACGCAGTCAACAAGCACAACGAGCGCAACCCCGGCAAGGAAGTCGTTTACCTGAACCATTCGGCTGTCGACCCTGACCTGACCAACAGCAAATGCAGCTATTGGCATTTCCGCTTCGATGCCGATACCTCGATGAAGATGGAGGCAATGACCACCTTCATGAAGGACCAGGCCGACATCAAGAAGGTCTATCTGCTGAATCAGAACTACGCCCATGGACATCAGGTAGCCAAATATGCCAAGGACCTGCTGACCCAGAAACGGCCTGACATCAAGGTCGTCGGCGAGGAATTGCACCCGATCGCCCAGGTGCGCGATTTCGCACCCTATGTGGCCAAGATCAAGGCCAGTGGCGCCGATACGGTGATCACCGGCAACTGGGGTTCGGATCTGGCCTTGCTGATCAAGGCGGCCAACGAGGCTGGCTACAACGGCAAGTTTTTCACCTACTACACCAGCACCTCGGGCACGCCAACGGCAATTGGTGCGAGTGGTGCCGGCCGCGTCTACCAGATCGGCTATGGCCACTACAACATGGGCGGCCAGATGGATGCCTGGACCAACGAGTTCAAGGCCAAGTTCAAGGACGATTTCTACACTGACAGCATCATCCACATCTACACCATGCTGAGCCAGGCGATGGCCAATGCCAAGTCGACCAACCCGGTCAAGGTGGCGGCGGCGCTGGAAGGTTTGTCAGTCAAGAGCTTCAACGGCGAAGTGCAGATGCGCAAGGCTGACCATCAGTTGCAGCAAACGCTGTACATGACCGTCTGGGAAAAGGCCAGCAAAAAGTATCCGTATAGCCCTGAGAACACCGGCTATACGCTGGCGCCAGTCAAGACCTATGAGCCTTATGTCTCGAGCACGCCGACATCCTGCGATATGAAGCGTCCCTGAACGCCGGCAGGCCTTGCGTTGATCCCACCAGCGGTGCAAGCCGGACGCAAGTCCGGCCTGATCCGTTGGCGTGGGTGGAGACGTCGGTGGATATGAGCGTTTGACGGCGCAGTTTGACGGCGCAGTTTGACGGCGCCATTCGCCACGGCCGCATCCGCGCTGACCGGATCTTTTACCTGAGCATTTTTTTCGAGCGTAAGTGGATCAAATCCTCATCAATGTCCTGAACGGACTGTCCTCCGGTTTGCTGTTGTTCATGCTCAGTTCGGGCCTGACCTTGATTTTCAGCATGATGGGTGTGCTGAATTTCGCCCACGCGAGCTTTTACATGCTGGGGGCATTTGTCGCCTACAGCCTGGTCGGTGTGATCGGCTTCTGGCCTTCGCTGCTCGCTGCGCCCTTGCTGGTCGGCTTGTTCGGCGCGGGCTTCGAGCGATTCGCCCTGCGTCGCGTGCACAAGTTCGGGCATGTGCCCGAATTGCTGATCACCTTCGGTATCTCCTATGTGTTGCTCGAGTTGGTGCAACTGACCTGGGGTCGCATTGCCGTTCCATTTGTGCCGCCGCCATCGCTGCAGGGCAGCGCCTTCACGATCATCCAGCATCCCTTGCAAGGTCTGCTGTTCGCCTGGGGCGGCAAGCCTCCTGGCCTGTGCGACATTGCGGCCTGCTCGACCTTTCCGATCACCCGTTTGTTCATGATGGGTGTGGCGCTGCTGATGTTGCTGGCACTCTGGCTGTTGTTGACCCGCACCCGCATCGGTTTGGTGATCCAGGCCTCGCTGACTCATCCCGAGATGGTTGAATCCCTGGGGCATAACGTCCCGGCGGTGCTGATGCTGGTCTTCGGCAGCGGTTGCGCGCTGGCGGCGCTGGCTGGGGTGATCGGCGGTTTCACCTTTGTGACCGAGCCTTCGATGGCTGTCGTCGTCGGTCCGATCATCTTCGTCGTCGTGGTCGTCGGTGGCATCGGCTCCCTGTCGGGCGCCTTTGTCGGTTCGATCCTGATCGGCCTGCTGCAAACGCTGCCGCTGACGGTCGATGTCTCGCTGGCCTCGATGCTCAACGATTTCGGCTGGGCAGTCGGGCCGAAAACCCCGCTGTATCCGATCCTGCGCCTGCGTCTGCCCGAGGTGGCGCCAACCTTGCCCTATCTGCTGATGGTGTTGATCCTGATTTTCAGACCCAAGGGTCTGCTTGGCACGAGGGAGGACTGAGATGTCAGTCACCCGAACGCCGCATTCCGGCCCGAATTTTCATTTCAAACCCTATAACGTCGGTCGCTGGCTGATCTGGGGCTTTTTCGCGCTCGCGCTACTGGTCGCACCCGTGATCTGGACCAGCGGCTTGGCGCAAACGATGCTGACCCAGATCGGCATCGCGATCATCGCCTGCCTGGCCTACAACATCCTGCTGGGCCAGGGCGGCATGCTCAGCTTTGGACATTCGGCTTATAGCGGTCTGGGCAGTTTCCTGGCGATCCATAGCCTGAATCTGGCCAGCAGCGGCAACTGGAATATTCCGGTCAGCCTGGTGCCTTTGACCGGTGGTCTGGCCGGACTCGGGTTCGCAATTTTGCTCGGCTATGTCTCGACCAAGAAAGCCGGAACGCCGTTCGCGATGATCACCCTGGGCATTGGCGAGCTGATCTGGTCGATGTCGCTGATGCTGCCCGAGTTTTCGGGCGGAGAGGGCGGTGTTTCGGGCAACCGGGTGGTCGGAAAAGCGGTGATGGGCATCACTTTCGGCCCGCAGATCCAGGTCTATTACCTGGTCGCCGTCTACTGCTTCATCTGCACCGCGCTGATGTTCGCGCTGACTCGCACACCGCTCGGGCGCATGCTCAACGCCGTGCGCGACAACCCGGAGCGGGTCGAATTCATCGGCTACGACACGCATTCGGTGCGCTATATGGCCTTCATGCTCTCGGGCCTGTTCTCAGGTATTGCCGGCGGACTGACGGCATTGAATTTCGAGATGGTCACGGCTGAAGTCGTCGGCGCAGCACGCTCGGGCTCCTACCTGCTGTTCACCTTTCTCGGCGGGGCCACGTTCTTTTTCGGGCCGATCCTCGGCGCGATCTTGATGGTTGTTGCCCTGGTGCTTTTTTCCGAGCTGACCAAGGCCTGGCTGCTTTACCTAGGTTTGATTTTCCTCTTCATGGTGATGTACGCGCCGGGCGGAGTGGCCAGCCTGATCATGATGAATCTGCGGGTGGCGGCATTCGGGAAATTGCGCCGGCTCTGGGCTTCCTATCTGGCGCTTGCGGGCACCGCGTTGACCATGCTCGCCGGTGGCGGCGCCCTGGTCGAGATGATTTATCACACCCAGCTCAACGAGGCGCTGGGCCCTGAGTTGCAGTTCATCGGCGTGACCTTGAACAGCGAAGGAATCGATGCCTGGTTCGGTTCGAGCTTTTTGCTGCTGGTGGGTATCGGCTTGTTTGAAGTTGCCAGGCGGCAGTTCCGGTTCGAATGGGATGAAACTCAGGAAGAGATCGAAAAAGAAATCAAACGCAGGGAACTGCTATGAGCCAGAGTGAATTTGCACTCGAACTGCTCGATCTGCGCAAGAGTTTCGGCAAGAGTGAAATCATCCGCGGCACGCAACTGCAGGTCCGTCGCGGCGAGCGGGTGGCGATCATCGGCCCCAATGGCGCGGGCAAATCGACCTTGTTCAATCTGATCAGCGGACGCTTTGCGCCGAGCAGCGGTGAGATCCGCCTGCATGGCAAGCGCATCGACGGTCGCAAGCCCTACGAGATCAACCGCCTGGGCTTGGCGCGCAGTTTCCAGGTGTCGAACCTGTTCACCCGCTTGTCGGTGTTCGAGAACATCCGCTGCGCCTTGCTCTGGAGCATGGGCTACCGCTATGCCTTCTGGAAGTTCCTGGCCGGGCTTGATGACGCCAACGACCGCACCGACGAATTGCTCGAATTGCTCAAGCTCGACAAGCGCCGCGATGTGCTGGCGATGAACCTGACCTATGCCGAAGCGCGGGTGCTCGAGATCGGCATCACCATCGCTGGCGGTGCCGATGTGATCCTGCTCGACGAGCCGACTGCCGGTATGAGCAAAAGCGAAACCAAGCGCTTCATCCAGTTGATCCGCGATGTGACCGTGGGCAAGACCTTGCTGACTGTTGAACATGATATGGGCGTTGTGTTCGGTCTGGCTGACAAGATCGCCGTGTTGGTTTACGGCGAAATCATCGCCTTCGATGTGCCCGATGCGGTGCGCGCCGACCCACGGGTGCAGGAAGCCTATCTCGGCTCGGTACTGGCCGAAGCGCAAGTTGCAGGAAGCCCGGCATGAAGGCAGCGCGCGATCTCAAACTCGACAATGTCCACGCCTTCTACGGCAAGAGCCATGTGCTGCATGGCGTGACGATGCAGGTCAAGGCGGGCGAAATCGTCTGCCTGCTGGGCCGCAATGGCTCGGGCCGTTCGACCACCGTCAAGACCATCATGGGGCAGGTTGACGGACAGGGCAGCATCACCTTCGGCGAGCAGCAGTT
>JBIKPD010000196.1:0-7209 GCA_044357665.1 Roseateles sp. | reverse complement strand
TCAAGCGGGCTGATCGGCAGCATGGGTCAGGCGGATTTTCAAACCCATTGCTGCAGCAAGGAGCAAGCACCGGCTGCATCGGGTTTTGCCATCTCCGCTTCAACGAGTGGCGAAGCCAACCCACCGACGAAGCAATTCAAACGCTCAAGCCGCCCGGTCATTCAGTCCAGTTCTGGAACAGTCGATCGGAGTTCGTCGATGAGCGATTTTGAGTCTGTAGCGCATCCGGCCTTGAATGACGACCTGGGTGCCTTTCTCCAATACATGGTGGCGGTCGGAGGTTCAGACCTGTTCCTGACCGTGGGGGCGGCGCCGACCATCAAGGTTGAAGGCGTGATGAAACCGCTGCGACTGCCTTCCTTGCCACAGGCCCGCGCCAAGGAACTCGCCTATTCGATCATGAACGAGGCGCAGATGCGTCAATTCGAGAGCGATCTGGAGTGCGACCTGGCCCTGGGCATCGACTCACTCGGGCGTTTCAGATTGAATATATTTCTGCAACGCGGGCATGTCAGCATGGTGATCCGCTATGTCAAGAACAGTATCCCTTCAGTTGCATCGCTGAAGATGCCGGCGATCCTGCAAAAACTCGCCGTCATCAAGCGCGGCCTGATTCTGGTGGTCGGGGCCGCAGGTTCAGGCAAATCAAGCACGCTGGCTGCCATGCTGGACTCGCGCAATGAAAGCAGTCCCGGACATATCCTGACGATCGAGGATCCGATCGAATATCTTCATCAGCACAAGCAATGCATCGTCAACCAGCGCGAAGTCGGCCTTGACACCCATTCATTCGAGGATGCACTCAAACATGCGCTACGTGAGTCGCCGGACGTGATCATGATCGGCGAAATCCGCGATCGCAAGACCATGCAGCATGCGCTGAATTACTCGGAAACCGGCCATCTATGCTTATCGACCTTGCATTCGAACAATGCCAATCAGGCGATCGAGCGCATCATCAATTTTTTCCCGGAAGAATCCCGGAAACAGACCCTGCTGGACCTGTCGCTGAACCTGCGCGCGGTGATTGCGCAGCGCTTGATTCAAGGCAGCGATGACCGTCTGATTCCAGCCACTGAAATCATGCTGCAGTCCCCCTTCATTTCCGATCTGATCCAGAAAGGGCAGATCGACCAGATCAAGGCCGCGATCGCGAAAAGCAATGATCTCGGCATGCATACATTCGATCAATCCTTGTATGACCTCTACACAAGGCGCTACATCTCATTGGCCCAGGCGATCGATTATGCCGATTCCAAGACCGACCTGTCGCTTCAGATCAGACTCAAGGCCGGCAAGATGCCCGAGGCTGTCGACTTGTCGATAAAGCGTTAGCAGATGCCGCGGCAACCATGAACTGGCCTCTGCCCTCAAAATTGCTTTTTGCATCCGCCGAGGCACAGGCTTCGACGACGAAGGTGGAAGTTCAACTGCTCGACGGGCAACTGATCCACGCGTTGATGAAGGCGGGCGACATTCCAGCCCAAAAATCCGAACTCAAGCTGGCCTTTATGGGGCGAGAAATCAACATCCCCATCGCTGCCATCCGCACTCTGGCTTGTGCCAACTTGCTGCTTGCAGCGAGCCAACCCGAGATTACGGGCGGGCAAGCCACCGAGACTGAATTGCCCTTCCAGGCCAGCTTCATTGATGGCAAAACCCTGGCAGGCAGCACCTTTGGCTATATCAACAAACAGGCTGGTGGTGTCTACCTCTATGTCAAGCAGGATGATTTCCGCTTCAAGGCGCTGTGGATTCCAAGAAGTTCCCTGCAAAGCATTCGTGTCGACCGCACGAACAACAGCATTGCATCCGCACCGCCAGGCGCCGATCTGGCCACAGCCGCAGCCATTGAAGGAAGCCAGGGACAGCAGGCAAGCCTCCCGGCAAAGACGATGCAGGAGTTGTCGGCCTTGCTGGAGACGGCGCGCTGGAAACCGATGTTGCCGGTGGCTCAAGCGATGTTTGAGCTGAAGTTGATCGATTCGTCCACCTTGCAGCACATGCTGGCTGATAAACCAGGCAAGCTGCGCGAATATATTGACGAAAGACTGGCCAAATCAGAGTCCTTCAGGTTCGATTTCGAGCATGTCAGGGCCTATATGGTGAAGACGCCGGAGGTCAATGTCGAGGCGTTCCAGGTTGAACCACCAGCCCTGACAAAAATCCCCTGGGCGCTGGCCCTCAAGCATGCTGTCGTACCCTTGGGATCGATTGCCGGGAAGCTTTATGTAGCTTCAGCGCTGCCGATGCAGCGTGAGCTTGAAGATCGCCTGACCATCATTGCTGGCAGCCATGTGACCCTAGTCTGGGCCGCAAAATCTCAAATTGAAGCCAGAATCGCCAGGGAAATCAAGCTTCAATCCAGGACGACCGACAAGCCACAACAAGACAGTTCCAGCAGCGGTATCGAAGGCAAGAGCCAGGACCTGCAGGCCTTGCTGGCTTCGGCACAGGAAGAGATCAAGGTCGAGGGCGGTGTGGCTCCCAGCAACGCCATCGATGAACGTTCCAGCGTGGTGCTGCTGGTCAAACGGATGATCACCGATGCCTATCAGCAAAAGGCTTCCGACATCCATATCGAAGCCAATGTCGAAGCCGAGCCATCGAAGATTCGGTTCCGGATTGACGGCGATCTCGAGGACTATCTGCAACTGCCGCTCGACTTGCGTGCAGCGATGGTGTCCCGGATCAAGGTCATGAGCCGACTCGATATTTCAGAACGACGCCGACCGCAGGACGGGAAGATCAATTTCGGTGATTTTTCCACGATCAAGCTGGAGTTGCGGGTCGCCATCCTGCCCACCCATGACAATCTCGAGGATGTGGTGATGCGCTTGCTCGCATCGAGCAAACCGATTCCGCTCGCGCAACTGGGCTTTTCGATCCGTGATGCCGAAATCGTCAAGCGGCTGTCGCGCCATCCCTATGGACTGCTGCTGGCCTGCGGCCCAACTGGATCCGGGAAAACGACCACCCTGCACTCCTTGCTGAGTGAAATCAACACCAGCAGCCGGAAAATCTGGACCGCCGAAGATCCGATTGAAATCACCCAGTCGGGTTTGCGTCAGTTGCAGGTCAACAGCAAGATCGGACTGACGTTTGCAGCGGCGATGCGAGCTTTCTTGAGAGCTGACCCCGATGTCATCATGATCGGCGAAGTCCGCGACGAGGAAACCGCCAGGGTCTGCATCGAGGCTTCGCTGACAGGCCATCTGGTGTTTTCGACCTTGCACACCAATGGTGCGGCCGAATCTGTGATCCGCCTGCTTGATCTCGGCATGGATCCCTTGAACTTCGGCGATTCATTGATCGGCATCGTGGCGCAGCGCCTGGTCCACAGTCTTTGCAAGCACTGTGCATCGACGAAGTTGCTGACTGACCGGGAACTCGATGAACTGGTCGCTGAATATGTGGCAGGCACGGCTGTCACTGCAGAAGAAGGCAAGCAGCGTCTGCTGGCTGCCGCCGCTGCCGCAAGGCCGAAGGAAGCAATCTCGATCCGCGAAGCCTGTGGCTGTGATCAATGCTCGGGCCGCGGGTACAAGGGCCGCATGGGCGTTTACGAGGTACTCGAGAACGTCGGCAACATGAAACGCAAGATCCAGACCCGTGCGCCGACTGCCGAGATCTTCGCCGAAGCCTCGAGAGCAGGTATGCGCACGCTGCGGCAGGACGCCCTCGAAAAGGTGGTGGGCGGCTTCATCGACATGCAGCAGGCCAGGACTGTCTCTGCCTGACAGTCGCTGCACCTGCGTTCCTGAAGTGGGCTATTTCACGAGATCAAAAACCGCCTTGGCCTGCGCATGGCAAAACGGCGGCTCGTAACTGCCGTGATAGTTGCCATAGTAGGTCGCGAAGGCTGCTGATGCCGGATCAACCGGCGCTTTGCCAGCAATACCGTAAGCGCCCTGCACATAGGCGTCGACATCGACGCTGCTGACATTGGCCAGATTGCGGCTGTCAAAATCAGCTTTCATGACCGCTTGATGGACAAGCGGAGGAACTGTCGGATCGCCGGCGCCTCCACAGAGCAGCAATCTGGACTTCGGACTCCAGCCCAGCAGATCGTTTTTCTTGGCGGCGAGGAACAAGGCGCTGTTCACGTTGGACTGGGCCTCAGACAGGAAAGCCGCCTGGAAGAGCGCATCCCTTGCCTGGTTCGGCGTTTCGCCCGCCGCACCTGGCAGCTTGCCGCTGGTGACGAGCGTGGTGTAGGTCAGCGTCGTACTTGGCAGCAAGGTATCGATGTAGCCGTCGTAAGGCTGCTTGAAAGCCATCGACGGACTGCTGTAGATATTGCCGTAGGCCTTTTGCCAGGCCGTGACCAGATATGGCACAAAGAATTGATAACCGGCGATCGCATTGGGAAGTTGCAACGAGCCCGACAGGTTGTAAGGGCCCGCCAGATGTGCGCCAGCCACCAGGTTGATCTCGCGTGCGTTGTCGCGTTCAATCGCGCGGTGAGCGGCCATCGAAGAATGCCCGCCTTGCGAGTAACCCGTCACCATCACCTTGCCTGATAGAGCGGCGCCGTTCGACTTTGCGGCAATCCTTGCAGCCCGGATCGAATCGATCACCGTACTCGCTTCGGAATCCGCATGCAGATAGGGGTGATAGGCATAGGCAGATTTGCCAAATCCGAGGTAATCGGTCGCCACCACGGCATACCCCTGCGCGGCATAGATCGCCGCCAGCAGGAAGGTCTCGGAGTCAGCCGGATTGGCCAGCGTTCGGGGCTTCTGGACATCGGTGCCCTTGGCATAGGCCACCAGGCCGGCTGCTGAATTGCAGGCTCCGGTAGGCAGCAGCAACACGCCCGATGAATTGGTCTTTTCTCCCTTCACGCCGACGGTGTTGTAGTTCAAAGCCACCAGCTTGACATCGCATTTGGCCTTGCCTGAGATCGCCTGCAGACCGCTGGCCAATGTCGCGCCGTCGATCTGTGCGGTGGTCATCGTGGTCAACAGCGCGGCCGGATCAACCAGAGAACCACGATCCATCGCAGCCCTCATCGGCAGCCCCATGACAGCAGTGAGACGCAGGTCATCGAAGGTCTTTCCAGCGCCTGTCAGTGCAGCAGTCAGGCCGTCAAGCAACTTGTCGTCAGCGTCACCGATCTTGAACAAGCCGGTGAGCGGGTCGCCCGACAAGGCAGCTCCGGTCAGGGCAAGCAATTCAGTCTTGACATAGGTCTTGGCCTGATCCAGGCCGGCCTTGATGGCGGCCCCTTTCCCCGCGTCGAAGCTGGCGAATGCAACTGCATCGTCGAGCCCCATGGCCTTGGCGATCACCCAATCGCTTAGCGGTGTGACGTTGATACGACCGGCATCGACAGCAAAGCCATGCAGAGTCACCGCGCCGTTGCTGACTTGAACCAGGCAAGGCATGGCCTGCGAGCCGGTGAGTTGAAGTGAAAAGCTGCCATCTGGAAAAGTCATGCCCGTGACCGTCGGACCGGACGAACATTTGGCGGTCACATTGGCATTGGCCAGCGCCGCGCCAGTCGCAGCCAAACCGCTGATGCTCGGATTGGTCGAGCTGCCGCCGCAGGCGGCAAGCAAAGCGGCAACAGTGACTGCCGTAAGTGGAAATCTGCTTTGTCTCATCAAGTCATGCTCCTGGATCGGTGGAAGGTAGGTTTTGAACAAGCGCTAAAGGAATTCGCCGCCCTCACTCTTGAGTGCGTAGTGTTCATTGCAGCGGGCATCCTACGTTTCATCCTAGCGATGGCCGCAAAAAAATCTGCCCCGAACTGGCAACGGAAGTCACTCATCCCGATGATTGACAAACCCCTCCGTCTGGCGCTCACGCGCCAGCGTTTAAGGCCGATCGTTGGCGGCATTGCCAGGCCCCGCGATGGCAAGGCCCGGGTTCCTTTCAGGACTGTCTGGATGTTCAGCAAAGCGGACAAACATGACTACAGAAGGGACGAAACATTTTCGGCGCTCTGAAAAAATCCCCGGTAGTGGACAATTCGACTGAGCAGTCAATCATCAGTCCGTGGCATGACTGGAGCATATCGACCAGCGACGAAGACCTGCGGCTACTTTTCCTTAAGCGATTGATGGATCCAAAAAACAGCAAGCCAGACGGCGCAATTACAGAAACCCACACGCCGGTGATGCAGCAATACCTGCGCATCAAGGCCGAGCATCCAGAATCGATCGTCTTCTTTCGCATGGGCGACTTCTACGAGGTCTTTTTTGACGACGCCCGCAAAGCCAACCAATTGCTCGACATCACGCTGACGACGCGCGGCCAGAGCGCCGGCGCGCCAGTGGTGATGGCCGGTATCCCGGTGAATGCGCTCGAGTCCTATCTGGCCAAATTGATACGGCTTGGCGAGGCGGTGGCCATTGCCGAGCAAGTCGGCGATGTCGCCACGGCCAAGGGGCCGGTTGAACGCAAAGTCGTGCGCGTGGTCACGCCCGGCACCGTCACCGACAGCGAGTTGCTCGCCGACAAACAGGATGCTGTGCTGCTGGCAGTGACTCAACAGGGCAAGAACTTCGGCCTGGCCTGGCTGTCGATGACACAAGGCCTGATCGGCTTGACCGAATGCAGCGAACGTGACCTGCCCTCGTGGTTGGGACGATTGAGTCCGGCCGAAGTGCTGGTCGACCGCGAACGGCAACCGGCCGTATTGCTGGCAGCGCGCCTTCCAGTGACGAATCGGCCGGGCTGGCAATTCGATGCCACGCTCGGTGCACGCAAGCTTTGCGAACAACTCGGTGTGGTCAATTTGCAAGGCTTCAATGCCCACGCGCTCACCCTTGCACATGCTGCGGCAGCGGCATTGCTCAGCTATGCCGAGCACACGCAGGGCCGTGCCCTGACCCATGTGAAGAGTTTGCAAGTGCAGCGCAATGCCGACCTGCTCGACCTTCCTCCGTCGACACAGCGCAATCTCGAACTGACATTGACGTTGCGCGGAGAAACCTCGCCCACGCTGCTGTCCCTGCTTGACACCTGCCGCACCGGCATGGGCAGCCGGGCTTTGCGTCATTGGCTGTTGCATCCCCAGCGGGCGCGCAATCAGGCTGTGGTGCGCCACGAAGCGCTGGCCGCCTTGCTGCATTGCGGCCCTGAACCGTTCCATCAGTTGTTGCGCGAGGCTTTGCGAGGCGTTGCCGATGTCGAACGCATCGCCGCGCGCATCGCCCTGCGCCAGGTCCGCCCGCGCGAACTGGCCGCTCTTTGCGCCAC
>JBIKPD010000195.1:0-7235 GCA_044357665.1 Roseateles sp. | reverse complement strand
CGAACTGGGCGAGCGCTATGACAAGCGCAGCGACCTGTCGCGGGTGGCGCCGGGCCAGTTCCAGAGCTCGCGCGACGGCTCGCGGGTCTTCTTCATCGACCGCGACCAGGAAGATGGCCGCACCGGCCGCAATGTCTTCATCCTGTCCAGCCTGGGCAACAGCGAATCGGTGACCACTTCGCTGAAGGGACATATCGAACAGGCTGAACCCGATCGATTCCTGGTGCTCGATCGCGGCCAGCGCAACGAAGTCAACAAGCAAAGCGGTGAGAAGACGCTGGCTCGCTTTGAGCAATACAAGGTCCAGGCCGATCCGCAGGTGCTGCGTTCGGTGGACAAGCTGCCGCCCAAGGCGACCCGGACAATGGATTTGCTGCGGGCGCCACTGCCACGCAATCAGGGTGAGTTGACCTGGCGTTTCGGCATGATCCTGGGCAGCATCAATATGGTCCTGCTCGGCCTAGGCCTGGCCGCGACCAACCCGCGGCGCGCCAGCAACTGGAACCTGCTCTTCGCCCTGCTGAGCTTCATCGTCTATTTCAACCTGATCAACCTGAGCCAGGCCTGGGTCGCCAACTCGCGCATGGCGATCGGACCGGCCTTGCTGAGCCTGCATGGCTCGGCCTTCCTGCTGGCGCTGGCGCTGCTCTGGTTGCGCGATCAGGGCAACCGCCTGTACCTGCCATTCACGCGGGCGGCCCGCACATGAAGACCGTTCGCCGCCTGCTTTACCGTGACATCACCGGATCGGTGGTCTTCGTCGCCCTGGCCTTCATGTCACTGTTTTATTTCATCGATTTTGTCGACGAACTCGACCGCATGAGCCGCGCCGGCGCCGGTCCAGCCCAGGCCGCCCTGCTCGCCTTGCTGAAGCAACCCGGCCATCTTTATGAGCTGTTTCCGATTTCTGTGCTGATCGGCAGTATTTTTTCGCTGGCGAGGATGGCGCAGTCGAGTGAATTCACGATTCTGCGAACTGGCGGGCTCGGGCCACGGCGGGCCTTGTCGATGCTGGCCAGCCTGGCCCTGGGCTTTGCCTTGCTGACCTTCGTCGTCGGCGACTTTGTCGCACCCTGGTTTGAGCGCCAGGCCGACAACGTCCGCGCCCATGTCGCGGGCAAGCTTGCCCTGGGCAGCAACGGCGCCTGGTTGAAGGACCACCAATCGACTACCGACGGTGAGCGAAGTTTCTCGATCAATGTGCGCCGCGCCAGCGCCACCGGCGCTTTGCAAGGCATCCGGATCTTCGAGTTCGACGCCAATGGCGGTCTGATTGCAAGGATCGAAGCCAACAGCGCCCAGGTTGATGCGAACGGCCAGTGGGAGCTCAGCGATGTTCAGCAAACCCGCTGGTTGACGCCACCAGCCCGTGCGACTGGCAATGAAACCGGCAGCCTTCAGTTGGTGAAGGAGGAGACCAGCCCCAAGCTGATCTGGCAGAGCTCCTTGAGTGCCAGCGTCATCGCTGCAGCGGTGCTGCCGTCGATGTCGATGTCGACGCTTGAGCTCTACCGCTATACCGAACATCTGTCGAGCCAGGAGCAAGCCGCCCAGGCGCACAACATCCAGTTCTGGCGCAAGGCCTTCTATCCGTTTGCCTGCTTCGTGATGGTGGCCCTGGCCCTGCCCTTTGCCTACCTGCATGGCCGCTCCGGCGGCATCAGCCTGATGGTGTTCGGCGGCATCATGCTGGGCATCAGCTTTGTGCTGCTGAACAACCTCGCCGGCCATGTCGGCCTGCTGCAGAACTGGACGCCCTGGGCGGTGGCGGCAACGCCAAGCCTGGTCTACCTTGCCATGTCGCTGGCGGCCTTTGGCTGGCTGGTGCGTTTCCGCTGATGACGATGACACCAGAACCGATCGACGGCCTGCTCCTTTTCGCCCATGGCGCACGCGATGCCGCCTGGGCCAGGCCCTTTGAAGCGGTGGCGCGCCGGATTGCGCTGCAGCGCCCCGAGCTGCCGCTGGTACTGGGTTTTCTCGAATTCATGCAGCCAGGGCTGGAAGCCGCGGCCCATCAACTCGCGGCGCGCGGTTGCCGGCGGGTCCACATCGTGCCGATGTTTCTGGGCACGGGCGGCCATGTGCGGCGCGATATACCGCCCTTGATCGAGCGTCTGGTCGAACAATATGGCAGCCGCGTCGAGTGGCTGCTGCATCCCGCCCTGGGCGACCAGGAACGGGTCATCGACGCGATGACGGCAGCCAGCTTGTCGTGGCTGGACGCAAGCAGTGATGGAGGCCAGCCATGAATCTGCACCAATTCCGTTTCGTCCAGGAAGCCGCGCGTCGCAATCTCAATTTGACCGAGACGGCCAAGGCGCTCTTCACCTCGCAGCCGGGCGTCTCGAAAGCGATCCTTGAACTCGAAGAAGAGCTCGGCGTCGACATCTTTTCCCGCCATGGCAAACGTCTGCGCAGCATCACCGAGCCAGGCCAGCAGGTGCTGGCGGCGATCGAGACGATCATGCGCGAAGTCGGCAACCTGAAGCGCATCGGCGAGGAATATTCAAAGCAAGACACCGGCAACCTGTCGATCGCCACCACCCACACCCAAGCACGCTATGTGCTGCCCGGGCCGGTGATGCAATTGCGCAAGCAGTTGCCCCTGGTCCGCGTCAGCCTGCACCAGGGCACCCCGGACCAGGTGGTGCGAATGCTGCTCGACGACAGCGCCGATGTCGGCCTGGCGACCGAATCGCTGGCTGATGTGCCCGGCCTGATCAGCCTGCCCTGCTATGAATGGCAGCATGTGATGGTGGTCCCGGCGGCCCATCCGCTGGCCAGAGTCGAGCGGATCAGCCTGGAACAACTGGCGCTGGAGCCGCTGGTGTCCTATCACTCCAGCGTTGCCGGCCGCAGCCGCATCGACCGGGCCTTTGCGGCACGCCAATTGACCCCAACGATCGCACTCGACGCGATCGACTCGGATGTGATCAAGACCTATGTGCGCCTCGGTCTGGGTGTCGGCATCGTGGCCGAAATGGCGATGCGTGAAGATGCGCCGGGCAGCGATCTGGTGGCGCGACCGCTCGGGCATCTGTTTGGTCAGAATGTCACCCGCATCGCTTTCAAGCGGGGCGCCTATCTGCGCAACTATGTCTACACCTTTGCCGAATTGCTGTCCGACCGTCTGAACCGCCATTTGCTTGAGCGCGCGATGCACGGCCATGCCGACGACTTCAGCCTTTGAATTCAACCGGAACCATCACCTTGAACCACACACCTGTCCTGCAAAGCCGCATGCCCAAGGTCGGCACGACGATTTTCACCACCATGTCTGCCCTGGCCCAAGCCCATGGCGCGGTCAATCTGGGTCAGGGGTTTCCTGATTTTCAATGTGACCCGGCGCTGCCCGAAGCAGTCAACACCGCGATGCGCAGCGGCCACAACCAATACCCGATGATGAGCGGCGCGCCGGTGCTGCGCGAGGCGGTGGCCGAAAAAATCCGCGTTCAATATGGCCTCAGCTACGACGCCACCAGCGAAATCACCATCACCGCCGGCGCCACGCAGGCGATCTTTACCGCTCTGCTGGCGATCATTCACCCCGGCGATGAAGTGATCGTGCTCGAGCCCTGCTACGACAGCTATGTGCCCAATATCGAACTCGCCGGCGGCGTGGTCGTGCGCGTGCCTTTGACTCCGGACAGCTTCAGGCCTGATTTCGCCCTGATTGCCGCAGCGATCACCCCACGCACCCGGGCCTTGATCATCAACTCGCCGCACAACCCGACCGCCACCGTCTGGACCCTGGCCGAAATGCAGCAACTGGCCGATTTGCTGCGCGGCACCGACTTGCTGCTGATCAGCGACGAGGTCTACGAACATATGGTTTTCGACGGCGCCGCCCATCAAAGCGTCGCGCGCTTCCCCGAACTGGCTGCGCGCAGCTTCATCGTTTCGAGCTTCGGCAAGACCTACCATGTCACCGGCTGGAAGATCGGCTATGTGGCCGCGCCTGCGTCCCTGACGCATGAATTCCGCAAGGTGCACCAGTTCAACGTCTTCACCGTCAACACGCCGATGCAGCATGGCCTGGCCGCCTTCATGGCCGACCCCAAGCCCTATCTTGAATTGCCGGCCTTCTACCAGCGCAGCCGCGACCTGTTTCGCGCCGGACTGGCCAACAGCAAATTCGACTTGCTGCCCTGCGAAGGCACTTATTTCCAATGCGTTGACTATGGCCGGATCAGCGAACTCGGCGACCAGGAGTTCTGCACCTGGCTGACGCGCGAAGTCGGCGTCGCAGCGATTCCGGTCTCGGCCTTCTATGACGCCGGCTGCTCAAGAAGCGTCGTGCGCTTTTGCTTCGCCAAGCGCGACGAGACCCTGCTCAAAGCGCTGGCGCTGCTGCAGCAACTCTGAGGCAGATAGATACCGCTCAGTCGAACGCTAAAGCAGCGGCCACAGCGCGGCAGGCGAGCAGAGAAACAATCTGGACCCAACCGACCGCAGGAACGCGCTGGCTGGGTGCAATGCGGAGCGAAGTAAAGGGGGAGGTGGCGGCCAAAGGCTGACACCGGAGGACATGAGCGCAGCATTGCGCCCAGCCAGCGAGCCGTCGCGCCCAAAGCGTTGGCGCTGCTGCAGCTACTCTGACCCCAATAGCTAACCCCAATAGCTACCGCTCAGTCAAACGAGGTGCCCAAAGCACGGCGGGCGAGCGGCGCAGCGAAGTAAAGGAGGAGGCCGGGCGCAGCCCGAGCCGGGGGACATGAGCGCAGGCGCTCGCCCGCTGGGCTGGCCGCGGTAGTCCATCCGAAACCATCTCAGACCGCATAACCCGGCATTTGCCGGTCGAGGCGACGCAGCAAACCGGGCCAGGTCAGACCCGCGCCAAGCCCTTTGGTCACCTGCGCGGCCTGCTGCTTGGCGCCGGCGATGATCGCAGGGTTGATGTGCAGCAGCGGCCCGCCGCCAGCCTGCGCACGCAACTGAATATTGCAGACGGCCTCGAATAAATACATCTGCAAGAAGGCATCAGCCACCGTCTTGCCAACGGTCAGCAAGCCGTGATTGCGCAGCAGCAGATAGCCCTTGTCGCCCAGATCGTCGATCAGCCGCGGCTTCTCGGCATCGTGCAGCGCCACGCCTTCGTAGTCATGGCTGCCCAAGCTGGAGAGCACAAAGATCGATTGCTGCGACAGCGGCAACACACCGCCGGCCTGTGCGCTGACCGCCACACCGTTGATCGAGTGCGTGTGCAGCACGCAAGCGGCATCCTCCCGCGCCCCATGCACAGCGCTGTGAATGATGAAGCCGGCCGGATTGACCGGAAACGGCGAGGCGCTGAGCTTATTGCCGTCCATGTCGATGCGGATCAGGCTCGAAGCGGTGATCTCCTCGAACATCATGCCGTAGGGGTTGATCAGGAATTCATCATGCTTGCCAGGCAACCGGGCGGTCACATGGGTGAACACCAGATCATCCCAGCCGAACAGCGCCACCAGACGGTAAGCGGCGGCCAGCTCGACGCGCAAATTCCATTCGGCCTCGCTGACATGCTCGCGGCAGGAAGCAATGGCGGGCAATTGATGGCTGATTGACATGCATTTCTCCGGTTGTTTAGCAACTTGTCACCGGCCGGGAAAGGGCCTTGCGCAAGCTCATGGACAATAGCCCGAAAGATAGCAGCTTCCTGCTGTCACGCCAGCGACAAAGCAGATGAACAGTTCAGTTCTGACAATTCTTGAACGCAGCAATATCGAGTCTGGATCATGGTTCTCCCGACTCTCGCCGACCCTGCGCAACGACATCCTGGCGCGCGCCACCGTGCGGCGCCTGGATGATTCGACCCTGGTTTCATGCCGCGGCGATAGCGCCGAAGAATGGGTCGGCGTGGCCAAGGGTGCGGTGCGGGTCAGTTCGGTCTCGCTCGCCGGCAAGCAGGTCTCGCTGACCTATGTCGAGCCTGGCACCTGGTTCGGCGACATCTCCCTGTTCGACGGTTTGCCGCGAACCCATGATGCCAGCACCCATGGCGAAACCACCCTGCTGGTGGTTCGCAAGCCCGACTTCAAAGAGTTGCTGCAGCGCCATACCGAACTCTACGAAGCCCTGCTGCGGTTGAACTGCCGGCGCCTGCGACTGATGTTCGACGTGGTCGAAGATCTCAACACCAAGCCGCTGGCCGCCCGACTGGCCAAGCAGATCCTGCTGCTGGCGCGCTCCTATGGCGTGCCGCAAGGCGAAGAAATCCGCATCGGCCTGCAACTGGCGCAGGAGGACCTGGCCCAGTTGCTCGGCGCCTCGCGTCAACGCGTCAACCAGGAGCTGAAGGGTTTCGAGCGCGACGGGGCGGTGCGGGTCGAACCGACCCGGCTGGTGGTGCTGAACAAGGATAAATTGCTGGCGATCGCCAACCGCTAGATCCCCAGCCGCAGCTATGCTTGCCGCGGCTGTTTGATGAAATAAGCAAGGACAAGATGGATAAATTCACCGGAACTCGCGCCTTGACCCAGGCCCTCGATCTCGAGGCGCTGGAGCGCTGGCTGAGCGCGCATGTCGATGGCTTCGCCGGACCCTTGAGCATCGAGCAGTTCAAGGGCGGGCAATCAAACCCGACTTACAAGGTCAGCACGCCCGGCGGCGCCTATGTGATGCGCTCCAAGCCCGGGCCCAAGGCGCTGTTGCTGCCTTCGGCCCATGCGATCGAGCGCGAATTCGCGGTCATGCATGCCTTGCAAGGTACGGCTGTGCCGGTGCCCAGGATGTTGGCCTTGTGCGAAGACGAAGCGGTGATCGGCCGCGCCTTCTACCTGATGGAATTCATGCAGGGCCGCATCCTCTGGAATCCGGCCCTGCCGGAGATGGACAACGCCGAGCGAAGCGCCATCTATGCCGAGATGAACCGCGTTGTCGCCGCGCTGCACCAGGTTGATTTCAAGGCCATCGGGCTGGAAAACTATGGCCGACCGGGCAATTATTTCGAACGCCAGATCAGCCGCTGGACCAAGCAATACCTGGCTTCGGTGACCGACCCGATCCCGGCCATGGATCAATTGATCGCCTGGCTGCCCGAGAACATCCCGGCCTCGGCGCGCGACGAAAACGAAGTCGCCATCGTGCATGGCGACTTCCGCATCGACAACCTCGTCTTCCACCCGACCGAGCCACGCGTGATCGCCGTCCTCGACTGGGAGCTTTCCACCCTGGGCCATCCGCTGGCCGATTTCAGCTATCACTGCATGGTCTGGCATATCCAGTCATCGGGCGCGGCGCGCGGCATCGGC
>JBIKPD010000194.1:0-7270 GCA_044357665.1 Roseateles sp. | reverse complement strand
ATTGACCCGTTCGTGGTGATCCTGTTGAGCCATCTTCGCGCCAAGCATGCGCGCCAGGTTGTCAGCCGGGCCGCCAGCAGCGAAGGGCACGACCCAATGGATCGGCTTGGCCGGCCAGACCGCATGCGCGCTGACTGGCAAGGCCGATAGCAGCATGGAGACCAGCAGGAAGCGCAGACAGTTCAGCAAGAAAGCTCTTTCATTCTTTGAACGCTGCGCCGCCCAGGAAGGTCCGCAGATGCTCGGCAAACAAGGCCGGCGTCTGCACCGGCATGTAATGCCCTGAATCGGCTTGCGCATACACCGCACCCGGTATCAGCGCTGCCAGTTCTGCGCTTCGCGCTGCGGGCCGGACGGCATCGAGGCTGCAGCCGATGATCAGGCAAGGGCAGGCAAGTTCAGGCAAGCGGGGCAGCAGATCGAAACTGCCCGGCAGAAAATTGAAGGCGATGAAGGACTCTGGATCATTGACCAGCCATTGCTGGCGGTAGCGTTCAAAGCGCTGCTGATCCATGCGCAAGGACTGGGGATATGTCACCGCCAGCATCTTGTCGGTAACGGCGCGCAGACCACCCTGCCGCACCAGATCCATCCGCGCCTGCGTCGCCTGCATGCCAGCGGCCGGCATGCCGCCGGTGGCCGGGCTGGCCAAGACCAGCGCCTTGACAAGATCTGGATGCCGCAAGGCAAACGCCATGCAAAGTGCCGCACCCAGCGCTGCCCCGGCCAGAAAAACCGGCGTCTTGATTTGCAAGGCTTCGAGCAGAGCGGCGAGGTCATCGACCATCTGTTCCATCGACAGCTGCGTCGATTTTTCAGATCGCCCGAAACCGCGCTGGTCATAACGCAAGACCTGGAAGCCTTCGCCGAGCGCCTCGACCACCTCGTCCCAGCTCTCGATGCTGCCGCCCATTTCATGCACCAGCACCAGCGTCGCAGGCCCTGTGCCGCTGACCGCCCAGTGCAGGCTGGCGCCGCCGACTTCGATCCAGTCGCTACGCCGCATCGCCATAGAGTTGCTGCGGGTTGGTGACGAAGACTTTTTGTCGCAAGGCCGCGTCGCCGGTCCAGCGATCGAACAGGTCGATTTGACGGCCAACATCGGGCAGATCCTTGCCCATGGCGATATAGGGCCAGTCACTGCCCCAGAGCATCCGGTCCGGGGCTTTTTCGAGCAGTGCGTCATGGAAGCTGCGCACATCACCGGCATCAAGCCAGCGCCGCTGCGTGACCCGGATCGGCACCAGTTTGACCCAGGTTGAACCGCTTTCAAGCAGTCCCAGCAAGGACTGGAAGCTCGGATGTTCGACCCCTTGCGTCACGTCGAAGGCGCCCATATGGTCGATCACCAAGGGTACGCCGCATTGCTCCAACCAGGGCCTTGATTCGGCCAGATACCGGCATTTGGCCCAGATCTGTGCATGCCAGCCCAGCTCGCGCAAGCGCGGTGCGAAGCGTTGCAACGCATCCAGCCCGAGCATGCCGGACGACTTCGGCGCACCGAGTTGCTCGCCGTTTTCGGTAAAGCGCAGACCGCGCACACCGGCCGCATGCAGGCGTTGCAATTCGGCATCGCTGACATCTTCAGGCACCACCGCAACCGCCAGCACCTTGCCGGCATGGTGCTGCACCGCAGTGAGCGTGGTGCTGTTGTCAAAGCCGTTGGCCGAGGCATGGACCAGCACCGCCCTCGAAAACCCGGCCGCATCGAGCATCGCGCGATGGTCCTGCCAGGGTGCCAGCGGCGGTTGGTAGCGGCAGTCAGCAGCCAGCGGAAATTGGGCGAAGGGACCAAACACATGGGCATGGCTGTCCCAGGCGCCGGCCGGCAAGGGCCGGGTCGGCGCGGTGAAGTGACGCTCGGTCACCGGTTCTGTATCAAGGTCTGCCATCAAGGGTCTCCATGAATGAATCGAGCAAATTGGCCAGCATTTGCGGCGCCTGCAGGCTGATGAAATGACCCGACTCAGCCAGGGCGTAACGGCCGTCGGCGATCAAGTCGGCTGCCGCCGCGCATTCATGCGGCGGTTTGATCTGGTCCGCGCTGCAGCCGACGATCAGCACCGGGCAGGCAATCTTTTCGTAGCAGTCGCTCAGATCCAGCGTCGTGAAGACCCTTGTCAGTGCAGCAAAGGCCAGCGGATCGTTGGCAATAAAGCGCGCCCGATATTGGTCGAAGCGGTCGGCGTCCTGACGCAAGGCTGGCGGGTAGGAGCGCAGCAGGCTGCTGTCGGCGACTGCGCGCATGCCCTTCTCTTCGAGCAGCAAGGCACGTTGCTCGAGTAAGCTCTTGGCCGCCTCGGGAATGCCGCCGGTGACCGGGCTGGTTGCCAGCACCGAGGCGACCCGGTCGGGATCAGATGCGGCCAGGCTCAGCGCCAGCGTCGCACCGATCGCCGTGCCGACCAGATGGCAGGGAGCGACCAGCCCCAGCGCATCAAGCAGATCGAGCAGATCCTGCGCCATGCTGGCGATCGAGATCGTCTTGCTGCGCTCGGACATGCCAAAACCGAGTTGGTCATAGCGCAGGATGCGGCAATCAGCCGGCAACAGCGGCATCAATTCATCCCAGCTCTGGAGCGAACCACCGGCTTCGTGGATCAGCACGATCACCCTGGCACCGCCGCCGCTCAGCTGGTAGCGAAAGACTTTCGAATTGGCTTCAATCCAGCGCATCATGATCCATCCGATTCATAGGAACAACAGGCAGCAGCAGATGCGAGGGATGCTCGGCACAGCGGTGGATCTTGTGCAGCGTCGTCTTGTTGCTGCAGACATGGAAGGGGATGTACTCGACATTGGTATTGCCGCCAACCCCGGTCGGCAAGTCCATGCTGGTGATTTCAAGGCAGACGCGATGCCCTTGCCGGAACAGATTGGCCGTCGCCATCATCTCGATCTGATATTCATTGACCTCGCCCGGCTTGATCTCTTGCCGGGCTTCGCGCGTCATCGGATGCCAGGGTTTCCAGGGTCTGGAGCGCTCGGCATCGAGGGCCAGATGCGAAGCTTTCAACCAGCCGCGGCTGACTTCGCGCTCGGGCAGGTCCGACGGCACCGCCATTTCACCCGGCCTGGCGCTTTGCATCGATGGGTCAGGCCCGAGGTCTTTCAGGATCGCGATCCAGTTGCCATCGGGCTGGTCGATTTCAGCGTAAAGAGTCAATGCAATCGGCCCGATCACCAGCAGGTCTTCTGCCAGCGGCTCGGTCATATAGCGCAGCTTCTGGATCGTCCGGGTTAGCGTCGGCGGCATCTGCACAAAGGCGTCGGGCGTCACCGAGCCATCACGGCTTTGCGGCGTGAACGGCTCGCTGCGCAGGCGCTCCCAGCTGTCAAGGTAGAGCTTGGTCCATTGCGTCTCGGGCAGCGGCCAGTCATTGGCATAGCGCCAGCGGTTCGCGCCCATCACGAAAATCTTCACCGGAGGCTCGTTCAGAAAGCCGCTGTCCACGCCCTTGAGCCAATGGTCGTACCAGCGCAGGATTTCCTGGTGGAAGGCCCGGAAAGGCCGGTCCAGATGCGCCATGCCGGTGAACATCAGCTTCTTCGGCGTCTGCAGACCGGCATACCAGTTCTGCGCGCCCTGGAAATGCGATTTGTAGGTCTGCGCATACCAGCCGGTGCCCAGATAGGCCGGAATCTTGATGCGGCCGAACATCTCTTCGGCCTTGCGCACCGCCTCGGCGCTGTCATAGGGGTTGAGCAGCGTGTTGTAGAAAATATTGGCCTTCTGGCCCTTCATCGACAGGATGTTGTAGAGCTGGTGGTACTGCACGATGTCGGGGTTGGACATCGCCTCTTCCCACATGTTCTGCTGCGCTGGGGACAAGGTCGGCGGCTGCGTCTGGGTGCCGTGCGACACCGACCCGGAATCAATCGTCAGCGGAAATGAATGCAGCATGCCGCCCGGGTTGCGGTCGCGGAATTCCCGGTAAGCCGGGCCCGGGTCATAGGGGAAAATCGCCAGCAGATGCGGCGGCTGCTGGGCTGCGGCCTGCAACTGGGCCGCGCCATAAGCCGAGATGCCGATCATCCCGACCTTGCCATTGCACCAGGGCTGCTCGGCGATCCATTCGATCAGGTCGTAGTAGTCCCAGGTCGGCGCGCCGCCACCTTCTGACTTGCCCGAGGCCCGGGTCGTGCCGATGACATGGACATAGCCGCGCGCGTTGAGAAAATCGGTGTCGCCCGCCTCGATCGCACCGGCCCAGAGCGTTGACCAGGCCGGCTGAGGCGGCACTGCGGCGGCATATTCGGGACCGAGCAACTCCTTGTTGTAGGGCGCGATCGCCAGCAGCGCCGGCAATCTGTCATCAGTCTGGGGGCGAAAAATGTCAACGCATAGCCGCACCCCGTCGCGCATCGGCACCATCACATCGCGCATCGCGATGCTGCCGCTGTGGCTCGGTGGCGGGCAATAGTCTGCCGGTGGCTCGCTGGCCCGGCCCTTGCGCCATGGCGATGTTGAACTCATGTCCTACTCCTTCAGCCGTCGACCGGCGCGGTTGCGGAAAACGATGGTCGCTGGCTCAAGGTTTCGAACCAGGCAGCCAGGCGCGGCGCCAGCAAACGCCAGCCGAGCGCTTCGAAACGGTAATCGAGATAGCCCAGCGTGCAAGCGATGGTCAGATGGCCAATCGAAAAACCCGCTTCGCCCAAGGCCTGGGCTTCGGCATCCAGCGCATCGAGACTGGCGCGGGTCTTCTTCTCGAAGGCCTTCAGCAACGCCGGCAACGGCTGCTCGCGCTCGCGTTCGTTGCGCCACAGGATCAAGGCGTCGAGCGCACCGTCACCGAGCGCATGCCAGCGCAAGGCCCGCCATTTGGCCAGACCTTGTGACGGGAAAAGCGACCCGCCCGCCAGCCCGTTCAGGTACTCGCAGATGACGATCGAATCGAACAGCACCGTGCCGTCGGCCAGCACCAGGGTCGGGATCTTGGACAGCGGGTTGTCCTGCATCAGCACATCATTGGGCTGGAGCATCGCCGCCACCGTACGCACCAGCTCGAGCCGGTCAAGCAGTTGCAATTCATGGGCGCAGATCATCACCTTGCGCACATAGGGCGACTTCGGCGACCAATGCAGCTTCATCAAGGCCGGCGCGCCGGCAGCAAGGTCAGTCATGCTCAGCGGCCCTTGAACACAGCCGGACGCTTTTCCTTGAAAGCCAGCTGTGCTTCCTTGGCATCTTCGGTCTTGCCGATGATTGCGGTCATGTCCTGCTCGTAGCGATAGCCATCGCGCAAGCTCATGTCTTCGATCAAGTTCAGCGTGTGCTTGCCCATGCGGGTCGACACCGGGCTCTTGGCGGCGATGGTCGCCGCCATCTCGCGCGCCATCGGCATCAACTCCTCCGGACTGGTGCAGGCCTCGATGATGCCCAGGCGATAGAGCTCCGCAGCGCCAACGCGGTAGCCGGTCAAGGCCATGCGCCGCAACCTTGAATGGCCGAACAGCCGCATCGCATGGCGGCAACCGCCGAGCAGGCCAACATCGACCTCGGGCAGGCCGAGCGAGGCCTTCTCCGAGGCGATCAGGATATCTGCCGAAGCGACCATCGCCAGCCCCGAGCCGAGCGCTGCGCCATTGATGGCCACAATCACCGGCTTGGCGCATTCGCGGATGGCGTGGAAGCATTCACGGGTGCGGCGTGCATGGGCCGGCAGGTCGCCGGGCCCCTTGATGTTCTCGGCGCGGCCCTTCAGGTCGGCGCCGGCGCAGAACACCTTGCCGGCCCCGGTCAGGATCACCGCGCGGATTTCGTCCAGCTCCGAAATGCGGTCCAGCGCCAGCGTCAACTCGTCATTGAGTGTTCGCGTCAGCGCGTTCACCGGTGGGCTGTCCATCGTCAGCGTGGCCACATGGCCGTCGATTTCAACGCGGAGCTGGGTCAAGTCATGCATGCAAGGTCCAATCTGTGAAGCTGGAGTCTAGGCCCGGCAACGGCAGGCCGCCAGTCGTTGCCAGCGCAGATCAGTTATGCCGGGACGACATGGCCGCCCGGCAGGTTTCAGCGCTTGAACAGCAGCTTGATCAGGAACGGGATCAGGCGCCAGCTGAGCAGCCCGAGACTGCGCCGCAGATCGGCCGGCTTCAAGGTCGCCCGCAAAGGCACGGTACCGTAGATGCGGCCGTTGATCAGCAGACCGTCCTCGCCAGCTTCCAGCGAGCTGATCGAAATCATCGGCTCGCCGTCGCCGCCGTAGAGCACCACATCATGCTCAGCCGCTGCGGCCTGCGCCGTCTGGACGGCCGCTGCGGCGACTGGCGCTGCGCTCACTTCAGCCGGGGCCGCTTCGACCGGCGGCGTCTTCTTTTCAAAACCGGTGGTGCGGGTCAGCTTGACCCGGTCCTGATCGACCACCTTCTGGAAGTCCAGGCCCAGATCCTGGAACATCTTGATCGCAGTGGCGCGGCCGCCGCCGAAAACCCCGCCCGACGGATGCATGAAGGGGCCGCATAGATACAGGCCGGAAACTCCGGGCACCGTGTAGTTCGACAGTTCGGGAATCGGCCGGTTGCTGCCGCCCTGGAAGAAATAGGTTCCCAGGCCATGCTCGTCGCCATCGACAAAGCTGTTCGGTGAATGGCGCTCATGGTCAAGCGGGCTGTCGACCGTGCAGGCAATGATGTTCTCGGCGGTGAAATTGCTGATGAAAGGTCGCATGCCGTCGAGGATCATGTCGGCGACTTCTTCCTTGTACTCATCCCAGCGCTGCGGCCCGCCATCCTTGAGGAAATAGGGCACGAAAGCCTGCGTCAGCATCACGCCCTTGCCCGGAGGCGCGCGCGACGGGTCATGGTGCGACTGGTCAGCACCCGAGAACATCAGCTTCTCGCGGATCACTTCGCCGCGGCGCAGCGGCTCGAACTGGTCGACGAATTCCTTGAAATTCATCGTGGTGGCGTATTCGGTCGCCGAGGCTTTGGTGACCACATCGCCGGCGAAGAATTTGGCCTTTTCGTTGATCGCGTAATGCGCGGTGAGGATGTTGAACGGCGACGACTTGACGCGGTTCGCACGCCGCAGCAGGTCCTCGTCGAGGCCGTCGATGAAGCGGTCGAGCCGCTTCGGATGGATCGCCGCCAGCACCGCGTCCTTGGCGGTATGCAGCTGCCCATCCTGGGTCTGCAGGCCGATCGCCCGGCCATGCTTGGTGACAACCTTGTCGACCTGGCTTTCCATCACCACTTCGCCGCCGTAATGCTCGAAGCAGCGGATCAGCGCATCGGTCAGACGACCGCTGCCACCCACCGGCTTGGGGAT
>JBIKPD010000193.1:0-7303 GCA_044357665.1 Roseateles sp. | reverse complement strand
CGACTTGGGCGGCACTCAACACGGCAAAGTCGGCGCTCTCGAGACCGGACACCTGCGCGGTCGTCAACCCAGCGATCTGGCTTGTCGTCAAAGCTTTGAACTGCGCCGTTGTCAATGCGTTCAGGCGCTTCGTGGTCAGCGCTTGCAATTGCAGCGTTGAAATGGCGGCCACCTGGATCGCATTCAATTTCCCCCAGTTCGTGTTGCTCAGCGCGTTGAGTTGCAAGACCGACAGTGCGGCCATTTGTGCGCTGGTCAAGCCGGTCAACTGAGTCGAGCTCAATGCGGCAAGCTGCGTCGTCTTCATTGCCGACACGTCGGCCATCGTGAGCGCGCCAATCTGCGCTGCACTCAACACCGCAAAGTCTGCGCTCTCGAGTGCAACGACCTGCGCTATTGTCAAGGCGGCGATCTGGGCTGGCGTCAGCGCCTTGAACTGCGCCGTCGTCAGCGCATTCATTCGCGCCGTGGTCAGCGCTTGCAATTGCAGCGTTGAAATGGCGGCCACCTGGACCGCATTCAATTTCGCCCAATTCGTATTGCTCAGTGCGTTGAGTTGCAAGGCCGACAGTGCGGCCATTTGTGCGCTGGTCAAGCCGGTCAACTGAGTCGAGCTCAATGCGGCAAGCTGCATCGTCTTCAGCACTGCCATGCCGGTCGGTGTGAGCGCTCTGATCTGGGCCGCACTCAGCACCGCAAAGTCCGCAATCTCGAGCGCCATGACCTGCGCGGTCGTCAAGGCGGCGATCTGGTCCGTCTTCAGCGCATTGAACTGCGCTGTCGTCAGTGCGTTCAATCTGGCCGTACTCAAGGACGAAATTTGCAACGTTGTCAACGCTGCTATCGCGCTTGGCGTGAACGCGCCAATCTGAGCGGCACTCAGCGCCGCAAAGTCCGCGCTCTCGATAGCTGCGACCTGCGAAGTCGTCAATGCCGCGATCTTGGCGGTCGTCAACGCCTTGAACTGCGCTGTCGTCAACGCGCCAATCTGGTCCGTCGTCAGCGCCTCGAACTGGGTTGGAGCCAGCGCATTCAAACGCGCCGTGGTCAGCGCTTGCAATTGCAGCGTTGAAATGGCGGCCACCTGGACGGCATTCAAGCTGACCCAATTCGCGGTACTCAGCGCGTTGAGTTGCAAAACCGACAGGGCAGCCATTTGGACGCTGGTCAAGCCGGCCAACTGAGGCGAGCTCAATGCGGCAAGCTGCGCCGTCTTCAGTGCAACCATGTCGGCCGGGGTGAGCGCGCCAATCTGCGCCGCACTCAGCACCGCAAAGTCTGCGCTCTCCAGCGCCACGACCTGCGCGGTCGTCAAGGCGGCGATCTGGGCTGTCGTCAGCGCCGTGAACTGCGCTGTTGTCAACGCATTCAGACGCACCGTGGTCAGCGCCTTGAGCTGTGCCGCAGTAAGCGCAGAAATCTGACCACTCGTCAAGGCGATAACCTGAACCGTGCTCGCTGCTGCAATTTGTGCCGTCGTCAGCGCAGCCACCGCGGCCGGCGTAAAGGCGCTGACCTGGCGTGCATTCAGCACAGCAAAGTCAGCGCGCTCGAGACCGGCCACCTGAGCGGTCGTCAACGCAGCGATCTGGTTCGTTGTCAGTACCTTGAACTGCGCTGTCGTTAGCGCGTTCAGGCGGGCGCTAGCCAGCGCGGGCAACTGGGCCGTTGTCAAGGCAGCGATCTGAGCGCTATTCAACCGCACCCAGATGGCAGTGCTCATGGTATTGAGTTGGTCCGCGGCGAGGCTTGCGAGCTCGCTGGGTGATGACCTGCTGATGTCGGCCACCAATGCGGTCGGCAAACTGGCGGCTGACTCGTAGGTTCCATGGAGGTCGGTGTAACTCGCCACCACTGCGATCGCCTTGCCCACCTGTGCCTCGGCCAGCACCAGGCTGCTGCTCGTCGCATTTGCAATATTCACACCGCCAGCCTTCCACTGAAAACTGATCGTTCCAAGACCATCTGCATCGGTCAGATTGTTGGTTGCCGTCAGCGTCTGACCTTGGGTGACCGTGCCGGTGATCGTGACGCTCCCCGCCGGTGCCTGATTCGGGTCAAAAATCGTTCCCGTCGCAACAGCCGCCGCGCCGACGGTATAGCCCGCGCCAGCCAGGACGCTGACGATCAACGTCTCGCTACTCTCGACAAGGCTGTCCACTTTGGGGTCTATATCAAGCGTGGCCGTTGACGAACCTGCGGCGAAGGTGATTTGGGGAACAACAACATTGGAGATCTTGGTGACAAAGCCGTCATAGCCACCATGATTGTCCTGGCCGTCAATGGTGCCGACCGTGTATCCAGCGATATAGACCGCGCCAAAAGCGCCGGTGGCGACGGCGACCCCAAAATCGGCAGCATCGCCCCCGACCAGCCGAGTCCACTGAAGGGTGCCGTCGGCGGCGTATTTGGTGACAAAGCCGTCCGATTGGCCATGGCTGGCCTGGCCGTCGATGGTGCCGAGAACAGTGGTTCCAGCCGTATAGACCGAGCCATCGGCGCCGGTGGCGACTGACTGCCAATATTCTTCGCCATCGCCCCCGACCAGCCGAGTCCACTGAAGGGTGCCGTCGGCGGCGTATTTGGTGACAAAGCCGTCTGCACCTCCATGGCTGGCCTGGCCGTCGATTGAGTTGCCAGTGGTCCATCCAGCGATATAGACCGAGCCATCGGCGCCGGTGGCGACTGACCGCCCAACATCATCACCATCGCCCCCGGTCAGCCGGGTCCATTGCAGAATGCCGTCGGCGGAATATTTGGTTAAAAAGCTGTCCGAGCCACCATGGCTTGCCTGGCCGTCGATGGCGCCAAGGGTGTTTCCAGCAATATAGACCGAGCCATCGGCGCCGGTGGCGACTGACCGCCCAGCATCCTCACCATCGCCCCCGGTCAGCCGGGTCCACAGCAGGATGCCGTCGGCGGAATATTTGGTTAAAAAGCTGTCCCAGCCACCGTGGCTTGCCTGGCCGTCAATGGTGCCGTTCGTGTGTCCAGCGACATAGACCGAGCCATCGGCGCCGGTGGCAACTGACTGCCCAATATCTCGACCATCGCCCCCGATCAGCCGGGTCCACTGAAGGATGCCGTCGGCGGAATATTTGATGACAAAGCCGTCCTGGCCGCCATGGCTGGCCTGGCCGTTGATAGTGCCGCCATCGGTGGTTCCAGTGATGTAGACCGAGCCATCGGCGCCGGTGGCGACTGAGTATCCATAATCCCAACCATCGCTCCCGGCCAGCCGGGTCCACTGGAGGCTGCCGTCGGCGGCGTATTTGGTGACAAAGACGTCCGTGACATTGTTCATGGGACCGCGGACGGACGTGTATCCAGCGATATAGACCGAACCATCGGCGCCGGTGGCGACTGATTGCCCAAAATCGTACCCATCGACCCAGATCAGCCGGGTCCACTGCATGACGGGTGGAACGTACAAATCGATCAGGGGGTTCGCTAAGTAGTCACTGGCCGTCGCCGATCCACTCAAGCTGATATTGGCGGTGAGTGCGCTGCTGGTGTCGCCACTGCGCGTGAAGGTGTAGGAGAGGTTGGTGTTACCACTCTCAGCCACCGAGCCAGGAGACACGGCGACGCTGACCTCGGAGGCAACGGTCGTGATGAAGTTGTAGGTCGTGTTACCGGCGTAGTTGTTGCCAGTGATGTCCTTGATCGAGCCGGGACTGAACTCGACCGAGTAGGCGGTGCTGTAGCCCAGGTCGGCGCTAGGGTTGATCGTCAGCGTGTTGCCCGCGATGCTCAGGTAGTCGCTGCTCGCCGCGTCGTAGACCTCCACCACCTCACCCGCGTAGGTCTTCAGCAAGATGTCGCCAGTGCCCTTGGCGATGGCCTCGCTGAAGCTCAGCACGATGTTGCTGCCGATGGCGACGGCTGTGGCCTCGTCGGCGGGGCTGAACAGGCTCACTGTCGGCGCGGTCGTGTCGAACGCTGTGAAGTTGTAGGTTGTCGTGCCGGCGAAGTTGTTACCGACGATGTCCTTGACCGACCCGGCAGCGAACTCCACCGAGTAGGCCATGCTATCGCCCAGGTCAGCGCTCGGGTTGATCGTCAGCGTGTTGCCCGAGATGCTCAGGTTGTCGCTGCTGGCGGCGTCGTAGGTGGCTACCACCGTGCCATCGCTGGTCTTGAGCAAGATGTTGCCTGTGCCGCGCTGCACCGCCTCGCTAAAAGTGACCAGGATGTTGGCACCAATGACCACCCCAAGGGCCTCATCCGCCGGGAGAAAGGCGGTGACGGTCGGGGCGGTGTCGTCAATCGTTCCCGTGGCAATGGCAGCCGATCCCACGATATATCCCGTTCCCGCCAGAACTGTGACGATGGCTGTCTCATTGCCCTCAAGAACATTGTCCGATGTCGGATCAATGACCAGGGTGGCTGTTGACGAACCTGCGGCAAAGGTGATCTGCTGCGCTAAAGAAAACTTGGTCAGGAATGCGTCGATTACGCCTCTCTTCGTCTGGCCATCGAGGTCGCCAGATGTCTCCCCACCGACATAAATCGACCCATCGAGGCCGGTGGTGAGGGCATTGGCAAAGTCAGTGCCACTCGAACCCAACAGCTTGGTCCAGGCTTTGCTGCCATCAGCGCTGTATTTGGTCAGGAATGCGTCGTTAATTCCCCCGCTGTTGGTCTGCCCATCGAGTGCGTCGGAGGTGTATCCACTGACATAGATCGAGCCATCGAGGCCGGTGGTGAGGGCATAGGCAACGTCCCAGCCGCTTGAACCCAGCAGCTGGGTCCAGGCTTTGCTGCCATCAGCGCTGTATTTGGTCAGGAATGCGTCCGATTGGCCGCTGTTGGTCTGCCCATCGAGTGCGCCAGTTGTATACCCTGTGACATAAATCGACCCATCGAGGCCGGTAGTGATGGCATAGGCAAAGTCAGTGCCACTTGAACCCAACAGCTTGGTCCAGGCTATGCTGCCATCAGCGCTGTATTTGGTCAGGAATGCGTCTTGGCCGCCGTTGTTGCTCTGCCCATCGAGCGCTCCTTCTGTATACCCTGTGACGTAGATCGAGCCATCGAGGCCGGTGGTGAGGGCATACGCCCATTCATTGCCGTTCGAACCCAGCAGTTGGGTCCAGGCTTTGCTGCCATCAGCGCTGTATTTGGTCAGGAATGCGTCGTAAATTCCCCCGCTGTGGGTCTGCCCATCGAGTGCGCCAGATGTATACCCTGTGACATAGATCGAGCCATCGAGGCCGGTGGTGAGGGCCCGGGCATAGTCATAGCCACTCGAACCCAGCAGCTGGGTCCAGGCTTTGCTGCCATCAGCGCTATATTTGGTCAGGAATGCGTCACCGCCGCCGCTGTTGGTCTGCCCATCGAGTGCGCCAAAGGTAATCCCACTGACATAGATCGAGCCATCGAGGCCGGTGGTGAGGGCGTGGGCATATTCAGGGAGGCTCGAACCCAGCAGCTTGGTCCAGGCTTTGCTGCCATCAGTGCTGTATTTGGTCAGGAATGCGTCTAGGCCGCCGCTGAAGGTCTGCCCATCGAATGCGCGAGTTGTATACCCTGTGACATAGATCGAGCCATCGAGGCCGGTAGTTAGGGCCGTGGCAATGTCATCGCCGCTCGAACCCAACAGCTTGGTCCAGGCTTTGGTTAAACCTCGGCCCAAACCGCTCGATAGCGGCACGATGAAGTCGGCAACAGTGGCTGTTCCCACAAGGTCCAGGTTAACAGTGAGCTTGCTACTGGTATCGCCGGTGCGGGTGAGGGTGTAGACAAGATCTCTAGTGCCATCCTCAGCCACCGAGTCGGTAGACATGGCCACGCTGACCGTGGGGGGAGGGGGTGCGGCGGTCGTGGTGAAGTTGTAGGTCGTCGTGCCGGCGTAGTTGTTGCCGGCGATGTCCTTGATCGAGCCGGCAGAAAACTCAACCGAGTAGGCCGTGCTGTAGCCCAGGTCGGCGCTCGGGTTGATGGTGAGCGTGCTGCCCGAGATGCTCAGGTTGTCGCTGCTGGCGGCGTCGTAGGTGGCTACCACCACACCGGCGGTGGTCTTCAGAATGATGCTGCCTGTGCCCTTGGCGATGGCCTCGCTGAAGGTCAGCACGATGTTGCCGCCGCTGGCGGCGGCCGTGGCCTCGTCGGCGGGGCTGAATAGGCTCACCGTCGGCGCGGTCGTGTCAAACGCGACCGTGGTGAAGTTGTAGGTTGTCGTGCCGGCGTAGTTGTTGCCGGCAATGTCCTTGATCGAGCCGGGACTGAACTCAACCGAGTAGGCGGTGTTGTAGTCCAGGTCAGCGCTCGGGTTGATGGTCAGCGTGCTGCCCGAGATGCTCAGGTTGGCGCTGGTGGCCGCGTCGTAGGTCGCGACGACCACGCCCGCGCTGGTCTTCAGCGTGATGCTGCCTGTGCCCTTGGCAATGGCCTCGTTGAAGCTCAGCACGATGTTGCTGCCGATGGCGACGGCGGTGGCCTCGTCGGCGGGGCTGAACAGGCTCACCGTCGGCGCGGTCGTGTCGACCGCGGTGAAGTTGTAGGTTGTGGTGCCGGCGTAGTTGTTGCCGACGATGTCCTTGACCGAGCCGGCAGCGAACTCCACCGAGTAGGCCGTGCTATCGCCCAGGTCAGCGCTCGGGTTGATCGTCAGCGTGTTGCCCGAGATGCGCAGGTTGTCGCTGCTGGCGGCGTCGTAGGTGGCGACCACCAAGCCATCGCTGGTCTTGAGCAAGATGCTGCCTGTGCCGCGCTGCACCGCCTCGCTAAAAGTGACCAGCATGTCGGCACCGATGGCCACCCCAAGGGCCTCATCCGCCGGGAGAAAGACGGTGACGGTGGGGGCGGTGTCGTCAATCGTTCCCGTGGCGTCGGCCGCCGATCCCACGACATATCCCGTTCCCGCCAGAACTGTGACGATGGCTGTCTCATTGCCCTCAAAAACATTGTCCGATGTGGGATCAATGATCAGGGTGGCTGTTGACGAACCTGCGGCAAAGGTGATGATCTGCTGCGTTAAAGAAAACTTGGTGAGGAATGCGTCTTGGCCGCCGCTGTTGGTCTGCCCATCGAGTGCGCCAGTTGTAAACCCACTGACATAGATCGAGCCATCGAGGCCGGTGGTGAGGCCCCGGGCATATTCAGTGCCACTCGAACCCAGCAGCTTGGTCCAGGCTTTGCTGCCATCAGCGCTGTATTTGGTCAGGAATGCGTCAACCTCGCCGCCGCTGTGGGTCTGCCCATCGAGTGCGCCATATGTAATCCCACTGACATAGATCGAGCCATCGAGGCCGGTGGTGAGGGCGAAGGCACCGTCAAGGCCACTAGAACCCAGCAGTTG
>JBIKPD010000024.1:0-23329 GCA_044357665.1 Roseateles sp. | reverse complement strand
CGGCCATAGACGACATAGAGGCTGCCGTTGTTATGGATCGCCATGCCGCCAGGCCACATGGGCCCGCCGGCCAAGCGCGGGGACTGGCACAGCGGGCGCAAGGTCAAGGGGTCGATCAATTCGACCTGGGCGCTGGTCGGCAGGCTGATGCGCGCGCGCAGCGCCTGATGGGTCAGCAAATAGACCTCGCCGGGAGCGCCGAGCACCGTCATGGTCGAAAACAAGGTGTTACGGGTCACGCATTGAAGCTTTTCGCCGGGGCGAAGACCCAGGCCTGCACCGCTGCGCGGCGCCTGCAGACGCGACGGTCCGCCGTCTTCACAAGGCCAGGGACTGGCCAGGTAGCCGCTCATTTTTTTCTTCGCCGCCTCAGGACCAGGGTCAAGACCAGCAAGCCGGCCACAAGCAAGCCGGCCTGCAAGCGGTAGCGCGGCACATAGACATTGAGAAATGAGTTGATGAAAACCTGCTGGATCGGGCTGTAGCCCTCGGGCATAGGCAGCACACCGTTGGCCTTGGCATACGCGGCATAGTCCTCCTGCATCGCCTTGAACGCTTCGGGCAGGATAGCCTGCAGATCGTTGGTCTCGCCCGGATCGACGCTCAGGTCATAAAGATGCCACTGCCCATCCCCCACCGGCGTGATGTTCTTGAGCAGCTTCAAGTTACCTTTGAACAATGCCTGATTGCCCGAGAGTTCCAGGCCGATGGCTTCGTCGGGTGCATGGATCCACTGGGCCTTGCCCTGCAATACCGGCAGCAGGCTGACACCGACCAAGGGCTCGACCGCCCTGCCCTGGTAGCTTGCGCCCGGGCGCTCGATTTGCGCCAAGTCGAGCAGGGTCGGCGTGATGTCATTGACATGGGCGAGGCTGGCATGGATCTGGTTTTGTGCCATGCCGGGCAGACCCGAGATGATCAGGGGCACGCGAATGCCACCTTCGCCGGCATAGAACTTGTAGGTTGCCAGCGGTGCCGCAACGGCGCTGCCCCAACTCGGTCCGAGCACGCTGTAAGCGCCCTTGCCCCCCAGGCGGTCAATGTCGCGGTTGTACTCGCGATCGAGCCACCAGGCGCCTAGCGTTGTGGCATAGGGGTCGGAGGCTTCGGCACCGTTGTCAGACAGGAAAACGAAGACGGTGTTGTCGTACTCGCCGGTCTGTTTCAAATGGGCAAGCAGTCGGCCGACATGGAAGTCCATCGCCTCGGCCATGCCCGCATAAACTTCCATGCGCCTGGCCTCGTAAGCCTGCTCTGATGCGGACAACTTGTTCCAGTCTGTCGTCGTACTCATCGCCTGCATCGGCATGTCCTTGGGCACCAGGCCCAGCGCGATAGCCTTGTCACGACGTTCCTGGCGCAGCACTGCCCAGCCGTCCTTGTAACGGCCCTTGTATTTGGCGATGAACTCGGGTGGGGCTTGTAGCGGGATATGGTTGGCCTGGAATGCGAGATAGGCGAAAAACGGCTTGCCGCTTGCCTTGCCTGACTTGATGTAGTCGATCGCCTTGTCGACATAGAACTTCGACGAGTAGAAATCGGCCGGCATGACCACTTCATGCCCGTCTTCGAACCAGTAGACCTTGTCGGTCAGATCGAGATAGCGCTTGCCGGTCTCCCAGTTGTCAGAACCGCTGTCGCCCATCACGATCGAGCGGTCGAAACCCCGTGCCGGCGGCAGGTTGTGGACTTCCTTGCCGACATGCCATTTGCCGGAAGCGTAGGTGCGGTAACCACGGTCGCGCAAGCGGGTGGCCACGGTCACGACATTGGTGTTCAGCACACTCAAATAACCGGGCTTCCCCATATGCGATTGCGGAATCGTCTCGCGCATATTGCCGACACCGTTGCGGTGGTTGTCGACCCCGGTCAACAGCATCGAACGCGTCGGCGAACAGGAAGCGCTGACGTGGAAGTTCGAAAATCTCATGCCGCGCCGCGCCAACTCATCCAGATTCGGCGTCTGGATCTCACCGCCAAATGCGCCGACATCGCTGAAGCCCCAGTCGTCGGCGAGCATCACGACAATATTGGGTCTTGGTTGTGGCGCGGCCTCGGCCGGACCCGAGATTCCCAGGGCCAGCGCCAGGACTGAAATGGAGAATTTGATCATTCGGCTTTGCGCGCTTTCCTGGCCAGCGGCATCCAATGCAGCACGCCAAACAGCAGGGTCAACAGGATGCTGACCGCCAGCGGCCCGCGGTAAAGACGCACATGCTTGAACATCAACAGCAGTTCGACCGAGTGCATGGCCAGCAGCAGGACGGCGATCAGCGGCGTCAGGCTGAAGCTGTCTTTTGGCAGCAGACCGGCCAGATGCCCCAGCGCCAGCGCATAGGCCGCAAGGCAAAGAAACTTGATGGATTTGATGATCATGGCGGGTCAATTGAAGCCGGTTTGGCGGCCAGCAATTCCTGCTGCACCGCCCAGAGGCGATCCTGCCCCCAGACGATTTGATCACGGACATGGAAAGAAGGTACGCCCCACAGTCCCAGTTGGAGCATGTCGAGCCGATTCGCTTCGGCGACTTCGCGCCAGGATTCATCTTGCAGGGCAAGCTTTGCAGCGTCCCAATCGAGACCAGCGCGCAAGACGATGCGGCGCAGCCCGCGATCGCTGCCGGCATCCAGCCCTTCGGCCCAGACGCCCTGCATGAAGGACAACAGATATTCGGGGCCGAGGCCGGCTTTTTCGGCATAGGCCATCAGCGCCAAGCCGCGCAATGTCGGTCGGCCGAGCGGATCGTTGACTCGGCCGAATTCGATACCGCGGTCGAATGCCTCACGCGCCGTGTCCCTGGCGATATAGCTGCGCTTGGCCGCCGGCACGGCCAGGCCGCGCATCACCATCGGCAATACATAACGCAGGCGCACCTTGGCGCCGGTATGGCGACCGAGCGCCAACACCCTTGGCACTGCGATCGCCGAATAAGGGCTGCGCAGCGAGAAAAAGAAGTCGATCGGCGGTGGGTCCGGCAACGCCACTGGCGCGTCAAGATCAAGGTCAGCTGCGAACAACAGACCGCTCACCCCCTCGCGCTGCGCGCCCAAGGCCTGCAAGCGCCGCTCCAGATGCCCCAAGCGGTCGATGCCCCAGTACCATTCGCCAGCATAGAAAAACATCGCGCCGAGGTAATGCCCAAGGCTTTGGCGCAAGCCATTGGCCTGCTCCAAATGGGCGCTGACCTGCTCTGCGTTGGCACGGCTTGTATCAAGGTCTTGCTCGCCTAGTCCGCGCCATAGTCTGGCCGAAACCGGACCGGCTTGCTCGGCAAAGCGCCCGGACAAGGCCGCCGCAACCAGCAAGGCGGTGGCCTGTTCGACCGCTCGGGCTGATGGTTGATGGCCGGGATCTTCGAAGCTCAAGCCCCGATGTCTGGCCAGAAGCTGCGCATCGCTGCGGCTGTAGGCGACCAGCCGGTCCCGATCGGGCGCCGCTGCGTCGGGCGGTGCTCCGACCACATGGGGCAACAACTCGACCTGATAGCGCGCCAGAAATTTCGGCAAGACATCCGCCGCCAAGGCGCTGTACGGGTCATCCACCTGGTGGAAGTAATGCAGTTGATGCGGCTTGCCGGCGGCGAGGCGCTGGCGTTCGGCCTTTTCCCTCAGGCGCAGCAAGCGGTCTCGCGACAGCAGGCGCTGCGAGATGGCCGGCATCAGCCAGGACTTCAGCGACATCCTGCCCCCTGATCCAACATAGCAATGACAGCAAGCCACCGGCCAGGCCTGGACCCAGCGCAGTTGCAGGGCGGCAATATTGAAGCGGTTGGACCAGCTGGCTTCATGGCGATGTCAGGTGAATGAAACTTGCGGCAGCTTGTAAAAAGCTGGATTTCGACAATTTGAAAAATCTTCGCCTGAAAATTTCCCATGCAGCGATGTTTGCGGTCAAAATGTAGCATGCCCATACAGCTCTGTTTGTTCGAAGCTTGTCCGATTCACGAATAAACCGCATCGATTCGATTTCCGGTGGACCCTGCCCAGCCAAGCAATGACCCAAACCCGCAAGCCCTCGAAGTCCAAGAAGCGTTCTGAGACACCCAAATTGAACCGCGATGACTGGCTCGATGCGGCCTTCAATGCGGTGGCCGAAGGCGGTTTTGACAATGTCCGCGTGTTGGTGATCGCTGACAGCCTGGGCGTGACAAGAGGCAGTTTCTATTGGCATTTCACCGACCATCCGGCCTTGATCGCGGCGCTGCTGGCGCGCTGGCGCGAACGTGAACTGGCGCTGAACCTGCGGCTTCAGTCGGGCTCCAGTGGCGACCCGAAGGCTGACCTTGAGCAACTGCTCGAAGCCGCATTGACAAAGGCTGATGCAGATCTGCGCGACATCCGCTTCGAACTTGCTTTGCGCGGCTTGGGTCGACGCGACCCGGCCTTGGCGCGCATGCTGGTCGAGGTCGATCAGGGCCGGATGGAGCTGTTTGAGCAGCGCTTCCTGCTACTGACCGGCGATGCCCAGAAAGCCAAGGAACTGGCGGCTTTGTTCTATCTGGCGATCGTTGGCAGCCTCCAGGCGCTGGGCCGGCCGCTGAACTCGCCGCAGCTGCGCGACCACCTGGTCGGCATCATCACCCATTACCTGGTGCACCAGCAAACTCCAGCGGCCAGTTAGCCGCGATCGAGCCAGAAGCCCGGCGGCAATGCATGGCATCATCTGGCAGCCATTGAAACAGGAGCATTCGCGATGTTGACAACCGAAGACCCGCTGCTCTTGCGCAGCCAGGATTCACGCGGCGTGATCACCTTGACGCTGAACCGGCCGCAGGCGTTCAATTCCCTGTCCGAGGCGATGCTTGAAGCGTTGCAACTCGAGCTCGACGCGATCGCCGGCGACGATGAGGTCAGGTTGCTGGTGATCAAGGCACAGGGCAAGGCATTTTGTGCCGGCCATGATCTGAAGGAGATGCGCGCTGCGCCTTCAAAAGAATATTACGAACGTCTATTCGCCCAATGCGGCCGGATGATGATGAGCTTGCAGTCCTTGCCGGTGCCGGTGATCGCGCAAGTGCAAGGCATCGCGACTGCGGCCGGCTGCCAGCTGGTCGCGATGTGCGATCTGGCGGTGGCCTCGTCTGAATCGCGCTTTGCAGTCAGCGGCGTCAACCTCGGGCTGTTCTGCGCCACACCGAGCGTTGCCCTGTCGCGCAACCTGGGCCGCAAAGCCGCTTTCGAAATGCTCGTGACAGGCGCTTTCATCTCGGCTGACGAAGCCCGGGCCAAAGGGCTGATCAACCGCGTGGTGGCTGCTGACAAGGTCGAAGCCGAAGTGGCATCGCTGGTCGATTCGATCACAGCCAAGCCACGCGTCGCGCTGGCAATGGGTAAAGCGCTGTTCTACCGCCAACTCGAGCTCGGCATCAACGAGGCTTATGCCGATGCCGCCCGGACCATGGCCTGCAACATGATGGACCACAGCGCGCTCGAAGGCGTCCAGGCCTTCATCGACAAACGCAAACCGAACTGGTGAGCTCGGGCTGTTTGTGCCTATTGCCAGGCAGCAACTTGCCTGCGGCGAAACCCCAAGCTCCTGCAACTAGAGCTGATCCTTTAACCTGGATTCAGCCGTTGACCCATTCGTCGGCACACATGGCCCGCTCAGAGCCGAGCCGCCGTGCCGCGTCAAACTACCGAACCCAGCTTCAATCAGGCGCAGCACTCCCGCTTGGTCTTGACCCTACCCAGTCAATCCAGTCGCTCAGCCCCGCAAAATGATCCATGCAGTGCCTCGGCAACTGTCCGCATTGCAGTTCATCGGAGCATGCCGCTCACTCCATCTTGGCACCCGAGGTCTTGACCACCTCGGCCCAGCGCTTGATTTCGCTGCCGACAAATCGGCCGAAGTCCGGGCCCCACAGATTGGGTGGATTCGCCCCCAGAGAAGCCCAACCGGCCTTCAGCTCTTCGCTGTTGAGGGCTTTCTTCATCTCGGCTTGCATCTGTTCGATCAAGGCGGGTGGCGTGCCCTTCGGCGCCCAGAGTCCGTACCAGGTCGCCACTTGATAAGTCGGCAAACCGGCTTCAATTGACGATGGGACCTCCGGGAAACCAGGCGCTCTTTTTTCAGAAGCGACTGCCAAAGCCTTGATCCGCCCGTTCTTGATATGCGCGGCCGACGATCCGAGGCCATCGAACATCAAATCCACCTGGCCTGCAATCAGGTCCTGCAGCGCAGGACCTGCGCCGCGATATGGAATATGGGTGATGAAGGTCTGGGTCTGCAGCTTGAAGAGCTCACCCGCCAAATGATGCGAGGTGCCATTGCCAGCCGATCCGTAATTCAGCTTGCCCGGATTCTTGCGCAGATACTCGAGCAAGCCTTTCAGGTCGGTCTCGGGTACACGCTGCGGATTCACGACGATGACCTGGGGCACACTGGAAATCAGGCCGACCGGCACAAAGTCAGTCTCGATGTTGTAGTCAAGTCGGGGGTACATCGACGGAGCAATCGCATGATGCACAGCGCCCATGAAAAAGTTGTAACCATCGGGGCTGGCACGGCTTGAGATACCAGCGCCGACAGTACCGCCGGCGCCCCCTCTGTTGTCGATCAAGAACTGCTTGCCGGTATTGCGACCCATGACCGCGAACAATGGTCGCGCAAAGGCATCAGTCCCCCCGCCGGGAGGGAAAGGCACAACGATGTTGACCGGTTTGGCCGGCCAAGCCTGGGCCCAAGACTGCCCGAGCGGGACGACGGTCAGGAATGCTGCCAGCAACAGTCTGCCGGTCCGGTTGGAATCGATGGTGCCTTGCTTGCAAAGGGTCATGGTCTCTCCTGATAGGGATTCAATTTTTCATTCATTCACTTCGATCAACCAGGATTCGCGCTGCAGATCGCCCGAAAAAAATCGAAGGTCTGCACGGCCCGGATGGTCAGTCTGGAATCAAAGTCTTGCCAAAGCAGCAGATAGCAATAACTGGCAACTTTGGATAAACCAAGAATTCCAGTTGCACCCGAGTATCGAGCCCCCTGCTTGGATCAGACCTTGATGAAAACCCGAATGACAAGAAGCCGCGCCGCAGTCTGCACCGCTGTCTGACGCCAAGTCTTGCAGCAGCGCCATCAAAAAAAATGGCACTCGGCATAATCGACTCAGGAGGAATTTCCAAATTGAACAAATTTCCAGGCAAAGCCATGCTTGCCAGTCTGTTTTTTGTATGCACCAGTGCCATGGCTCAAGCGCCCGGCAAGCCGGTGATCGCCTTGCTGGCTGCTGTCGGCGACCAGATCAGCATTTCGCGGCAGAAGTCTGGCACCGGCAGCCATCTCGAGCCGGTGGACCGCGGCGTATTGCCGATCGCGGGACAGGCGCTCAATCTGACCCTGTTGCGCGGCCTTGACCGGGCGATTGAATCAGTGGAGCCCAATGCAGAACGCGTGCTGTTGGTCTGGGAACCCGATGCGGCGATGCGCCAAAAGCTCGCCGACTCCTGGGGTGCCCAGCGCGATGCGATGCTGCTGCAAGCCTTGATCGACCATCTGCGTCCAATGCCGGACCGGCAGCAATGGACTCGCATCGAGGCTTTGCTGCCCAAATACGTGAGCTTCGAACGCAAAGGCATGGGAACCAAGCTGGGTGGCATCGGCGTCTATGTCCAACCCCTGGCCAGCGTATCGATCCAGTTTCTCGACAGCGGAATTACCCAGTTGCCCGGTGATGCGCCAGGCTCGGATCGGACCATCAACCCGCGCACCGGTGAAACCGGCAATGCGTCGACCTATGTTGCGCCCTATCTTTATTTCGAGCGCATCACAATCGATGCGGCCAGCCTGACCGTGCTGTCGCGCAAGCCTCAGTTTGACAACGTCAAATACCACGATCCCGATTCACAATCGGCCGATGTCGGCCGCCATCTACCCGGCGATATGCTGGCGGAAAAATTGCTTGAACTGGCTGAAAAATCAGCCTATCAGTCGGTGGCCGGCAAGATCGATGTCCAGGTGACTGCGCCGCGACCCCTGCCCGCAGCCAGCGCGGCCAGGCCATGAGCAGTGCCGCTGGCCGAGTCGGCCAAAGAATTCAGGAGGCTTCGATGCTGACACCCGAGGAACTGATCGCATATGGAGACAGCGGTGAACAATGGCCGGTCTTGCGCGCCGATTTCGGCGAACTGCCTGCAGCCTATCAATCGGCCTTGAGGGTTCGGGCGCTACGGATGGCGCGCGGCGAGACACCGCGCGGCTACAAAATTGGTTTCACCAACCGTACGATCTGGTCCCGCTACCAGGTGTTCGCGCCGATCTGGGGTTCGATATGGGACAGCAGCCTCACTGAATGCGAGGGCATCGGCAGCATTTCTCTGGCCCATCTGAGCCAACCGCGGATCGAGCCCGAGGCCGTGTTCGGCTTCAAAGCCACACCGCGCCAGCATGCCAGCCTGCAGGATTTGTTCGAGGCCTTGGAGTGGATCGCGCCGGGTTTCGAGATCGTGCAATCGCATCTACCCGACTGGAAGTTCGTTCCGGCGCAAACCGTCGCTGACGGTGGTCTGCACGGCAAACTGCTGGTCGGCAAGAAGTTGCCGATCGCCGATCTGGCCGGCGACGCCGAGCAACTGCATCAACTGTTGGCCAGCACTTGCCTGGACTTGTCCAGGAACGGTGAACTGATCGAAACCGGGCGTGGTTCCTATGTGCTCGACAGCCCGCTGCGCGCCTTGCTGCATTTCCTCAACGAGTTGCGCTCTTGCCCCGGCGCGCAGGACCTGGTTGCGGGCGACATCGTCACCACCGGTACCTGGACCGACGCCTGGCCGGTGCAAGCTGGCGAGCAATGGCGTTCCTGCTTCGACAAGGCATTGCCTGCTCTCACGATAAATTTTGAGTGACTGCCTCAGTCGACTCGTTCAACTGCCGGCATACCCCATTTGCCATTGAGGGCGGCTTCTTTCGGCCAGTAAAGCCGGGCGTTCAGCAGAAACGATTCGCCCGCCTTGACCGGCAACCAATTCGATTGGCGCGCCGGTCCCGGCGAGTTGGCCTGGACCCAGAGGTCGAGTGAGCCATCGGGATTGAATTGCAGCGGGTCACGGTCGCCCAGCGCATAGCGGGACAAGGGGTTGGCGATCAGGAACTCGTCGGCGCCATAGGCCGTCAGCGACCAGAAAGCCTTGACTGGCGGCAACTGGTCGGCAGCGAAATGCAGGCGGTATTGGTGATCGCCCTTCAAAGGCCGCCCCTGGCTGTCGACGCGCGTATTCGGGTACATCGCGTCGGCCGGCAGGTTGGCACCGAGGCCGACCATCGCCACCACCGCGCGGGTGTTGTAGAAGCTGCCATATTGACCCAGTTGCGCTGGCGGGGTTGACCAGCCACGCACCAGATCACGGGGGTTTTTCAACTCCTTGGCAACCGTCCAATCGGCGATCCAGCGCCCCAGGCTGACGCTCCAGCGGTCGAGCAGTCCCCATTGCGGCGCTTGGCCTGGCGCGATGCCCAGACGCTTCAGCTTCACCAGCATCGGGCCATCGGCTTCGGCTGGCGGATTTTCCACCATCAGCCGGGCCAGCCGATCGAAGAATTCCGTCGTTCCCATGCCCTGCATCTGCAACAAAGGTGGCTGATGCGGGACCAGGCGGGTCGGTTCTGCATTTTCGATTTTTCGGCCAGCCTGCCAATCGGCCAGCGAGCGCAAGCTCAAAGCGTCCTGCAAGCGGTGCACCAGCGGATAGTCGGCGCTGCCATTGGTCTGCGTGCGGCCAAGCAACCAGACAATTTGCGTCGGCGCTCGCAACAGGGTCAGTCCATCCGGAACCCGGCCTTGCCAAGACGGCCCGACCAGCAGGAAGCGCCCGCCTGCGCTGCCGCTGGTTCTGGTGCCGGGCACGGCAAAGACATTGGTCCAGGCGTCCATGAAGGGCATCAATTCATAGCGTTGATCATTGGCCGCCATCTCGAAGACCCAAGGCCCTTGCGCCATGTCGATGAAGGCCGTGGTGTAGAGCGTATCGACATTGGGTCTCACGACACCTTTGAAGCTGGCGTCGGGGAAACGGCGCACCCGGGTCAAACGAGTTTGAGATCCGATCGTCTGCGCGGCACCGGCTCGGGTCACGTCAACGATCACCAGCGGATAGCCATAGATATAGGCTTCGGCACCCAGGACGATCTGTTCGGCATGGCTGTACAACAACCCGCCTGCAATCAGCAAAGGCAATAGCAGCAGCCAGCGCCTGAGCGATCTCATGGGCCGGGTGCAATCAGGAGGGTGCGAAAGCCCAGATGGCTGGCGCCGAGGTCTTCGTCCTGGGGCTGACGCGAACCAGAACGGTATCGCGCGCAAAAATTCGGTGCGCACAGAAACGATCCGCCCTTGATCACCCGCTGTGCCCCACCCATTGCCGCCATTCCGGAAGGCATCTGGTCAGGTTCGGCCATCACAGGCTGGCTATGGTTGGGCCGCCAGGCATCGGTGGTCAGCTCCCAGGCATTGCCGATCATGTCAAAAAGCCCGAGCGCATTCGGTTGATAGCAGCCGACCGGCGCCAAACCGAGAAATCCGTCTTGTCCCGAATTGGCGACCGGAAACAGACCTTGCCAGGTATTGGCCTGTGCCGGCTGCTCATGATCCATTGCCGCCTTGGCTTGTCCGGCCCTGGCCGCCCATTCCCACTGCGCTTCGCTCGGCAGCATACGGCCCTTCCACTTGGCATAGGCCAGCGCATCTTCATGCGTGACCGTCACGACCGGGAAAGCGCCACGGCCGTCGATCGAAGTTTGCGGCCCGCCAGGATGGCGCCATTGGGCGCCGGGGATATAACGCCACCATTGGGTGATGTCGCTTTTGCCCTGGATCGCCTCCGGCATCACGAAAACCACGGCACCGGGTTTACGCATATCGGCGGGCAGTTCCGGATGAGTCGCAGCATTGACCTCGCGTTCGGCCACCGTGACATAAGCGGTGGCTTTCACGAAACGGGAAAATTCTTCGTTGGTGACTTCGGTGCGGTCGATCCAGAAGCCATCTACCTTGGTGACCTGCAAAGGCAGTTCTTCGGCATAGACGTTGTCACCCAATTCGAAGCTGCCGCCAGGCACCCATTGCATGCCCGGATGGGGTGAATTCGCCTGCAATGCCGGCAAGTCGCAACTGAGTCTGTCACCCTGAGTCCCGTGCCCGGGACGATGACTCCAACCAAACCAGATGGCCAGGCCAGCTACCAGCAAGACCCCGACAATGATGTACCGGGACCAACGATTGACTTTCATCTTCATCGAAATTCCCTCATTCACAAAGTACCCGCAGGCCGCGCCGCTGCAAGCGCGGCAACTCGAGTGTCAGCCAGGACAAGCCGCCGACCGTAGCCAAGAATTCGCGCAACTTCTCCTGCTCATCAAGCGTCATCGCCCGGTAGCAGTCGAGCACCCGTTGCACCATCCAGAGCGTATACGGCAGAGCGGCGCGGCGGAAGATACCATCTCCCAGCCTGAGCTCGACATCGTCCAGGCGGCGCGGCAAGACTTTTCCTTTTTGCCATTGAGGGAGCAGCGCCCTGACCTGCCGGTTGATCCCTTCGACCAGCGGCAAAAACTCGCTGCAGATCCTGGCCAGAATCGGCAACAAGGTCGGTGCCACCTGGTCCCCTTCATGCCAGGCGCTATGTTCGGCCTCGGGCCGGGGCAAGGCCATTCGGTCGATCCAGGCGCGCAGATGCGGGCGCGGCCCGACCAATTCCCTGGCCGGCCAGGGATCGCGGCCGAGGTGGCCATACATCGTGCCGACCAAGCCGAAGTCGCCCAGCGAAGGGCTGGCGCCAAAGAGGAATTGCTGTTGTTCGAAATGCCGCTCCAGCAAGTCGAGCATGTCGACGGTCCAGGCATCGAGCAGTTCGAACTGCTCTGGACGCACGCCCACCGCCGGCAAATAGCCACGCAAACCTTTTGCCACCTTGGCAGCCGCCAGGCGCTGCACAAAGGTGGGGGAGCGAGGCAACAGGCTGGCGCCGGCTTCGCGTTCGAACAAGGCGTAATTCTCGGCATAGGTCCAGCGCGTGTGCATCGCGACCGGTACCCACCATTCATCGCCCCAGGCTTCCAGCAGATAGGCCAGGAAGCGCTGTACCGGTGCTGCTGGCATCACCGGTCGCGCTGGATGGTCCGCTTCCATCCGGTCGATGATGTGGCTGGATTCCTGCAGCCATTCCCCTTCAGCAGTGACGAAAACCGGCATCACCAACTCACCCGTCCTGCGCTTGATGCGCCAGGTCAGGGTGAATAGATTCACCGCCTGATCATCGAAAGGGATCTGCTTGTAGCGCAGGTAGCAAAGCACCTTGCCGGTGAAATAGGACAGATGCCAGCCATACAAGGTCGCTTTCATGACCCTCAGTTGTACCAGTAAGCGTATTCGTCTTCCGGCAAAGGTTTCTGGTCGGAGGTCTTGTCAATCAACACCGACATTTCGACAAAGGAATCCCATAAAGGCGGCGGCATCTGGGCGTGATGGGCCAGCATGATGGCTTTCATTTGCGCAAGTTTTTGCGGTTCCTTGGCGGCGAGATTGGTTTTCTCGGTTGGATCCAGGGCGAGGTTGAAAAGCCAGTCCTTGTTCGGTCGAACTGCTTCGATCAATTTCCAACCCTGATCCTGCAATGCCCGGTAAGGGCCATCGCGCCAGAACAAGGGCCGATCGGCCTGTTTGGCTGTACTGCCTTTGCCCAGAAAGGGCAGCAGATTGACGCCATCGATCTTGCGGTCAGTCGGCAACTGGCCGCCAGCCGCGGCGACCAAGGTGGGCAGCATGTCGATATTCGTGACCGGCTGCTTGTATTGCAGGCCGGGCTGGATATGGCCCGGCCATTTGGCCACATAGGGAACACGCAAGCCGCCCTGGAACATCGTCAGCTTCCAGCCCCGGTAGGGTTGATTGACATCGGGCTGGCCGATATAGCCCGGTGCGCCGTTGTCGCTGGCGAATACGACGATCGTGTTGTCCTCCAGGCCTTCGTCGCGCAAGGCCTTCAGCACCCGCCCGACGCTGCGGTCGACCGACCGGATCATCGCCAGATAAACGCGCCGGCGATGATCAGGAATATGCGAGAGTGCGTCGTAATCTTCCTTGCTGGCCTGCAGCGGCGTGTGCACGCCCCAATGCGCCAGATACATGAAGAAGGGCCGGTGCTTGTTCTTGTGGATTGTGGTGACCGCTTCGTCGGTGAAGTAATCGGTCAGATATTTGCTGGGTTCAAACCATTTTCCGGCATTGAAACTGACGCCGAAGCGCATATTCGGCCAGAGGAATTTGTCGACCGGATCAAACTCCTGTTTCGAGTTGACCACCCGAGGATCTTTCTCGGGCAGATAAAGGCCGCTCTCCATGAACAGGCTTTCGTCAAAGCCCTGGTTGTTGGGCCGCATCTCGGGCGTGCTGCCGAGATGCCATTTGCCGATGTGGATATTGTGATAGCCGCGCGGTTTCAGCAACTCGGCGATCGTCTGTTCAGAAGCCGGCATGCCCAGGTCGTTGAAGTCCTTGGCCTTGCCCGCCTTGTCCAGGTCAACGATGACCGGATGAAGCCGCCCAGGATCGCCAAAGAGTTTGCCCGCCACCCGGCCCATCGCACCCGGAAGCGGGGTGAATTCAACGCCGTAGCGCCAGGGATAGCGGCCGGTCATCAACGCCGCCCGCGAAACGGTACAGACTGGCCCTCCAGCAAAACCCTCATCGAAGCGCACACCTTCGCGCGCGATCGCGTCAATGTTCGGCGTCGGCACCCCTTCGATTCCATGCCCCCCGCCTGCGGTCGAGACATCGTTGATGCCGAGGTCATCGGCCATGATGAAGATGATATTGGGCGGACGCTGCGCGGGCAACTCAGCAGCGTTCTCCGGTCCCTGGGCCCAGGGCACCGGAATATTGGCAGAGCGCGGATGCATCAGATCGGTATGCCAGCCCAGCGTGTACTGCAATACGTAGAGCCGGTTGGCATAGAGCAGCACCGCGAGGCCGCCCAGCAATACCGCGGTGATCGTCAAAGCCTTGCGCAATTTCATCGGATGCCCCGTTTTCATTATTTTTGTTTGCCACCTGCGGCCAACAGCATCAACTGCGCGACCTCGACCGAGGCGTTCTGGTTCTGACCGGTGACAAGTTTGCCATCGACCACGGTATGGTTGGCGAAGGGTTCGAAGCGAGCCTGGCGGCTTTCGAACAAGGCGCCGGCGGCGCGCAACTCACGTTCCGGGTGTTGAGGTGTGATCTGGATGCCGAGTTGCTCGACTTGACGGTCGGTAACCGCAGTCAGATGTTTGCCTTTGACCAAGGGAACACCATCCCGGTCGCGCGCCAGCAACAAGCCCAGCGGGCCGTGGCAGACCCCGCCGATCACCTTGCCAGCAGCCCAGGCTGCGCTGATTTTTTCTCCCAAAAGTGCCGACGTGCCGAGGTCATAAGCTGCCCCCCAACCGCCGGCGAGGAAGATGATGTCGTACTGGCTGAAATCGACGTCATCGATCTTGCGCGAGGCTTTGACCAGCGACTGGAACAAGGGGTCAGCGAGGAAGCGCTGATCCGACGGCGCGGCGAGAAACCAGCGAAACGAGTCCGGTTCGATCGGAATCTGACCGCCCTGGATGCTGGCCAGGTCGACTGACATGCCGGCGTCGAGAAACTCGTAATAGGGACTGGTCATTTCGGAACCGAACACGCCGGTGGCTTTGCCGCTGGCGCCGAGCGTTGCATGGCTGGTGGTGATGATCAAGGCACGCCGACCCTGCAGTTCATGCACCGGCCCCGCATAGCGCGGATGCAGGCCCAGCGCGCGCAAGGAAGGCGGCAGTCCCAGCCACAAAAAGACCGCGATCAGCCCAGCAACGATGATTGTCATGCCCAGCCAGTTCGGCATCATTTGGCGAAGTTTCATAGCAGCGAGACCGCCAGCACCAGCAAAGCCAGCAACACAGCCACCAGGCCCCGGACAAAGATCAGGCTCAGCAGCGGTTTGACCGGGAACACGTGGGTCTTTTCAAGCGCCGCCCATTTGTGCATATCAATGCCATTGCGGGCGACATTGATGGCGAAGCGCAGGAAATCGCGACGGCTGCGGTAACGCACCATCGCCACATAATGCCAGGCGTCAGCGCCTTCAGGCTCGATGAAACTGCCGCTGCGCCTGGCCACGAAGACCGGCAGGCTGCCGCATCGCAGCAGATGCGGCATGATCGCCCGGCCGTAGCGCCGGTCGGCAGCGCGCGGATCGTCACCGAAGTCATATCCCGGCGGATAAAGCGCCTTGGCCCGATGACGCACCAGGTTCTGCATGACGAATTCTTCGCCATCATCAGCCAGGGCCAGCGCTCTCAAGCTGCCGAGCAAATGGCGGCCCTCCTTGTCAGCGGTCAAGCCATCCAGGATCTGCATGTAATGCTCGACCTCAGCGGCCGTCAGTGGCTTGCCCCGACCGCCATACCAAAGATGGAACAGGCCATAAAGGCCGCATGCAGCAAGTCCGATCATGAGCATATTCGACATCATTCAGCGCCCCTTCTCAAGCACAAGAAACTGCGCCTCGTTGTCAAGCAACCATTGTGCTGCACGCGTGCCTTCATGCTGACTCGGGTGGAATTCCGGCTGCAGGTAATCGCGCCATTTCCCCAGATTGCCGCGAATCAGTCCATCCGGGGCGAACAGCAAGCGGGCCGCGTTGCGCCAACTGCGCCAGTTGAACAGGCTGCCGTCGTGCCAGAGGTTGAGAATTGTCTGGCACAGCAGATCCCAGAGGAAGATCGCGGTGACAAAACGGAAACAGCGGACACGCCATTGATGGCTACCACCTGCTGCCTGGTGAATATCGAAGGCGGTACTGCGGTGCTCGGTTTCTTCGGCGCTGTGCCATAGCCACAGCAGGCGCAAGCGTTCGGGCGCACCTTCTAGTGCTTGCGGGTGGCGCAGCATCCAATCGGCAAAGATCGCGGTCAGATGCTCGGTTGCCGCGGTTGCGGCCAGATGCAGACGCAAGTCGATCGCTACGTTCTTGCTGATCCTGCGCCTGGCCCGCTGCGCGATCAGGTTACGGTAACCAAGTGTTTCGAGTTGACGGTTGAATAAACCGTGCAAATGCCGGTGGGTCGCTTCCTGGCCGACGAAGCCCTGGACCTCGGCGGCAAACTGCTGGCGCTGGAACTCAGGCAAGGTAGCCAGGCCATTGCGCAAAGAATCGATGAAATATTGTTCGCCGACCGGGAACGCCATCGACAGGGCATTGAAGAATGCCGAACGAAAGGCATCGCCACCGTTCCAGCGACCAGGAAAAGGCGTCTGCAAATCGATTTGCAGGCGGCGCACAAGCAGCTCTGTCATCGGTTTTCCGGGCTTAAAGGGCGATGGCGTCAGGTCGGTCGCGCAGTTCGCGGCGCAGGATCTTGCCGACATTGCTCTTGGGCAGATCGTCGAGAAACTCCACCTGGCGCGGCACCTTGTAGCCGGTCAGATGTTGCCGGCAATGCGCGATCAGGACCGACTCGGTCAGCGTTGCGGATTTTCTCACCACATAGACCTTCACGGCTTCACCCGAACTCGCACTGGGCCGCCCAACGGCCGCGACTTCAAACACCTCGGGATGCATCATCACCACTTCTTCGATTTCGTTGGGGTAGACATTGAATCCCGACACCAGGATCAGGTCTTTCAGGCGATCGACGATTTTCAGGAAACCGCGCTCGTCCATCACGGCGACATCGCCGGTTCGCAGGTAGCCATCGGCAGTCATCACGGCCGCGGTTTCAGCCGGACGTTGCCAATAGCCCTTCATGACCTGGGGACCGCTGACGCACAACTCTCCTGCGACACCAAGCGGCAACTCGACGCCGTCAGCATCGCGGATCGACACCAGCGTCGACGGCACTGGCAGGCCGATACTGCCGCTGAATTCCTTCATATCGAAGGGATTGATGGTGACCGTCGGCGAGCATTCGGTCAGGCCATAGCCCTCGACCAGCGGCGATTGGGTGACCTGCTGCCAGCGTTCGGCCACCGGACGCTGCACCGCCGCGCCGCCGCCGATGGCAAACCTCAGTTGGCTGAAATCCAGCTTGGCAAAATTCTTGTCGTTGAGCAGACTGTTGAACAAGGTGTTCACCGCCGGCATGCCGACGAAGCGGTAGCGGCTCAGCACTTTCACGAAAGCAGGGATATTGCGCGGGTCGGCCACCAGCACATTGGTGCCGCCGATACCAATAAAGCCCAGGCATGAACCGAGCGCAAAGATGTGATAAAGCGGAATCGCGGTGATGCTGATCAGGTCCTGTCCGGGATCGAGGAAGGGGTCGATCCAGACCTGACCCTGCTTGACATTGGCGAGGATGTTGCGGTGGGTCAGCATCGCGCCTTTGGAGACTCCGGTGGTGCCGCCGGTGTATTGGAGGAAGGCAAGATCCTGCGAATCGATCGGTACCGATCTGAATTCGGCTGCGGCGCCCACTGCCAGCATGTCCCGGAATTGCACACTGCCGGGCAAGTCAAAGGGCTTGACCGCATGTTTCAGATGCTTGATCACAAAGTTGCCAATCAGGCGTTTGATCACCGGCATCATGTCGGCCAGGCCGGTGACCACCACCTGCTTGACTGCGGTATTGGCGATCACCTTGGCCAGCGTATGGGCGAAGATGTCGACGATGACAATCGCCGTTGCCCCCGAGTCCTTCAGCTGATGTTCGAGTTCGCGCGGCGAGTACATCGGATTGACGTTGACCACCACGTAGCCGGCGCGCAACAAGCCGAACAGGCAGACCGGGTATTGCAGCAGATTGGGCATCATCAAGGCGACGCGACTGCCCTTTGGCAGCTTCAAGACGCTCTGAAAATAGCCAGCGACCTGGCGACTGGCAAGGTCAAGCTCACGGTAACTGAGTGCTACCCCGGTCGAGCCGCTGACAAAGGCCTTTCGCTGACCAAACTTGGTCACAGCCGCATCGAAATAGTCGGCAATCGAACCCAATGCTTCGACGTCGATCTCGGCGGGAACGCCTGCCGAGTAATTTTTCGCCCAGATATTTTCCATTTTTTATTCGGCCTTCATTGGGTCGACTAGTCTGCGCGATGGCTTCTCGCCACCGCAGTTGAAGGTGTTCGAATACAGTGTTGTATTGAAGGCAGTACATTAGTGTATGGACGATTCGCTGTCAATGGTGACGACCCTCGGTTGGCAGGGATCAAGCAGGCCGGCAGCGAAGTTCCAAAATCCGTGAACGCATGAAGGCATCCCAAGTGAATCAACCCCAAGAAGGCAGGGCCGAACTGCTCGACCTATTGATCGTCGGCAGCGGTTTTTCAGGTCTCTGCCTGGCTTTGCAGATGCAGCGTGCCGGAAAGCGCTGGCATCTGCTCGAACAGGCAGCGAGTCTGGGCGGAACCTGGCGTGACAACCATTACCCTGGTGCGGCCTGCGACATTCCGTCGAACTTGTACTCGATCTCCTTCATGCCCAACCCGGAATGGACCCGCTTGTTTCCGCCGCAGGCCGAGATCGAGGCCTATATGAACCGCTGCGCTGACCAAGGCGGAATCCGGCCAGGGCTGCAGTTCAACGCCCGCGTGATTCGAGCTGTATGGGAGGAAACGGGCTTGTGCTGGCGGGTCACGCTGGCTGACGGGAGCGAACTGCGCGCCCGCGCCTTGGCGCTGGGTACCGGTGGTTTGAGCCGACCGCGCATGCCGCAGATCGAGGGGCTTGAGCGTTTCGCAGGTACCTTGTTCCATTCAGCGCGCTGGCGCCATGACGTGGCCTTGGCAGGCAAAAAGGTCGGGGTCATCGGTACCGGGGCCAGCGCGATCCAGATCGTTCCGGCGATCGCGGCGCAATGCGGATCGCTGACGCTGTTTCAACGCACTCCGGCCTGGATCGTGCCGCGCCAGGACAAAGCCGTCAGCGCCAAGACCCAGGCCCTCTACCGGCGCCACCCCTGGCGCCAGCGCCTGAACCGCGCCCTCACCTATGCACGACTGGAATCGCGGATGTTCGCCTTTCGCAGCGCGCCTTGGCTGCTCAAGCTGGCGCAGAGCCAGGTCTTGAAGTTCATCGCTGCCAAGGTGCGCGACCCGGTGATGCGCCAGCAGCTCACACCCGACTACAAGATTGGCTGCAAGCGCATTTTGTTGTCCGACGACTTCTACCGGGCGCTGCGGCAGCCTAATGTGCATCTGGTCAACCAGGGCGTGGTGCGCGCCACCGAGCGCGGCGTGATCACCGCCGATGGCCAGGAACATCAACTCGACGTGTTGGTGGCAGCGACCGGCTTCCTGGTGACCGATGCAGGAGCGCCATTCGAAGTCATCGGCCGCGACGGCGTCGATCTGAACCAGGTCTGGTCTGCCGGCCCCCAAGCCTATCTGGGTACAACGGTGGCAGGATTTCCGAACCTGTTCGTGATGACCGGTCCGAACACCGGTTCCGGTCATAACTCGATCATCTACATCATCGAGGCACAGGCCCGCTTCGTGCTCAAGGCCTTGCAGGCGCTGGATCAGGCGGGCGTTACGGCTTTCGAGCCGCGCGCCGATGTCCAGCAGCGTTACAACGCCGACTTGCAGAAACGGCTGGCCGGCAGCGTCTGGAATGCCGGCGGCTGCAGCAGCTGGTATCTGGCTGCCGACGGCTCGAACCGGGTGCTCTGGCCCGATTACACCTTCCGTTTGCGGCGCAGCCTTTCAAGCTTTGACTGGCAGGCATTCCATGCGATCGGCGCCACCGTTTGAATCACTTCGCCAACAAGACCGTTGTGATCACTGGCGCCGCCTCAGGCATCGGCGCGGCCTTGGCCAGCGCTTTTGCCCAGGCCGGCGCCAGGCTGCTGCTGGCCGATGTCGATGTGGCGCGGCTCGAAGCGGTCGGGCAGATGCTGCGCGATCAGGGTGCGACCTGCCTGACCCAAGTCTGCGATGTGACGCGAGCCGATTCACTCGACCGTCTTGCAGCGCGGGCCAGCAGCGATCTGGGCGGCGCTGACATCTTGATCAACAATGCCGGCGTGGCCCTGGTGGCGCCAGTGCAGAGCCTGGATCTGGCCGACGCCCATTGGCTGATGGACATCAACTTCTGGGGCGTGGTCCATGGGTGCCAGGCCTTCACGCCGCAATTGCAATCACGGCCCGGCAGCGCGATCGTCAACCTGTCAAGCATCTTCGGCATGATTTCGCTGCCGACCCAATCGATCTACAACGCCAGCAAGGCAGCAGTGAGGGCCTTTTCAGATGCGCTGCGCGAGGAATTGCGCGGCACTGCTGACAAGCCAAGCGTCCAGATTCTCTGCGTACACCCAGGCGGCATCCGCACGCGCCTGGTGGAACAGGCCCGGCTCGGCGACATCAGCGCAGTGGCCGAGAGCCCGCAAGAACTGCACAGCCAGTTCCGCCGCATGGCCGGCAATAGCGCCGAACAGGCGGCTGCCGCGATCCTGCTGGCCTTGCAGCGTGGCCAGACTCGCTTGTTGATCGGCAATGATGCAAAGTTCGGTGACCTGCTCTACCGCTGGGGCCCGACTCGGGCATCGGCCCGTTTCCACGCGCTGATGCGTTGGGGTCAACGGCTTCTGCGAAGTGGTAAAGCAATCCAGAGGCAAGCCCGATGAGCTGGCAGGCAAAACTGACCAATCTGTATCTGCGCCACCGCTTCAAACCCGCTGCGGGTACGCGCTTGGTCGTGGCTACAGCGCGGGCAAGGATGTCCAAGCTGATGCGGGGCCAAAAAACGACGCCCACCGATATCCTCCATCAGGCGGTGCCAGCGCAGGGTCGACTTTGCCCTGCTGAATGGCTGCGTCCCGCTGATTCATCAGCTCAGCGCACCTTGCTCTATTTTCATGGCGGTGGCTATTTTTTCGGCGAGCTCGCCATGCACCGGCCGATGTGCAGCTACCTCAGCCGCATCGCCAGGACCGACGTGCTGTCGGTCGATTACCGGCTCGCGCCCGAGCATCCCTGCCCGGCTGCAATCGATGATGCCTTGGCCTGGTACCGTGAACTGCTGACAAAAATTCCCGCCTCGCAGATCCTAATCGGGGGCGATTCAGCAGGCGGTGGGCTGGCCCTGGCCTGTCTGCTGCAAGCGCGCGAAGCCGGCCTGCCGATGCCTGCCGGCATTGTGCTGTTCTCGCCCTGGGTCGACCTGGCATGCAAAGGTGAAACGATGCAAACGCGAGCCCGGGACGAGGTGATGTTCAGCGCCGACAGCCTGGAACAGGCCGCAGCCTTGTATCTGAACGGGCGTGCCATGCAGGATCCGCTGGCCTCGCCGCTGTACGCCGACCTGAGCGGCCTGCCGCCGCTGCTGATCTATGCCAGCCGCGATGAGATCCTGCTGTCAGACGCCACGCGGCTGCATGCGCGCGCCGAAGCGGTAGGAGTCAAGTCAACGCTGCGCCTGCAAAACGGCATGCCCCATGTCTGGCCGGTGATATTGATGCTGCCCGAAGCACGCTCGAGCCTGCGCGAAGTGGCGGCATTCATGCGTGAGCGGGTGCCTGAAACCGGCACCGACATGGCTGCCCGCACTTAAGCCCCCCTTGAGCAAGGGGTTTGCGTGAGTATTAGGGGCCGCATTGCACGCCGTCGCAGCAGGCGGCCATGCTAATTTTCGGCACCACCATCACTGCCCGAGGATTTCATGTCGAAACAGCACATCGCCCGTTTATTTGCCGCCGCCGCGCTTTCACTTGCCGCATGCCTCTCCTTGCCCGTCCAAGCGTATAACGGCCTGGTCATCTTTGGCGACAGCCTCTCCGACAGCGGCAACAACGCCAGCCAGGGCCTCTACCAAGCTGACCAGTCAGCGAATTTCGCTGCGTTTGGGAACCAATGGATTCCGACCTTTGCCTATGCGCCCGGAACCTACAGCAACGGACCGGTCTGGGCTAGCAGCTTCGATCAGATGCTCGGATTGCCTCCGCTGCTGCCGTCTTTTGCCGGCGGCAGCAATTTGGCCGCCGGCGGTGCCAGGGTCAGCACCGATGGCCCATTTTTTGGCTATCCGTTCAGCCTGCAAACCCAGGCAGCAAACTACCTGTCATCGACCAGCAACAAGGCGGATCCAGCAACTCTGTATGTGGTGGCCGGAGGTGGCAACGATGTGCGTGACATCCTGCAGTTTGGATTGGATCCGGTGGCTGCCGCGGCCGCATACGCATTGGGCGTCGGACTCATCGTCGACGAGTTGCAGGCCGCAGGAGCACAACATATTCTGGTGTGGAATACGCCCGATCTCGGCAAAACGCCGTTCGCGATTAGCGCCGGCGCAACTGCTGCCGGATCGTTCGTTTCGGCGTTGATGAATACCAGCCTCGCCAACCGACTTGCAGGCGAGTCGGGGGTGAAGATATTCGACAGCTTTGCCTTCGTCGACAGTTTGGTTGCCAATCCTGCCAGCCACGGATTCATCAATGTGACTGATGCCTGCGGTGCTGCGGCTGCGGGAACGGACTGCAATCAATACCTTTTCTGGGATGGCATCCATCCGACTGCGGCAGCACATCAGGAACTGGCGCTGGCCGTCTTTGCACAGGCCGTGCCGGAACCATCGAGTTACGCGCTGCTGTTATTGGGGCTGCTCGTCGTGGGCCAAATGGTGCGCAGGCGAACGGCTTGAGTCGATCAAGGTGCTGCGAGCAGATCGGCCAGATGTTCGAAGTTTTCCGCCACCAGGTCGAACTCGCCGCTTTCGATTGCCGGTTGTATCGTCACCAGGCCATGTTCGAAAGGACGTCTGACATAGGCTGTGCGCAGGCCGCAACTGCGCGCCGCACGCAGATCGGGAGGATGACAAGCCACCAGCATCACGTCTTGCGGAGCAAGGTCCAGCAATCTCGCGCAGCCGAGATAGGTTTCGGGGTCCGGCTTGTAATGCCCGAATAACTCGGCCGAAATCACGCAATCCCAGGGCAGACCATTGTGTTTGGCCAATTCGGTCAAGAGCGAGAAGTTGCCATTCGACAAGGTCGTCAGGGTAAAGCGGGATTTCAGCCTTTGCAGCCCGGCGAGAGTGTCGGGCCAGAGCGGCAGACGGTGCCAGGCAAGATTCAGCTGTCTTCGCTCCGCTTCATCCAGTTGACCCAAGCCATGGGAGTCAATGATCTGCTCGAGATTCATACGATGCAGGGCATCTATATGGGTCCATGGCAATTCGCCACTGCGCACTCTGGCCATTGAAGGTGCATAGCCGGACCGCCAGTCATTGGCAAAGGCTGACCAGTCGCCATCGATCCGGTGACGTGCTGCGAGCAAGGCGGCTTCATTCATCACGCCTGAATGCCAGTCGACCACGGTGCCAAACACGTCAAAGGCCAAGGCCTTCGGCAGCGACTCAGGCATGGCTGGCAAGGCTGATGCCCACCT
>JBIKPD010000192.1:0-7347 GCA_044357665.1 Roseateles sp. | reverse complement strand
GCGCAGCTCCATCGGCCCGGTGGCAATCTCGATCGGCTGCGCGCCCAGCGCCAGCGCACGCTCGTAAGCCAGATGCGAATCCTTCACCCGGAACGCCAGCCCGCAGGCCGAGGGGCCATGTTCGGCCGCGAAAAAACCGGCCGGGCTCTTTGGTTCGCGGTTGACGATGAAATTGATCTCGCCCTGGCGGTACAGCAACACATCTTTGGAGCGGTGCCGCGCCACCAGGCTGAAGCCCAATTTTTCGAACAAGGGCTCGAGCGTATTGGCCGCCGGTGCCGCGAATTCAACGAACTCGAACCCCATCAAACCCATCGGGTTTTCGAACTGGTCTGTCATGGCGATGCTCCGCAGTCGCTGGTTTGAGATGGCTGACCGCGGCGCTTGATTCGCGCGGGTCTGCCCGAGAGGCCGATTGTGCCTATTCGGAAAGGGTTTGGCGGAATAAAACTGCCGATAAACGCTCCCCGATGAAGCCGCTTTATCGGGCCGGCCGCAATGATTCGTCGATGTCGACAAACTGCCACCAGTCCTGCCAGAACAGGGCGCGGCGGTAGCCGATCAACCAGGGCTGCGCCAGGTCGCTGATGATGCGGTGGGCATGGTTCTTGTAGGGCATGTAGGTGACACCAATGCGCTTGGCATGCAAGAACAAGGCCTCGCGCTCGGGGCCATCGGCCATGCCTTTCAACTCGTCATAGAGCTTGTCAAACTCGGGCGATTTGAAGCGCGACAAATTCTGCCCGCCACCTGCCGGGCCATAAAGGCGCTGCAAACTGCTCAGCCCATCGGGTTGCGAAGCACTGGAGCCAACGCCCCAGATCATGAACTTGCCGCCGCGCGCGCTCTTCAGGTTTTCCGGCCATTTGGCCGCCTTGATCTCGACCTTGATGCCGATGGCCGACAAATTCTTCAGCCATAGCTCATCGAGTTGGCGCGACTGGTTGTCGGGTTGGCTATTGCGGACCAGCACCAGCGGCTGGCCATTGGGCTGAATGCGCCAGCCATCGCGCAAGACATAGCCGTAAAGGTCGAGCAAGGCCATTGCGCGCGCCGGGTCGAAGTCGCCCATTTCGGATTTGAAATCGGCCGCATAGCCGGTAGTGTGCGGCACCATTTGCGATTGCGCCGGAATCGCCTGACCACGACGCACCAGGCGAATTTCACGGCCCACATCGATGGCCAGCGAGATTGCGCGACGCAACGCCACGCGCTCAGGCGTCATGCCGCCGACCACCGGGTCTTCCATATTGAATACAGTCAGGGTCGCATCGGCACCCATGCTGCGATAGGCCTGCATGCCCTGCTTGGCCAGATTCGGCGCCAGCTTGCCATTGGGCATGGCCTGGCTGATGAATTCGGCCGGCACGCGCTCAAGAAAATCCTGCTCAGCGTTCAGGAACGACAGCCAGCGCGGCTGCGCCTCCTCGATGATGGCGATGCGGATCTGGTCGATCATCGGCAGACGCCGGCCTTTGAAGCGCGCCTGCAAAGCCTGGCCTTCGGCGTCGTCGGCTGTGGCTTCACCGTCGTAGAAACGCTCGCGATAGCCCGGGTTGCGCTCAAGCACGATCTGCGATGAGCGGCGCCACGATTTCAGCAGGAACGGGCCGGTGCCGACCGGGTGTTCGGAGATCTTGTCGCCGTAATATTCGACGACTTCGCGCGCCACGGCGCCATACAGATCGCTGCCGGCCAGCAGGGATTCAAGCAGGCGCGGGCGGGCGCGCTCGGTCTTGACCTGCAAGGTGTAGCGGTCCAGCGCGCGCAGGCCCTCGATTTCCTTGTCGTAATCAAAGGGCTTTTTCTTGTCCATCGCCTGCCGCCGCAGCGCCGCCAGCCCGACCAAGCCGGTCTCTTCCATGCTGCTCCAGCCCGGGCTTTTCAAAGCCGGATCGGCGAAGCGTTTGTACATATAGACGAAGTCATGCGCGGTCAATTCACGCCTTGCGCCCTTGAAGGCCGGATCGTCGGCGAAATAGATACCCGGCTGGATGCGGACGGTGAAGCTGCGGAAGTCGGCCGAAACTTCGGGCATCGCGCTGGCGACCAGGGGCTTGATCTGCACCGGACGCGCCAGATGGTCATAGCGATACAGCGATTCGAAAATCGCCGCCGTCAGCGTGCGCGAATAGAGGTCGGAAAGCTGCGAGGGGTCGAAACCGGTTTCGGCAACCGGGAAGGCGTAATTCAGCACCTTGACCGGCTCGGCGGCGGCCAGCGGGCCGGTTGCAGCCAGGGCGCTCGCGGCAAGCAGCAAGGCGGAAAGCGCGCGGCGGGTCAGCAGAAAGTATGGGTTCATGATGAGGGTGGCTGACTGTCGATGAAACGCCAGTAGTTGTTCGAGAACGGATGGGGCTGGTAGCCGGTCACCCAGGGCTGCGACAAGCGCAGGCGAATGCGATGCACATGGGCTTTCATCGGCATATAGGCGGTCAGCAGGCGCAGCGCCTCGGTGATCAGGGCCTGGCGAGCCGGGCCGTCGGGCAAGTCCTGCGTCTGCTCGATCAAGCGGTCGTAAGCGGGTAGATTGAAGCGGCCCAGGTTGTCTTCGCCCTTGGACGGGCCGTAAGCCATCTTCAGCAGGGCTTCGGCATCCGGGCTCGTGGCGGTCTGGCTGAGCAGCCAGATCATCAGCTTGCCAGCGCGTGCCATTTTCAATTGCTCCGGCCAAGTCGCATGCTTGAACTCGAGGCGCACACCGAGCGCCTTCATATGCTTGAGCCACAACTCGTTGAACTGACGCGAGCCGCTGTCGGGCTGGGTGTGGAACTCCAACAGCAGCGGTTTGCCATCGGGCTGCTCGCGCCAACCGTCGCCATCACGGTCGAGATAGCCATACATATCCAGCAAGGCTTTGGCGCGCGCCGGGTTGAACTCGCTCATCTCGGTCTTGAACTCGGGCAAATAGCCAAAGGTGTTGGGCACCAGAATGCTCTGCGCCGGAATGGCCAAGCGCTTGCGCAGTTGGCGGATTTCTTCCTGGCTGTCGTAGCCCAGCGCGAGCGCCCGGCGCAGCGCGATCCGATCGGCGCTGTAACCGCCCACCACCGGATCCTCCATATTGAAGTAAGTGAACACCACGTCAGAGCGCAGACCCTTGTGCATCTGTACGCCGCGCTTGACCAGATTGGGAGCCAATTGCCCAAGCGGCGCCGCCAGGCTGGCAAAGTCATAGGGCACCGAGACGACGTCAAAGTCATTGGCCAGAAAGGCCAGCCATTGCGGCTGGGCCTCGGAAATGATGGAGATTTCGACCCGGTCCAGCATCGGCAGGCGCCGGCCCTTCAGCTGGCCGGCAATCGCCTGACCGGCGACATCGTCCGCGGCCGGCTGTTCGTCGTAATAGCTTTCCCGGAACGTCGGGTTGCGCACCATCACCATCCTGGAAGAGCGCCGCCACTCGCTCAGCCTGAACGCGCCGGTGCCGACCGGGTGCTCCATGATGGTGTCTCGGTACAGCTCGGCCACCTCGCGCGCCACCGCAGCCATGCCCAATTGCGCCAGCGTATGGGTAAAACGCGGGCTGCTACGGCCGAGCTTGATGCGCAGCGTGTAGCGGTCCAGCGCCCGCAAGCCTTCGACCTGGCGGTCGTAATCGAAGGGCTTGCGACCCTTGGCGGCGGCGCTGCGCAAGGCCTCCATGCCGAGGATTTTCTCGCCCTGCAGGTTGGCGTAATTGGGGCTGTTCAGCTGCGGATCGAAATTCCGCTTGATCGAATAGACATAGTCGGCAGCCACCAGTTCACGCGGCTTGCCGCCAAAAGCCACATCGTCGGCGAAGTAAATGCCGGGCTTGATGCGCAGCGTGAAGGTCGTGAAGTCAGCACTGACTTCTGGCATAGCCTCGGCGGTCTGTGGCTTCAGACGACTTGGCCTGGCCAGATAGTCGTAGCGCAGCGGCGCTTCGAAAATGTTCGATGCAATCTCGCTTGAATAATCGTCGCTGATCTGCGCCGGGTCGAAACCGGTCTCGGCGATCGGAAATGCATAGCGCAGCACATGCGGCGCGGCGGCTTCGGCGGCGGCGCCCATTGCCGCGGCACAGAGCAACAAGGCGCGCAGCATGGCGGCGACAGGCCTCACATCAGGACCCCTGGCGCTTCAGCGCGGCTTCATCGATGTCGACATATTTCCAGAAATCGCGCAGAAACACATTGCGGCTGTAGCCGATCACCCAGGGTTGGGCCATGTCGGTGAAGATCCGGTGCACATGCAATTTGTAGGGCATATAGGCGACGAGAAGCTTCTGCGCCTCGTTCATCAGCGCCTGCCGTTCCGGGCCATTGGCCATTGCCTTTTGCTGCTTGTAAAGCTCATTGAAAGCCGGCAGATCAAAGCGCGACTTGTTCGCCTGGCCTTTGGCACCGCCATCGCCGAGCGCCAGAAAGGTGTCGCCATCGGGCGCGGTGGCGACCCAGCTGACGCCCCACATCATCAGCTTGCCGGCGTTCGCCGCCTTCAGGTTCTCGGGCCATTTGGCGGTCTTGAAGGTGATGCGCAGATCGATCGCCGCCATGTTCTTCTGCCACAGCTCGGTCAGCAAGCGGCTCTGGCTGTCGGGCTGGGTGGCGTATTCGATCAGCAGCGGCGAGCCGTCGGGCAGGTCGCGCCAGCCGTCACCGTCGCGGTCGACATAGCCGTACATATCGAGCAAGGCCTTGGCCTTGGGCAGGTTGAACTCGCTCATCTCGGACTTGAACTCCGGGTCGTAGCCGAAAGTACCCGGTGCAATCGGCCCCTGGGAAGGGATTGCCTGACCACGGCGCGGCAGACGGATTTCCTTGTCGAGATCGGTCGCCAGCGAGATCGCGCGGCGCAAGGCCACCTGCGCCGGTTGATAACCGCCAACCACCGGGTCAAGCATATTGAAATAGGAAAAAGCCACGTCGGCGCGCGCATAGCGGATCATCTGGATGCCGCGCTTGGCCAAATTCGGCGCCAGCTTGTTGTTGGGCATGGCGATCGTGGCGAAATCGGCCGGCACCTCCTCGATCACATCGGCCTCGCTGCTCAAGAACGACAGCCAGCGCGGCTGACTTTCCTCGATGATCGCAATCTCGACCCGGTCGACCAGCGGCAAGCGCCTCCCCTGCAAGGAGGCGGCCTGCGCGCTCAGCGCCGCGTCACCATCGGGCGGCTGCTCGGCATAGAGCACTTTGCGGAAATTCGGATTTTTCTCGAGCACAATGCGCGAGCTGCGCCGCCATTCAGCCAGCCGCCAGGCATTGGTGCCGACCGGATGCTCCATGATCTTGTCGCCATAGAGTTCGACCACCTCATGGGCGACCGCGCCGAGAAAACCGGCGTCGGCGAACTGGTTGATGAAGCGCGGGTCACCGACGCCAAGCTGCACCTGAAAACGATAGCGATCGAGCTGCTTCAGGCCGGCGACCGGCCGCGCATAGTCAAAGGGTTTTTTCGCCGCTTGCAACTCGCGGCGCAGCTCGGACAGGCCGAGGATCTTGACGTTTTCGAGCAAATAGAGGTTGGGGCTTTTCCAGCGCGGGTCGTAATGGCGCTTGATCGAATAGACATAGTCGGCCGCAGTCAGCTCGCGCGGCTTGCCCTTGAAGGCCGGGTCGTCAGAGAAAAATATCCCCGGCTGCAACTCGAAGGTCAAGGTCTTGAAATCGGCCGAAACTTCGGGCATCGCCACCAGCGTCGCCGGTCTGAGCTTTGCCGGCTTGGCCAGATATTCGAACTGCAACGGCGAGTCGAAAATGCCTGCGGCCACCGACTTGGAGTAGCCGTCGGAGATCTGCGCCGGATCAAAACCAGTCTCGGCCACCCGGAAGGCATAGCGCAGCACCTTGGGCTCGGCCTGAGCCGTCGGCAAAAGAAAGATTGCGGCTAGAAGCAGTTGCAGAAAACCCGATCGAAACAAGATTACCCCTTCAAATAATGGCGCAGTCTAAAGGCTGCGGCCCTTGCCGAACATCGGGCTTTGCCCGGCTCAAGGGGAAACATCAATGAGAATGCCGCGCCGGCTCGACTAGACTTGCGCTGCTTTTACCGGGAACCTCGCGCGCCACGAACGCTCGCGGTTCCGACCTGTTGAATCAACCCATTTGATACCGGAGCCCCGACAGCGATGGCGGCATACCTGATTAGACGCTTGTGGCAAATGATCCCGACCCTGCTCGGCGTGGTCTTGCTGGTGTTCTTCCTGTTCAAGTATTTCGGCGGTGACCCGGCCGAAATCCTCGGCGGCCTGAACGCCAGCGCCGAGCAGATCGACGCGATCCGCGAACAGCTCGGGCTCAACAAGCCGGTGCTCGAACAGCTGTGGATCTTCATCCGGCAGATCATCACCTTCGACTGGGGCAAGAGCTGGGCCACCAACGAGTCGGTCGCCGGTCTGTTCGCCAGCCGCCTGCCGGCCACGCTGACGGTGATGCTGCCGATCCTGATCCTCGAAGTGCTGCTGGCGATTCCGCTGGCGCTGGGCGTGGCTTATGTACGCGGCAGCCTGACCGACCGCTCGGTGATGATTCTGAGCACGGTGGCGGTATCGATCTCGCTGCTGGTCTATGTGATCGTCGGCCAGTATTTCTTTGCCTTCAAGCTCGGCTGGTTCCCGGTGCAGGGCTGGAGCGACAGCGTCTGGACCAATTTGACGACCTATGCGCCGCTGCCGGTGATGGTTGCGGTCGCGGTGGCGATTGCGCCCTACACGCGGCTCTACCGCAGCTTTTTTCTCGACGAGATCGGCCATGACTATGTGCGCACCGCGCGCGCCAAAGGCATGCTCGAGCGCACGATTTTGCTCAAGCATGTGCTGCGCAACGCGATGATCCCGATCATGACGAATATCTCGGTCGCCTTGCCCGGCGTGTTCACCGGCGCCTTCCTGCTCGAGGTGTTCTTCTCGATCCCCGGTCTGGGCCGCGAAATCCTGCTGGCGGTGAACCGCAGCGACTATCCGGTGATCCAGGCTTTCGCGATCTATATCGCCTTCCTGACCATGGTCGTGAACCTGATCACTGACCTGCTCTACAAACTGGTCGATCCGAGGGTGGTGCTGAAATGAGCGCGCAAGTGAACGAAATCGGACGCGGGGCCAACAACAGATCAGAAGGTGTCTGGGCCGCCAGCTGGCGCCGCATGCGCAGCGACCGGGTCGGCATCAGCGCGATGGTCATCGTCGGCCTGTTCCTGCTGCTGGTGATCGCGTCAAGCAGCGGCCTGCTGGCCAAGGACTGGCAGAGCGAAGTCGGCGTGCCAAATGCGCCGCCGACGCTGCTCGGTCCGGCGCCACCCGAGGCGACCGGGGCGATCGCTGTGCCGAAAGGCCCGAATGTCGACCTCAGCGATATTGACCCGCTGGCACCGAGATACAAGGAA
>JBIKPD010000191.1:0-7413 GCA_044357665.1 Roseateles sp. | reverse complement strand
CGGGCGGTGCCTGCCAGGGCTCACAGGCGAAACGCACTCAGGTGCAGCAACTGGCCCTTGACTTCGAGTGCGCCGCCGGCGACATGCTGGCCGGCCAGGCGCAGGTCGGTGCCGGCGCCGACGGCTTTGAAGCGCTCGATGCCGGCATGGCCGACTTGCTGCAGAAAGCTTTCGACGTGTGCCAGGGCCGGCTCGATGTTGATGGGGCTGCGGGTCGAGAGCGCGTCCATCGCGAAGCTGCCGACGGCCTTGCGCAAAAAGCTGCGGAAGGTTTCAGGCGAATCGAACAGTTCCACCGCGATGGGCTGTCCGTCGATGGCGAAGACGGCGCCGGCCTGGCGGGGTTGCCATTCAAATGCCCGCTGGCATGCATCGAGCCGGGGCTGTTCGGCGGCGTAGAGGTCTGCCATCGCTTCGGTGTCGGAGTTGCGGTTGGCGGATCTGAACCGCTCTTCAATCATCTGCCAGACCTCGCCTTGATCGCCGCTTGCCGCGCCGCGCTGGCGCATCGATTGGCTGACCGCGCTGGCCTTGGCCCGGCGGGCTGCGCCGAAGAGGATGCGCTCGCTGCTGTCGAAATGGCGCTGCCGGTAGGCCCAGCGCCCGCGCTCGACGCAAGACACCGGAATCCGTAGTTCGCTGCCGGCATCGGCCAGGATGGTGATGTTGAGGATGCGGTTCTGGCGTGCGCCGCTCAGTTCTTCCCCATCGACCAGCAAGACCGGCCGCCCGCCGCGGTTGCGGAAGGCCAGTTCGGGCACGCTGCCGCCTTCGCTGATTTCGGCGACGCTGGCCGCGCCCGCTGCAATGGCGCTGTCAAGCAGGTCGTAGCTTGCCGCCAGGCCGGTGGGCGCCAGCAGGGGGAATACCGACAGGTTCTGATAGCGCTGGCAGCGGCCCAGGCTGTGGCGTGACAGGGTTTGCGCCAGGGTCGGCGCTGCACCAGCCGCCGGCCTGCCTGGGTTATGCCTGCTGGGGCGCGCGCTGGCGCTCGGCCTGGCTTGGGCCATGTCGAGCCCGCGCAATGCGGGTTCTGCCAGTTCGAGGCCGCGCATTTCGGCCAGCCATTGCGCCGGGATGCCGACTTTGCCGAAGATGATGCCGGCCAAGCCTCCGGCCAGCGCGGCGGTGGTGTCGGTGTCGTCGCCCATGGCGATGGCTGCCCGAACGACCGATGGGTAGTCTGGCTCGTGCAAGCAGGCTTGTGCCGACCAGAGCGCGTCCACTGCTTGACCGCTGCCACGCGGAGCCTTGCGCAGGGGGCTGTCGAGGATGTCGCGCTGCAGCACCAGGGCCAGTTCGGCATCGGCTTGGCAGTAATGCTGCAGCTTGTCGATGGCAAGTTCCCAGGCTTGCATGGCGTCGACCCCGGTGAGCAACTGCCTTGCCACGCCGCAGTAAAGCGCGCAGCAGAGCTGGGCGATGGGGTTGCCATGGGTGACCCTCGACTGGCGCATGGCCATCTCGAACATCGATGCGCTGGAGCCCCGGTGCCAGAGCGCGAGCCCGAGCGCCCGCATCAGCGAACCGTTGGTGGGCGGGCTGGCCTGGTTGCCGCCGGCTTCAAGCGGCGCCACGCCAGCGCGCAAGCGGGTGAGGGCGGTGTTGGTCTGGTTGCCGATGTCAAACCGCTCGCCGTCAACCGCCATATAGCCCTGGTCGCGCCAGTTGAGCAGGCGCTGGCCGAAGTCTTCCAGCACCAGGCGCTTGTTTGCCAGCAGGCTGGCGAGCAGGCACAGCGCTTGTGCGCCGTCGTCCGACCAGGTGCCATAGGGCACTTGGGGGTAGCTGGAGCGATAGTCGTCGGGCATGACCATGTTGATCGATTCGCGTGACGGGATCTGCTCTGCCGACTTGAACTCATGCGGAACCCCCAGTGCATCGCCGACGAGCAGGCCCAGCAGGCCGCCGCGCGCACGCTCGGCCCGCGTCAGGTCTTCTTTTGCCTCGGCCTGGGCGATGCCCAGCCGTGGCAGCAGGGCGTGGATGGAGTTCTCTTGGAGCGAGTTTTCGATCGCGCCGACGCGGGTCTGGCGGACGGCGCGGATGGCCGGCCCGGGTTGTTGGCCGAATTCCACCAGCAATTGCGCGGCGACGGAGCCGGCCCGGCCCAGGCCGCCGCGGCAGTGGATCAACACCTTGCCGCCAGCGCGCAAGCAGGCACGGATCGCCGGCCCGGCTTCGGCCCATCCGGCGGCAAAGCGTTCGTCGGGAGCTTGGACGTCCTTGATCGGCAGGTTGAAGTACTTGGCCACCTCACCAGCCACGGCGGGCAGGGCTTGCACGCGCCATTTCTCCATTTCCGTAGGCTCCATCAGGCAGAGCCAGATGTCCGGGTTCCATGCGGCGATTGCCTGGGCGTCGGTGGCCAGGTCCCGGTTCCAGATGTAGCTGCCCAGGCTGCTGGGGCCTTTTTTGCCGGGACAGAAGGTGAGCCCGATGGTGCCGGTGCAGCCGGGGACGCTGAGGCTGTCGATCCGCAGCGGGTGGCTGTTGCTGGTGCGTGTGTTCATGTCTGTTCTCCATTAAGTTGTGTAAGGCAACCTAATGGTAGTTGTACAATACAACTTGGTCAAGCGTTTATTTTTAAAAAGTGCAGTGATGAAGAAAAACATCCAATCAGCGGGGCAGTTGGCGAGTGCAGGGCGGGCAGCGGCAGGCAGCAAAGCGGTCGATGCGATCGTGCGGCCGCTGGTGACCGTTGACATCGCGATCTTCTCGATCCGCGACGAGGCCTTGTCGGTGCTGCTGGTCCAGCGCGGTGAGGGGCCGGATGAGCCTTTCCCGCTGCAATGGGCCTTGCCGGGCGGTTTTGTCGATGTGCAAAAGGACGCCACGATCGAAGCCTGTGCGCGCCGCAAGCTGGCCGCCAAGACCGGCGTGACCACGCCTTATCTGGAGCAACTGGGCAGTTGGGGCAGTGCGGACCGCGACCCGCGCGATTGGTCAGTCACCAATGTCTATTTCGCCCTGATCGCTTCAGACGCGTCAGGCGAAGGCGATGGCCTGGCGCCACAACGCTGGTTCCCGGTCGGCCCAGACGTTCCCCGCCCGCTGGCTTTTGACCATGATGAACTGCTGGACGCGGCGCTGCGGCGCTTGCGCGACAAGGTCGAATACACGGTGCTGCCGGCCTCGCTGTTGCCGGGGGAATTCACCCTGCCGGAGTTGCAACGCACTTTTGAAATCGTGCTCGGCCGCGATCTCGACAAATCAGCCTTCCGCACCCGCATGTTGTCGGCCAAGGTTATCGAAGAAACCGGCAACTACCGCACCAGCTCCCGCCGCCCCGCGCTGCTCTACCGCCTCGCCGAAGACGCCTCTCGCAAGCTACCCGCCACCTTCCGCAAGACCGCTTGAACTCCCCGTAGCCCGCCAAGGAGCGGAGCGGATTGCGGGGGAGTTTTTGCCGCCGTCAATCCCCGCATTCCTGCCGTTGGCCGCATGCGGGCTACCGAATTTTTTCGCGTAGCCCGCCAAGCAGCGCAGCGAATTGCGGGGTGTTTCTTGGCGCTGCCGATCCTATGCCGTAGCCGCAAGTTCTTGCGTCAACTCGGGATGCTTGCTGATAAGCCGTAGCAAGCACAGCACCCCACCGGGCGGGGTAAAGCGCCCTTGTTCCCAGTCACGCAAGGTGGCAACTGGCGTGGCAATTCGTTCGGCAAAGGCCTGCTGTGACAGGCCGGTCCTGGACCGCGCTTGGCGCACCAAAATCTGCTCGGGCGTGGTCACCCGACCCATGCCGGCCTTGGCCTCTGCCAGCGCTTGCAGCAAATCTGGCAAGGCCGTCCCAGCATCAAGCTCGATGGCCTTTGCTGTCTTTTCAATGTCCAACTTTTTCATATCAAATTGCTTTCTTGATGTTGCCAGGCTGGATGTCGGTAGCCATCGACCTAACTATACGGGTATCCCGTACAAGATCAATCAAGATGAGAAGGTGACTCCGTCACGCGCGGTCATCAGCATTTTTGGGTGCGCAACAGAAGTGCCTTCGCTGATCCCCGCATTCCGGCCGTTGGCCTCATGCCGGCTACGAGCCGTTTTTTCGTAGCCCGACAAGCAGCGCAGCGGATTGCGGGAGAGTTTTTGGCGTTGTTGATCCCCGCAAGTCGGTTTGCTGGGATAACGCCTGCAGCGAGTCGCTCTTCGGTTCGCTGAAGGTTGAGAGGCTTCACGGCCAGCGGCACCATGCGCGCCAGCAGATGCAGATCAAGGGAGGCTGAAATCTGCCAACAAGCTGATTTGCCCCTCAAACCGGGCTTTGGCGTAATAGTGTGCATCGGCCGTGATGAGCACCGCGCCTGGGGTGTGTAAGGCCACTGCGTGGTAAAGCGTGTCGAACAGGTGATGCTGATGACGCATGGCCAAATCCAGCGCAGTGGCGTAGGTTTCTGGGCTGGTCAGGGTGCGGTACCTGATGTCGAGCAAATCAAACAGGTCATCTTGTGCACCGGTTGGATTGAGCCGGGCCAAAACCGCTGCAACTTCGGCTACAAAGTGGCCCGGCTGCACCATCGGCAGCAAGCCGAGCACTGATTGCTCCAGCAGGCGCAACGCCAAGTCCGTGTGTTGTTCATCTGGATGGCCGCGCAAAAACCATTTGACCGCTACGCTGGCATCCACCACCGCAATCACGGGCGGCCTTCCTCACGGGCGGTGCGAAATTGCTCTTCAGTGATGCGGGGTGCGTGTTGCCGACGCTCCAGGATGCGCTGGTACGCCTCTTTGCTGCGCTGCTGACTTTGAACACGTTCAACCGCTTCGCGCATCAACTCTGCAATGACGGCGCTTTTGTTCTGGCCTTCAAAGACCATGTTGAAGGCATTCTTGATGTCTTCAGGAACGCTGAAATTGACGGTAGCCATAGTGACCCCTTGGTTGTTGAAAATTTCAACAACATTTTGATAGGTAAATTCTGATTCGTCAAATTGGCAACAGCGATTTCAGCGGCGCCACACACATTTCTATGGAAGTTTTGTTGGAAGAATCAAACTGTGAGCGCGATTAAATTAAAAGCGCATTAAAGGCGACCCATGTGCTGGACAACACGTGCCAACAGGTCGTTGAACGGCACCTGGCCGGCGTAATACAGGCCGCTGGTTTCTTTGTATTTGGCGATGTAGAGGGCGCGAACTTCGGGCTGGCTCAATAAAAAGGCCTCGTTGCTGGCAATGTGCTGGTTGTCGGCAGCAGGAAAACGCTCTTGTTTGCGGGCGTGGTAGGCCTGGGTGCCGATGAATGCCAGCACTTCAGGGCTTTCCAGCAGGCAATACAGGTCGTAGTAATGGCGCAAAAAGTTCTTGGGAAAACTGTTTGCGGTGTTGCCACTGTGTTCAGCCAGGCTTTGCTGCTTGCGGAATTTGGTGGAGACGGTTTGCAGCTTTTCAACAAAGGTGTAGGCCGGGCTGTAGCACAGCACGCCGATGGCGCGGTTGTCGATCACGGCAACCGTGCTGTTCAGCGCCGCGTCCAAGGCCCATGACGACATATCGCAAGGCGTGTTGGGCGCGGTGTCGTCAAACCCGACTTCCAACAAGATGCCTTCTTTGACTCCCTGCAGTTGTTCGGTTTTGGGCTGGTAGGCCAGGCGGATGCCGGCACTGCGGAACTTGGCATCGTCGTATTCATGGTCACGTTCGATGCTCTCGATGCCAGGCATTTGTTTGGCCGCCATCGCTTGCGCTAACCAGTCGAAGTAAGTTTGGCGAGAGGCTTGCTGCGTGGGCTTGTCTTGGTTCTTGCCTGCTTTGACGTTCTGATCCGCCGGCGGCTCGATGCGCAGGTCAATGTCTTCAGAAAAGCGCTGTATCAGCTGAAACCCCTTGGACAAAGAGGTACCGCCCTTGAGCTGGAATGACCAGCCTTGTTGCTGCAAGCACCACAGGCTGTGCATCAGCCAGTAGTCTTTTTCAACCAGGTAGGGGTTGATGCCCCGCGCTTGGCCGACTTGGCGAACCAGGTCCAAAAAGTTGGGGTGTTCGTGCAGAAAAACTGCGGCCTTGCCGGTACGCCGCGGCTTCTTTGCTTCAGCCATGGGTGGCCCATTCACTGAAGATGCGCCGGGTGCGGGCCGAGCCATAGTCGGCGATGGCTTGCCGCAGGCGCTTCTGATCAAAGCTGCTCAGCTTGGCTTGCACGATTTTGAGCAAGGCTGCTGTGTCCTCCGCCAGGTGGGCGAGGTTGTTGAGCATGTCCACCAACAAGAATTCACGGTTGACCTGATCGGCGCTAGGGAAGTGCGGTTTTTCCCGAAAGTCGAACTCGAACCCCGCCAAGATGAATTTGCCGTGGCGTTTGTGGTTGTAGACGACGGTGGTGTTGTAGAGCTGGGTGGTACCCAGGCCGAGGGTGTTGTAGCTGCTCGGGTTGAAGATCAAGAAACGCTTGTCGTCCAAGAATTTGGCCACCAGCGCCTCGTCGTCGGGCGGTGCTTGGCCAAATGGTGTCGACTTGGGCACGTAATACAAACCCTGCGCGGCTTTGCACAACAAGCCGGAGCGCACGTAGCGCCCCAGCTCCCGGTCAACACTGGGGTGCTTGTCGGCCAGATCCTTGCGCCGGAAAACCTTGCCGGCGCTTAGATTGAAACTCTTCTGGAAGCGTATTTGATCGGGGGTGGCAGTTGCTGGCATGGTGAAAATCTTCTCTGACGTTTCATGCAGTATCACACAGGCTCCTGTTCGTGGAACGGGACGATGTTTCCGTTGCCAGTGATTTATTGGGTAGACCGTTTTTTTGCCTTCGCTGATCCCCGCATTCCGGCCGTTGGCCTCTTGCGGGCTACGGGGTGTCTTCGTGTAGCCCGTCAAGCAGCGCAGCGGATTGCGGGGCCTCCAAGGCAGTTTCGCGACGGTCGCCTTACTTCGAGGGATCGTTGAGCTCGTAGCTGGTGCTGCGTCCACCGGCGTCGGATTTGCGCAGGACACCGCGTTGCATCAGGTCGGTGATGTCGCGCAGGGCCGTGTCGGGCGAACAGTTGGCGATTCGGCCCCACTTGCTGCTGGTGAGCTTGCCCTCGAAGCCATCGAGCAAACGGTTGATCAACTTGACTTGCCGTTCGTTCAGCGCTACCGAGCCGGGCGCAGCCCAGCGTTGCCAGGCCCTGGTTTTTGTCAGCACCGCGTCGAGATTGTGCTGTGCCTGGTCGACGGCGCGATGCAGCGTGGCGAGGAACCAGGCGAGCCACTCGGTGACATCAAGCGATTGTTTTTGCGTGCGCTCCAGGATGTCGTAATAGGCCTTGCGCTCGCGTTGAATCTGCGCCGAAAGGCTGTAAAAGCGCTCCGGGCTGCCATCCGCACGGGCCAGGAACAGGTCACCCACGGCACGCGCGATGCGGCCGTTGCCGTCATCGAAGGGGTGCAGGGTGACAAACCACAGGTGCGCGAGCCCGGCCTTGATCAATGTGGGCTC
>JBIKPD010000023.1:0-23509 GCA_044357665.1 Roseateles sp. | reverse complement strand
TCGGCAAGGCATAGCCGAGCGACTGTGCTTCTTCGAGCATCGTGCGCAGGTCCTTGCGGATCGAGTCGATATTGAAATGTGCAGCTTCCAGCGGCTTGCCGGCCAAGGCCGTCGCGACGACCGGACCACGGAACTTCAGCAGCGCCGGTGCGCCCGAGGTGTCGCCGATGATGTCCATCAGCCGCACCGGGTCGAGCCCTGCGGGCGCGGCCAGCGCCAGCGCCTCGCTCAAGGCTTGCCAGTAGACCAGCAGCGGCAGATTGATCGCCAGCTTCAGGCTCGCGCCGGCGCCGACCGGCCCGACATGCTCGACGCGCCGGCACATCTGCAGCAGCAGCGGCCTGGCGCGCTCGACATCCTCAGTCTCGCCGCCGACCAGACCGAACAGCTTGCCGTCGCGCGCCGGGCCGATCGTGCCGCCCACCGGGCATTCGATCATCCTGCCGCCACGGGCTTCGATGCGCTGGGCCAATGCCACTTCGGTGGCCGGCCTGACGGTGCTCATCTCGATGAACAGGCGTCCGGTCACCGCAGTCCTCATCGCCCCGGCAGGGCCAAAGTAGACCGTTTCGATCGCCGCAGCATCGGTCAGGATCGACAGGACGATCTCGCTCGCCGCGACCAATTCAGCCGGGCTGGCGGCGACGGTGGCACCGCGCTTGGCCAGGGCCTCGGTCTTGTCGGCCGAGCGGTTCCACACCGTCAGGCTGTGACCGCTGTCGATCAAGCGTTCGGCGATTGCCGAACCCATTTTCCCCGTCCCCAACAGTCCTATCTTCATGGATGGCTCCAGCCGCTTCAGGCCTTGATTTTCAATAAGCGCATCGCGTTCAGACCTTCGATCTGGCGGCGCTCTTCATCGGGGAGATTCTTCACGCTGGCGACCAGGCCGCGCGGGTCGTCTTCACCCATGTCGTAGGGGTAGTCGGTACCGAGCAGCACATGGTCGGCGCCGTAGCGGTCGATCAGGTTGCGCAGCATTTCGGGGTCGAAGGTGATGGTGTCGAAATAGAACTTTTCCAGATAGCTCGACGGCTTGCGCTTGATCACCGTGCGGCAATCGGCGCGGGCACGCCAGGCATGGTCCATGCGCGCCCAGTAATGCGCGATATAGCCGCCGCCATGGGCCGCGATGAACTTGATCTTCGGGTTGCGCGCCACCACGCCGTCGAAGATCAGATGGCTGACCGCGATCGTGGTGTCGAGCGGGTTGCCGATCACATTGTTGAAGTAATGGTTGGTCAAACGGTCGGCCTGGGTGAAGCCGAGCGGATGCATGAAGATCACCGTGCCGAGTTCATTGGCCTTGGCGAAGAACTTTTCCAGGCCCAGGCGCGGGTCGGTCAGGTTCATGCCGTTGACGTTGGTGTTGATCTCGACGCCGCGCAGGCCGAGTTTCTTGACCGCGTACTCGAGTTCGGCCACCGCCATTTCGGGATTTTGCAACGGCACCGAGCCCAGGCCGACAAAGCGATCCGGATGGGTGGCGACCAGATTGGCGATGCCTTCGTTGACTTCGCGCGCCAGCGCCGCGCCTTCGTCGGGCGGGGTGAAATAGAAGTAATGGTAGGGCGCGGGGCAGACCGCCTGGATGTCGACACCCATGCGGTCCATGTCCTTGAGCCGCTCTTCGATGCCCATCAGCTTGGGCGCCCGGTCGCGCATCTGCGCCACATTGGTCTGGCGCGTCAGATCATTGGCGAACACCGTGGTCGGGTCATATTGGGCGGCATTCAGGTGCGCCGTCTTGCGGTTGATTTCGGGGTTCAGGTAATGGCAATGGATGTCGACGACCTTGGACTTGCCGGCGCTGTCCTTGACGATCGACTGGGCTGCCGGGCTTTTCTTGACCGGTACGGCCGCCTTGGCTTTGGGGCTGCTGGTGGCTGCAGCGCTGCGCGCTTGCCCGTGCTTGTGGGTCGGATCGAGACATTCGGGGGAGCAGGTGAAGAACATGGTGGTTTCTTGGGTTTGGGATCAGTAAAAAAATTCAGAACACGCCGAGATGGCGGGTCACGTTTTCGGGGTTGGCGCGAACCGCTTCGACGCTGTCAGCAGCCACCACATGGCCGGTGTTCAGCACCACGATGTCATCGGCCAGATTCATCGCCAGATTGAAGTTCTGCTCGACCAGAATGATCGACAGGTTTTCGGCCTTCAGCTTGGCAATCGACGCCGCGACCTCATGCACGATCATCGGCGCCAGACCCTCGGACGGCTCATCGAGCAAGAGCACATCGGGGTTGCCCATCAGCGCGCGGCCGATCACCAGCATCTGCTGTTCGCCGCCTGACAAGGTGCCGGCGCGCTGTTTATGGCCGCGCTCATTTGCCCAGCGCTGCGTTGACGCGCGGCATCACTTCGGTGGCAAACAGTTCCATCGAACGCTTGCCCAGGACCGGATCCATCCAGTCGTGGCAGGCGTAGAGCAACTGGCCAAAATCACCGACCTGATCGCGGAATGCCAGGATCTGCTCGACGACCGAGTCTACGGTGCCGGCCAGCACCAGACGCTTGGTCACATAGTCCGGCGTGAGGTCGCTGTCGGGCATCTGCGGGTCGGTCTTGAACAGGTTGCTGCGGCCACCACCGCCGACCAATTTCCGCACCAGTTGGCTGAAATAGAAGTGATAGGGGCCGCCGGCTTCCAAACCGTAGCGCTGTGCAGTGGCGGCATCGTCAGCGACGAAGATGCTCTTGGCCACCCGCCAGTCCGCCGGCGAGGCAACCGCGCCGACCGCTTCGCGGCCTTCGGCATATTTTGGCCAATGGGTCTTGACCCATTCGGGCATCAGGAAGTTGGCCGAGATCGGCTGCCAGCCCCGCTTGGCCATCTCGGCCACGCCTTGCGAAAACGGTGCGACGGCGGTGCCGACGATCTGCGGATGCGGATGCTGGAAGGGCTTCATCATGAAGCCCTGGCCGATCTCCGGGATCATCGTCTTCTCGACCGACACATTCCAGAACTGCCCGCTGATGTTGTAGGGCGGCTCGGATTCCCAGATCTTCAGGATCATGTTGATGCTCTCGACGAACATCGCATTGCGATCCTTGCCGAAGGTGCCGAAGACTTCGGCATCCGACATCAGCCCACCCGGGCTGATGCCCATGATCAGCCGGCCCTTGGCCAAATGGTCGAGCATCGCGACCTGCCCGGCAATCGCCGCAGGGTGCGAATTGGGCAGATTCAGGGTGCCGGTGCCGAGCTTGATATTGCGGGTGTCCGAAATCAGGCTGGCCAGGAAAATCATCGACGAGGTGATGCTCTCGGCGGCATCGGTGACATGCTCGCCGACGAAAGCCTCCGAGAACCCGAGTCGATCGGCGAGGATGATCGCCTCACGATCCTCCTGCAAGGTTTCGGTAACGTTGCGGCCGGGTGGGTGCACCGGCATCATGAACATGCTGTATTTCATTGGGAACTCTTGTGTGGCAGTTTTTGCGATGCCGCTTGACCGCTGAATTTCTGGTGGCGAGCATGGCGCTCGGTGAAAAAGCGGACCGACCCGGGCTTGCGCGCCAAGGGGTCGATCCAGCCGGCTTTATGTGGTGCATGTTCTTGTTCGGCAGCGCCTTTCCGGTTTTTGGAAAATCAGCTCGGCTCAGAGCGCGTTTGAGCCCACAGCATGATGCGACTTAGTGATCGGTCAATCACTGTAATGTGATCTGCAAAATTGTTGTATCAGGGCTTTCCCCTGTAACGGGCCGGCACAAGTTGACATCGGACGGACGCTTCAGCCAGGCCGTCATGGCGTTTCGGCAGGGTGGCCGGGATCAGTTGAAGTGCCATCGCTCGTCGCTTGGCATCTATAGACGGACGCATGACGGCAGGTAAAAACAATTTCAATATGCGGACTGCTGTGGGCCGGAAGATCGATGCCAAGCTCAACAGGGTTGCAATCATGCAAGCACTTCAATGTGGCTTGCCGCCAACGCTTATTCTAAATATTATGATCAAGTGATAACTTTTTTTGAAGACTTTTCGGCAATGACGGAAGACAGCCACCGGCAGCCGCCTGGCTCGGCTAGACTGCGCCGCTTCATACCAATTACGGAAATCCCATGACCCAGAACGGCCGATTCAATTCCCCGGAGAACCGCGCCCAGCCGGCTGCGCAAGGCAAGCAGATCGTCGGGTTCCTCGGGCTCGGCATCATGGGCTCGGCGATGTCCGCGAATCTCGTCAAGGCCGGGTTCGAGGTGCTGGGTTTCGATCCCAGCGAAGCCGGCCGGCTGCGACTCGGGCAGGCGGGCGGGCGGCCGCTTGCAACGGCTGCCGAGGTGGCGGCTCAAGCCGACGTAATCATTTGTTCGTTGCCCAATGCTGCGGCCTTGATGGTTGCAGCCACAGTGATCGCGGCTGCAGGGCGCAAGTCGCTGGTCGTCGTCGAGGCCAGTACGCTGGACGTCGAGGACAAGATGGCTGCGCGTGATCTGCTGGCGGGCAGCGGGGTGGTCTTGCTTGACTGCCCGCTGTCGGGTACCGGCGCTCAGGCGGTCTTCAAGGATCTGTCGATTTACTCGAGTGGCCCGGAGGAGATCGTGTCGTGGCTTGCGCCGGTCTTCGATGGATTCGCCAAGGCGAATTACTACCTGGGCGAATTCGGCAACGGCATGAAGATGAAGCTGATGGCCAATCTGCTGGTTGCCATCCACAATGTCTCGACGGCCGAGGCCTTGCTGTTCGGCGAGCGCATGGGTATCTCGGCTGAACTGGCGGTCAGGGTGCTCTCCGACGGGGCGGAGGGCTCAAGAATGCTCGACGTGCGCGGCCCGGTGATGGCCGCTCGCAGTTGGGAGAACGCGACGATGAAGGTCGGTGTCTGGCAAAAGGACATGCAGCTGATCAACGCTGCGCTCGCCGCGACCGGCACACCGGCGCCCTTGTTTGCCGCGAGCCAGCCGATCTACAACGCCGCCGTCAGTGCCGGCCATGCCGAAAACGACACTGCCGCCGTGTTCGACGTGCTGACCCGTATGTGTGGGAATTCGTCGACGAAGGCTTGATTCCAGTCCTGACCGGCCGACCGGGCGAAATGCTTGGTTTGCTGCCCTTGAAATGCCTGGGTAGGAGGATCGTGAAGGAGCAAGCTCAGCCGCCCTGCTGGCCGAATGGGGCGCGGTGCGTATTGACAACAGCTACACAGATGGCTAGCATTCGTGTATCTGTTGTGTATGCATTCAAAGGAGAAGACGATGCGCGATGCCGCCATTAACCTGAGGGCATTGCCCGAGCAGCGTGACTTGATCGATCACGCTGCAACCCTGCTGGGCAAGAACCGTTCGGACTTCATGCTCGAGGCTGCCTGCGACAGAGCGCAGGCGGTCGTGCTTGACCAGGTGTTCTTCAGCCTGAATGCCGACAAGCTCCAGCAGTTCACGGCCATGCTGGACGCCCCGCCTGGCCCCAATCCAGGGCTTGAGCGACTGATGGCCGTGACGGCACCCTGGGTCGCAGTCAAGGCATGAACTGGCAACTCAACGCACCTCGGCCGCTAGTGGCCACCCACATTTTGGATGAATTCCAGTGCGGCGAGGCGGTTCTCGACGAGTGGCTGAAGCGCCGCGCGATGATCAACCAAATTAGCGGAGCCAGCCGCACGTTTGTGGTGGCGGACCAGGACAGTCATGTCTACGGTTACTACGCCATGGCTGCGGGAGCTGCCTCGCACCAGCTGGCTACCGGCTCGGTACGCAGGAACATGCCCGATCCAGTGCCGGTGATGGTGCTGGCCAGGCTGGCGGTTGACCGCCGCGCTCAGGGCATCAAGCTTGGCGCATCGCTGCTGCAAGACGCCGTCAACCGGGCGGTGGTGGTTTCTCAGAACGCCGGTGTCCGCGCCTTGCTGGTGCATGCGCTTCACGACCGCGCCAAGAATTTTTATGAACATTATGGTTTTCAGGCGTCGCCCGTGCACCCGATGACGCTGATGCTGAGATTGAATGCCGGCAAGCCATGAGCCGCCGTGTTTTTAGCCCCTGCTGACTCAGGCTCGATCAACGCTGCGCGCGTGAAGCTATTCTGAGTAGTTTGAAGGTGGCGGCGACGTCTTCGCCATCGAGGCCTTGGTCAATTGCCTGCCGGTAAATCTGGCTGCCGGCTTCGAACATCGGCATGGCCGCGCCGAGTTCGCTTGAGAAATCACTGATGATGTCCAGGTCCTTGCTGAAGACATCGAGCCGCATGGTTGGCGGCACGTACCTTCCGGCAATCATCAAGGGGGCACGAAAGCCGAAGACGGCCGAGCTTGCCGGTCCGCCGGCGATCAGGTCATAGACCAGTTGCAGATCCAGCCCGGCGCTGGCGGCGAAGGAGAGCGCTTCGGCGGTGGCGATATTGTGAATGGCGACGAGGTGGTTGGTGACCATCTTGAGCTTCATGCCAGTGCCGAACGGCCCGACAAAACGCACATCAAGCGCGAAGGTCTGCAGCAAGCCGGCCACGCTTGCAAATGCGCCGTGGTCGCCACTGGCGTAAATGATCAACTCCTTGCGCTCGGCGTGCAGGCTGGTGCCGGTCACCGGCGCATCGATCATCACGGCGCCCAGTTGCTGCAGCTGCAGCCTTGCGGCTTCCTTCAGGTCAATCGGCAGCGTGCCCAACTCAACGAATATCTGCCCGGTGCGAGCCATTGCTGCAGCCGCTTGCGGGCCGAGCATGACGCTGCGGAAGGCCGCGATGGAACTCAGCGCCGTGAGGATGACCGCGGCGCCGTCAATCACCGCCCCGGGGCTGGCGCAGGGCCGGCCTCCGGCCGCCTGGAACATCTTCTGCCGTTCTTCCGCAGGGTCGAAGCCGCAGACAGTCAGGCCGGCGTCGAGCATATGACGTGCGTACCAGCTGCCCATGATGCCCAGGCCGATGATGCCGACATCGGCCAGGCCTTGCTGATTTTCCTGCTGTTGATTTGACATGGTCACTCCAGTCCTCGGCCGGTTCGGCCGTCTGTCGAGCCGATTGAAATGCAGGAAGTCATCCTGATGCTGTCGTCGATTTCTTTCGAAATGTTCGACTGATCATTTTATTGCGGCTAAATTGCTCGGATGACTAGTGCAATCACCTAGCAAATTCCAAGGAATCGCCCAATTTCGTGATCGTTCGATCTATATAATTATTTCAATCAGGCCGCGTTTAGGCGACCACAGTTTCAAGGAGCGATGATGTTGCGAGTTTGTGTGGTGGGCTTGGGTTGGTGGGGCAAGATCATGGTCAGGACGCTGGCGGCGAGCAGCAAGGTGAGCGTTGTGGCGGCGGTCGAGCCCGATCTGGCGCTGGGCCAGGCCTTCTGCGCGGAACATGGCATCCGGCACCTGGCCAGTTACGCGCAGGGCATCGAGGCGAACGATGTCGACGCGGTCATCCTCACCACACCGAACAGCCTGCATGAAGTTCAGATCATCGCGGCGGCGCAGGCGGGCAAGCATGTGTTTTGCGAAAAGCCGCTGGCATTGACGCTCGCGTCGGCGCAGCGCTCGGTGCAGGCCTGCCTGGATCACGGCGTGCGCCTGGGGATCGGGCATGAACGTCGGTTCGAGCCGCCGATGCTGCTGATCAAGCGGCTGCTGGCCGAAGGCGCGCTCGGCCGCCTGCTGCAGATCGAGGGCAATTTCAGCCAGGACAAGTTCCTTGCCTTGGCGCCGGACAACTGGCGCTTATCGCGCGCTCAGGCCGGCTGCGGTCCGATGACGGCCACCGGCATCCACCTGCTGAATCTGGCGACGAGCATCGCCGGTCCGGCGATCCAGGTGTTGGCCTTGAACAGCAAGTTGGCGACCGGCTTTGAGTCCGGCGACAGCGTGTCAGCGCAACTGCTGTTCGCCAATGGCGTTTCAGCCAGCATCAATGCGATGTTGTCGACGCCGTTCTATGCCCGCTTCGCGATCTTCGGCAGCAAGGGCTGGATCGAGGTGCGCGACAAATCTCATGTCGAAAGTCCTTCCGGCTGGATCGTCACCCGTTCGGCGCCCAAGGATGGCAGCGTCGTCGAGGACTATCCGGTGGCCACGCCGGTGCTCGACAATGTCGAGGCCTTTGCCGCGGCAGTGGCCGGGCAGCAGGCCGACTATCCGATCGCGCTGCAGGACATGCTCGACACTACCGCCGCACTCGAAGCGATCGCGGAATCGGCCGATACCGGCCTCATCGTCAAACCCAAGGAAGCGTCTATGTCTGAACTGAAATTGGCCGAGGGCGCACGATGAAGTCGCGTTTGCCATTGCCGACGATCGAAGCGTTCAATCCTGAGCAGCGCGCCATTTTCGACGCCATCATGAGCACGCGCGGCAGCATCGACGGGCCTTTCCTGGCCTGGTTGCACAGCCCCAAGCTGGCCGATGCAGCGCAAAATCTCGGCGCTTTTTGCCGCTTCGGCAGCAGCCTCGATGCGGCCGAGTCCGAGTTGCTGATCCTGCTGGTGGCTGCGCATTACGACTGCCTGGCCGAGCAGCAGATCCACGAGCCGATCGCGCTGGCCTCAGGTTTACCTCTGGCTGCGGTCGAGGCCATCCGGGCCCGCCTGGTGCCGCTGCTTGACGGCGAGCGCTTGAGATTGCTGCTTGAACTCGGCGCGCAACTGCTGCGCACCCACCGGCTCGATGAGGCGATGTACCTGCGTGGTCAGGCCTTGTTCGGTGAAAAGACGATGGTGGAAATCGTCGGCATCATCGGGTATTACACCCTGGTGGCTTACACGTTGAACGCCTTCGGGATGGTCAAGGAGTAATGCAATGAGCGAGCCCGCTGTGACGACGACCGGCAAGCCATCGCGCGCCCGTGCGCCAAAATTGCGTTCGAGCGATCGGCGCGAGATGATCCTGCGCCAGGCGCTCGACTACTTTGCGGCCAATGGCTTTACTGCCAGCACGCGCGACCTTGCGACCGCGATGGGCATCACCCAATCCTTGCTGTATCGCTATTTCCCGAACAAGCAGGCCTTGATCGAAGCGGTCTATGACGAGGTGACGCTGGCGCGCTGGAATCCGTTCTGGGAAGACATCATCAAGGATCGCGGCAAGCCCCTGGGGGCCAGGCTTGAAGAGTATTACCTCGACTATGCCAAATTGGTGCTGCGCCATGAGTGGGTGCGCATCCTGATCTTTGCCGGCTTCGAGAAGTCGGGCATCAACGACCGCTTGTTCAAGCTGCTCAAAGAGCGGATCTTCGAGCCGGTCGTGCGTGAATGCATTGCTGAATATTGCAGCGCTGCCGAAGCGTTGGTCATCAATGAAAACCTCGAACTCGAACTTGAACTGGTGTGGAGTCTGCATGCGAGCATTTTCTATATCGGCATGCGCAAATGGGTCTATGCGACCACCATGCCCAAGGACGTGAATGCCACCATCATCGCTTTGGTCAGCAGCTTTTTGTGCGGCATGAAGGCGCGCCTGCAGTCCCGATCTGCCAGCCTGGCCAAGCCTTCCGTCCGCCGACGCGGCAAGGAAGCGCAATGAGCGAGCCGGGTTTCGATGCGCGCGAACTGCGCAATGTCCTCAGCGTCTTCGTCACTGGCGTCACCGTGATTACCACCGTCGATGCGAGCGGCAAGGCCTACGGGCTGACCGCCAATTCCTTCAGTTCGGTGTCGCTTGACCCGCCCTTGATCCTGTGGAGCCAGTCGCTGAATGCACCGAGTTTTCCGGTGTTTCGCGATGCCGGGCATTTCGCTGTGTCTATCCTGGCCGACGACCAGGTCGAGATTTCGAATCGCTTTGCCAAAGCCGGCCCGGACAAGTTCGTCGATGTGCGCACCAGCCCTGGCTTGCACGGCATTCCGCTGATCGAAGGCTGCGCCGCAACGCTTGAATGCACCAAGGTCACCAGCTATCCGGGCGGTGATCATGTGGTGTTCCTGGGCCGTGTCGAGCGCATCGATCGCAGCCAGCGCCGGCCGCTGGCCTTTGGCGGCGGGAAATATGTGATTGCCCACCCGCATGATCTCGACCTGAAGCTGTCGCAGGCGCGCAGCATCGCTGAACTCCAGGCGGTTCGCATGGCGACTCAGGCGATCGTCGACCTCTCCGACGAACTCGACGAAACGGTGGGTCTCGGCGTTTGGGGCAACAAGGGCCCGACCATCGTGCGCTGGGAAGAAGCCAAGCAACCGGTAAGCGAAAACCTGCGCACCGGACTCGTGTTGCCCGTGTTGAAGTCATCGACCGGGCTGGCCTTTGCTGCCCATCTGCCCCGCAGTCTGGTCATCGACGCGCTTGAAGACGAGTTTGCCAGCGAACAACTGCCCGACAGCGCGGCCGAAGCGATGCTCGATCAACTCGATCACACCGTCGCCGAGATCCGCGCGACCGGTTTTTCGCGCCTGCTGAGCTCGGCGACTTTTTCCGACTGGTATGGCGGCGAAATCAATGCGATCAGCGCGCCGGTGTTTGCGCGCGACGGTCAGATGGTGCTGGCCTTGACCATCATCGGTTCTGCCGACAAACTCGATGTGAGCCTGGACGGCAAGCTGGCCCTCGCGCTCGGCCGGACTGCGCGGATGTTGTCGACCCGACTCGGTCACCTCGAAGGAAACAAACCATGACTATGCCGATGAAATTTCACACCCAAGGTTCGTCCGATTCACCGGTGCTGTTGCTGGGCAATTCGCTGGCCAGTTCGATGGCGATGTGGGCGCCGCAGATTGCAGTCTGGCGTAAGCATTACCAGGTGCTGTGCTTTGACTATGCCGGCCATGGCCAAGCCTCGATGGACGGCGCCTGCACGACGGTGGCGGAACTGGCGGAATCGGTGCTGGCCGGCCTCGACGCGCTGGGCATCGACCGCTTTCGCTATGTCGGGCTGTCACTGGGCGGCATGCTGGGCCTGCAGTTGGCCGCCACCGCGCCGTCCAGGGTGCAAAAACTGGTCGTCGCCAACGCCAAATACTATCAAGCTGACGCTGACCGGCAGCCATGGCTGGAACGCATCGCCAAGGTCGAACTAGATGGCGTCGAGTCGATCGCCGATGCGACTGTCGCGCGCTGGCTGACCGCGCCCTTTATTGCCAGCCATCCACAGACCGCAGCCTTGCTGCGCGGCATGATCGCCGGCACTTCCAGGCAAGGTTATGCAGCGGCCGCGGCGATCGTTCGCGATATTGATTTGCGGCCGCTGCTGCCTTCGATCACCTGCCCGAGCTTGCTGATCAGCGGCAGCGACGATATGGCCGCACCTGCGGCGCATATGGCCGAACTGGCTGCGGCGATGCAGGCGCAGCATCTGGCGCTTTCACCTTGCGCGCATATTTCGAACCATGAACGCGAAGCTGAATTCACCGCAGCGGTGAGCGACTTCCTGCGCTGAGGCTGGCGGCGGCCAATTCAGCCGTAGGTCCGCCAGGCCCAGAAACCGAGCATTGCTGCCAGCAATCCGGCTACCCAGACCCAGGCGGGCAGCGCAGCTTTCGCCGCTACCGGCTCCGTGGGCGCGACCTTTTCGGCATAGGCCTGCGGATAAAGTCGCTGCATTTCCAGGTCGAAGCGCTTGAAGAAATCTTCAGACATCGACTTGGCTGCGCCGTCGATCAGGCGCTGACCGAGCTGTGCCACTTTGCCGCCGACCGTGGCCTGGACGGTGTAGTCGAGCAGGCAACCCGCGTCGTTGGGCGTCAGCTTGACCTGGGCATTGCCGCGGCCAAAACCGGCGACGCCGCCCTGACCGTCAAAGGCGATCTTGTAGCTGCTTGGCGCAACGATGTCTTCCAGGCTGATCTTGCCGGCGAACTTGGCCGATACCGGGCCGATCTTCAGCGCCATGCCGACCGCATATTTGTTCTCGCCGGTGGCCTCGACCTTGTCGCAACCGGGAATGCACAGCTTGAGCACTTCCGGGTCGTTCAATGAATCCCAGGCTTGTTGCTGGCTGATCGCCAACTGCTTGCTTCCTTGCATGTCCATGAGCGTGATTCCTTGTGTATTGCCCGATTGTGTCCGTTGCGGCGTTCAGCGCCGCATCAATGCCGCCAGACTGGCAGCGAGATCCTCGAGCTTGCTGACGTTGTGGACCGCCAGCATGCCATCCACCTGCTGGTGCAGCACCGCCGCGCCGCGTGCCAAAGGCGCATAGCCTTCGAAGCGCAGCAAGGGATTCAGCCATAAAAGCCGGCGGCTGCGGCGCTTCAACCAGGCCAGCTCCTGCGTCAGCAACTCGGGCTCGCCGGTATCGAGACCATCGGTGATCAGCAGCACCAGCGTGCGCCGCCCGACCAAGCGGCGTTGATGCCTTGTGCGCAGCGTCGCCAGCGATTCACCGAGCTGGGTGCCGCCGGCAAAATCATCGATCGCCTGGCTCGCATAAGCCAGCATCGCGTCGGTATCGGCAATCCGGAAGGCCGGCGTCAGATCGGTCAGATGGGTGCCGAAGGCGAACACATCGCAGCGCGGATGGCGCCTTGTTGCCGCATGCAAAAAGGCCAGCAGCAGGCGCGCATAGCGCTCCATCGACCCTGACACATCAACCAGCACCAGCAGCGGCAGCAATTGTTCGCGTCGCTGCAGCCGTGGCAGCTTCATGATTTCGCCGCCCGAGCGCACCGCCTGCTGCATCACGCCGGGCCAGTGCAGTTGCGCGCCGCTTGCGGCCGGTCGGGTGCGGCGCGATGCGACCATCGGCAGCGGCAGCTTGACGTCGCGCGCCAGGCGTTCGACCAGCCGGTACTCGGTCGCCGACAGGGCATTGAAATCCGCATGCTTGAGGCGCTGCAGATTGCTGGCGGTCATCGCCGCATCGAACTCGACCTGCTGGTCTTCCTGCTTGGGTTTGACCTGCTGACCGAAGGCCTGTTGCGGCGACAAGGCCTCGCGCACCCGCGGCCGGCGTTTGCTCGGCTCGGCCCGGCCTTCGGCGCTGGGCAGCAATTGCGACAGCAGTTTGTGCGCCACTTCCGGGTCGCGGAAGAAGGCGTCGAACAGTTCGCGGAACACCGCGCGATCCTGTTCACGGCTGATCAGCACCGCTTCCAAAGCCGCGCCGACATCGGCTTTTGATGCCAGACCGACCGCCAGCGCCGCATCTGCAGCCAGGGCGATCCGCGAGCTGTCAAGGCGCACGCCGGCACGGCGCAGGCAGCGTCCGAAAGCGCTGATGTTGTCGGCCAGCTTGCCGGTTCTGGCGTCGCCCAGCAGCATCGCTTGGCGACCCCTCAGTCGGGCTCGGCCGGCTTGAGCAATTCGGCGCTGAGCTCACGCGTCAACGCCGCCACATCTTCGCGCTGCTTGAACAGGATGCCGGCGGTGTCTGCCATCACCTCAGGGTCGATATTGAGCGTGTCGAGCGCGACCAGGGCGCGCGCCCATTCGACGCTTTCGACAATCCCCGGCGCACGCTGGAAGGCGTTGGCAAAGGGCTGGCTGCGCAGGCGGCTGACCACCAGCGCAACCTGTTCCGAGAGCTGGGCCGAGGCCTGCGGCACCTGGGCGCGAATGATCGCCAGTTCGCGCTCGCGTTCTGGAAAATCCAGCCAGTGATAGAGGCAGCGCCGCTTCACCGCATCGTTGAGTTCGCGAGTGCGGTTGCTGGTCAGGATGGTCACCGGCTTGACCACCGCAGTGATCGTGCCGAGCTCGGGAATGCTGACCTGGTATTCGCCCAGATATTCGAGCAAGAAGGCCTCGAACGGTTCATCGGCGCGGTCGACTTCGTCGATCAGCAGGACGGCGCCAGGGAAGGGTGTCTGCAAGGCCCGCAGCAAGGGGCGCCGAATCAGATAGCGTTCCTGATAGACCTCGCGCTCGACCCGCTCGATCTCATCGGCATCACCACCCTGGCCCTGCGCGGCGCGCATATGCAGCAGTTGCGCTGCATAGTTCCATTCGTACAGTGCCTCGCGCTGCTCGAGTCCGTCATAGCATTGCAGGCGCAGCAATTCGCGCTGCAGCACCAGCGCCAGCGCCTTGGCCAACTCTGTCTTGCCGACGCCGGGCTCACCTTCGAGCAGCAAGGGCCGCTCCAGCTTGAGGGCGAGAAACACCGCAGTGCAAAGCCTGCGGTCAGCGAAATAGCCGACAGCCTCGAGCGCCAGGCTCAAGCTGTCGATGTCCTGGAAAGGGCTCATTGATTCTGCGGTTCTTCGAAAAAACTTCTCAACTTGCCAATCCGTAACCCGACTCGTAATCCGCCCCGTAGCCCGTCATGCAGGCCACAGGCCGGAATGCGGGATGGTCCCGCACTCCTCCTCACGGCGGATTACGCCGGCCCCCAACTCAACCAAGCATCTGCGTGACCGCGCGCTGGGTCTGCACGCTGATCAAATTGGCCCGGTATGCGGCCGAGGCATGGATGTCGGCATTGAGCTCGCTCGAATCGATCGCGACGGCGGCTGCGGCTGCCGCGCTGAAGCTGCGGTTCAAGGCGTCTTCAAGGCCCTGATGGCGGAATACGCCATTGGCCGCGCCAGTGACTGCCACCCGTACGCCGCCATCGGTCTGCGCGACAAAAACGCCGACCAAGGCAAAGCGTGAGGCTGGCTGGTTGAACTTCTTGTAGCAAGCTTTCTTGGGGATCGGAAAGCTGACCGCGGTGATGATCTCGCCGGCTTCCAGCGCGGTGCTGAACATGCCGAGAAAGAAATCATCTGCGGCGATTTTGCGCTGCGTCGTGTGGATCGTCGCGCCGAGCGCCAGCAAGGCGCTCGGGTAGCAGGCGGCCGGGTCATTGTTGGCGACCGAGCCGCCGATCGTGCCCATCGCGCGCACCTGCTTGTCACCGATATGGGCGGCCAGGTCGGCCAGCGCCGGGATCGCTGCCTTGACTTCGGCGCTGTCGGCCACATCGAGGTGGCGAGTCATCGCGCCGATCACCAGGGAATTGCCTTCGCGGCGGATGCCACTCAATTCCTTGATCGCACCGAGGTCGGCGAGTTGCCCCGGATCAGACAGGCGCAACTTCATCGAGGCGAGCAGCGTCTGGCCACCGGCCAGCAGCGTGGCGCCGCCACCGGCAAGACTTGCGGCGTCAGCCAGCGTGGCCGGGCGTTCCAATGTGAATGAATACATGGTCGAACTCCTCTAGTTGGTTTCAGGCGGCAGCCTGGATGGCTTCCCAGACTCGGCTGGCCGAGGCCGGCATATCGAAGTCCTTCACGCCGACTGATTTCAAGGCGTCAAGCACCGCATTGATGACGGCCGGCGGCGAGCCGATCGCGCCGGCTTCGCCGCAGCCCTTGGTTCCCAGCGGATTGTGGGTGCAGGGCGTGCAGATGGTGTCGATCTTGAACTCGGGGAAATCATCAGCGCGCGGCATCGCATAGTCCATGAAGGAGCCGGTCAGCAACTGCCCGGTCTCGCGGTCATAGACGCAATTTTCCAGCAGGGCCTGGCCGATGCCTTGCACCAAGCCGCCATGCACCTGGCCCTCGACGATCATCGGGTTGATGATGGTGCCGAAGTCGTCGACTGCGGTGAACTTCTCGACCCGGGTCATGCCGGTGGCCGGATCGATTTCGACTTCGCAGATATAGGTGCCGGCCGGGAAAGTGAAGTTGACCGGGTCGTAGAAGGCGGTCTCGTTCAGGCCCGGCTCGAGCTTGTCGAGCGGGTAGTTGTGCGGCACATAGGCGGTCAGCGCGACCTGGCCGAAAGTGACCTTCTTGTCGGTACCCTTGACGGTGAATTCGCCATTGGCAAAGTCGACATCGGCATCGCTGGCTTCCATCAGATGGGCGGCGATCTTCTTCGCCTTGGTCTCGATCTTGTCGAGCGCCCGCATGATCGCCGCGCCGCCGACCGAGATCGAACGCGACCCGTAAGTGCCCATGCCGAAAGGCACGCGGCCGGTGTCGCCATGCACCACATCGACCGCATCGACGGCGATCCCCAGGCGCGCTGCGACAACCTGGGCAAAGGTCGTTTCATGACCCTGACCATGGCTGTGCGAGCCGGTGAATACGGTCACGCTGCCGGTCGGATGGACGCGCACTTCGCCGCATTCGAACAGGCCTGCACGGGCGCCGAGTGCGCCGGCGATATTGCTCGGCGCGATGCCGCAAGCCTCGATATAGCTCGAGTAGCCGATGCCGCGCAGCAGGCCCTTGGCGGCGCTGGCCGTCTTGCGGGCTTCGAAGCCGGCCACATCGCCAAGGGCTTGCGCCTTGTCCATGCAGCCGAGGTAATCGCCGACGTCATATTGCAGGGCGACCGGGGTCTGGTAAGGCCAGCTGTTGATGAAGTTGCGCTTGCGGATCTCGTCCTGGCCGAGACCCAGTTCCCAGGCACAGCGGCTGACCAGACGTTCGAGCAGATAGGTCGCTTCCGGCCTGCCAGCGCCGCGGTAGGCGTCGACCGGCGAGGTGTTGGTGAACCAGGCATCGACTTCGACATAGATCTGCGGGCAGGTGTACTGACCGGCCAGCAGCGTCGCGTAGAGAATCGTCGGCACCGCCGTCGAGAAGGTCGACAGATAAGCACCCAGATTCGCGTCGGTATGCACCCGCATGGCGAGGAATTTTCCGTCCTTGTCCATGGCCATTTCGGCATGGCTCGAATGGTCGCGGCCATGGGCGTCGGTGAGGAAAGATTCGCTGCGCTCGCAAGTCCATTTGATGCTGCGGTTGACCTGCTTGGCGGCCCAGGTCAGCGCCACATCTTCACCGTAGAGGAAGATCTTCGAACCGAAACCGCCACCGACATCGGGTGCAATGACGCGCACCTTGTGCTCGGGCAGGCCGAGCACAAAAGCCGTCATCAGCAGCCGCTCGACATGGGGGTTCTGATTCGACACATGCAGCGTGTATTCCTCATTGGCGCGGCTGTAGCTGCCGATCGCGGCGCGCGGCTCCATCGCATTGGGGATCAGGCGGTTGTTGATCAGGTCAAGCTGGGTGATATGGGCGGCGTTGGCAAAGGCCGCGTCGACCTGTGCCTTGTCGCCGATCGCCCATTTGTAGCAATGGTTGTCGGGCGCGGCATCATGCAGCGCAGCGGCTTTGGCCGCATCGCGAACGTCGACGACGGCGCTCAGCACCTCGTAGTCGACATCTACCGCTTCGGCTGCATTCCTGGCCTGGTCGAGCGTTTCGGCGATCACCATCGCGACCTGGTCGCCAACATAGCGCGCCTTGCCCAGCGCCAGCACCGGATGCGGCGGCTCTTTCATCGGCGAGCCGTCGGTGCTGGTGATCAGCCAGCCGCAGGGCAGGCCGCCCATCTTGCCTTCGAGGTCCTTGCCGGTAAAGATTTCGACCACGCCAGGCATCGCCTTGGCTTGGGTCAGGTTGATGTCCTTGATCAGCGCATGCGCATGCGGGCTGCGCACGAAGACGGCGTAGGTCTGCCCGGGCATGTTGATGTCGTCGGTGTACTGACCGGCACCGGTCAGGAAACGGTAGTCTTCCTTGCGGCGAATCGGCGCGCCGATATGCGGCAGGTTCGCGAAGTCTGTTGCACCCATGATGTTCTCCAATTGATCTGTTGAAGGCAGACCCTGCTCGCCGGATGGCGGCAGTCTGCCCGGCAAGGTTTCAGGGATTCATTGCAGCTTGACCCTGCTGCACGGCCTTGATGATGTTCTGGTAACCGGTGCAGCGGCAGATATTGCCCTCCAGCAGTTCACGGATTTCGCCGGCAGTCGCTTTCGGGTGGTGCTTGCACAGGTCGACTGCGCTCATCACCATGCCGGTGGTGCAGTAACCGCATTGCAGGCCATGGCATTCCTTGAAGGCAGCCTGCATCGGGTGCATGGTGCCGTCGGGTTCGGCCAGACCTTCGATCGTGGTGATCGCGCTGCCGCTGACTTGCGCCGCCAGCACATTGCACGATTTGATTGCGTGACCATCCTTGATCACCGTACAGGCGCCACATTGGGCGGTGTCACAACCGACATGGGTGCCGGTCAGTTTGAGGTGCTCGCGCAGGACTTGCACCAGCAATGTATTCGGAGGGACGTCAACTGAGTGGGGCTTGCCGTTGACCGTAAGCTGAACCTGCATGGGGAATTTCTCCATTGTTGTTGTCGGACATGAAGGAACATTATTGAATTCATCAAAGGCAAGACAACCGGGGAAAAACCCTGCCTGTGCTGGTCATATTGTTAAAAATGAAACAGTTGCACCGGGTGGGGGATTCCGGTTTGGCAGCATTTCGCTTTGCCATGCTTCGGCCCGCCTGGCGCTGCGGCAGGACGGGCGCCAGGTCAGGCGCGTTCGACCTGCCAGGCCTGGATTCGCGTCGCGACCCAGACGCCGCCGACGATTCCTGCGACGGCCAGAACTGAACCGGCCGACAACAGTGACAGACCGCTGATGCCCTGGCCGATCGAGCAGCCCATGGCGGTGACACCGCCAAAACCCATCAGTACACCGCCGAGCAGATGCCTGCCCATGTCCTGGGAATCGGTGAACGATTCGAATTGGAATTCACGCCGGACCAGCGCTGAAGCGGCGCTGCCGAGCAGCACGCCAACGGTGAGGGTGATGCCGAAGCTGACCGTATTGTTGCGGTCCGACCAGAGCGTCAGCAAATCCATCCCATGGGCCAGCGGCGCGGCGAAGCTCAGGGCTTCCGGACGGTGCGAATAGCTGCCCATCCAGACCGCTTCGAGCGTCTCCGGATGTTCGGCAATGAAGCCCAGGTGTCCGGTCAAGGCCCAAGCGGCCGGCACTAGCAGGCCGACCATGGCCCCGCCGATCCAGTGGCTGAGGTCCATGCCAGCCCGGTTGCGCCACAAGAGCAGGCCGGCGAGCAGCAGCAGCAGCGCCAGCAGCATCCAGCGCAGCGCAGCTGGCTGCGCGCCGAGCAGTGGCGCGAGCATCGAGCCGAGGTCTTGTGGATGACCCAGATCCAGGCTCACCGCATCGAGCCAGTTCACTCTGGGCTCGGCGAACAGGCCTCGCAAGGTCATTTGCGCCACTACGGCCGTCACCAGCAAGGTCACCAGGGCCTTCATGCTGCCAGCGCCGGCTTTTACCAAGCTGCGTTGCGGGCAACCCGAAGCGATGGCCATGCCGTAGCCGAACAGGCATCCGCCGACCAGGTAGGACAGCCAGAGGAAGCGTTCGCTCCAGGCGGTAGCGCGTGTCGCATCGAGCCAGGCCAGGTCGATCAAGCTCAGCGTTCCGGTGGCGGCCACCGCGACTGCCAGCACCCACATCATCAGGCGAGCCTTGCCGCCATAGGTGAACCAGTCGACCAAACCGCCCCGGGTGCAAAAGCTCGTTGCTTGGGCCACCACGCCGAGCGCCAAGCCGAGCAGCAGTCCGCCCCAGACGACCATCTGTGTGGCAAATTCAGGGCTCGAATTGTTGGTCATCGCTGGAGGCAGGCTGTTTTGGGATCGGGCGATTATTGTCGATCAGCTGGTTCGCTGGCCTTGGCCGTGGCGACTTGCGGGTTTTTCCTAGGGTCAAATCAATCGCAAGTGACTTATATTAGCTTCTTCGAATATATAAAGTACTCCATCCGCCAGATGGAAGTTCGACGGCGGTGCGACAGGAGGCAGTCCCTTGGATTCCGAACTAAAAATGATGGGCCGCTTGCTCAAGGCGCCGGAGAATTTTCTCGACGCCAAGGCGGTGCAGCAGGTTGTCGCCGAGGCCAAGGCCGGGCGGCGTGACTTCATCCGCCAGGCTTTCCTGGCTGCGGGTACGGCCGCCGCTGCGCCAATGGCGCTGGCCAACCCATCTGCCGGCGCTGGAGATCCGAACATTCTCGAGCTGCCAGCCCATTCGCGCGGTCTCGGTCAGGCGGTGGCGACCGATGGCTATGGCAAACCTTCCAGCTTCGAGGTCAATGTCCAGCGTCGCCCGAGCCCCGGGCTGACGCAGACTCCCCAATCGTCGGTTTCGTTCGCGCCCTTGCAGTCGCTGTTTGGCATCGTCACGCCCAGCGGCTTGCATTTCGAGCGCCATCATCAGGGCTGGTGGGACATCGATCCGACCAAGCATCGCCTGATGATCAATGGCTCCGACGACAAGATGCTGAAAAAGGCGCTGGTCTTCACGATGGATGAGCTGATGCGCTTGCCGGCGGTCAGCCGCTTCCACTTCATCGAATGCGGCGCCAATACCGGGATGGAATGGGGCAATGTGGCAGTGCCGTCTTGCCAGTACACGCATGGCATGCTGAGCTGCAGCGAGTTCACGGGTGTGCCCTTGAAAATCCTGCTCGACATGGCCGGGGTCGACTACAAACGCGGCCGCTTCGTCCTCGCCGAAGGCGCTGATGGTTCGTCGATGACACGCACGGTGCCGATGGAGTTGATCGAAAGCGGCGAGGTTTTTGTGGCTTATGGCCAGAACGGCGAGATGCTGCGCCCCGAAAACGGCTACCCCTTGCGCCTGGTCGTGCCGGGTGTGCAGGGCGTCAGTTGGGTCAAGTACCTGCGTCGCATCGAGGTCGGCGATCAGCCTTATGGCAGCAAGGACGAGACGATCCATTACGTCGACCTGATGCCTAGCGGGTTGCACCGCCAATATTCGAGCATCCAGGAATGCAAGAGCGTGGTGACGACCCCATCGGGTGGGCAGGTTTTGCTCGACAAGGGGTTCTTCAGCATCAGCGGCTTGGCCTGGTCGGGCCGCGGCAAAGTGAAAAAGGTCGATGTCTCGGTCGATGGCGGACGCAATTGGCGCAGCGCAAGGCTCGAGACGCCGGTCTTGAGCAAATGCCTGACACGCTTCAACATCGACTGGATCTGGGACGGCAAGCCCGCGCTGATCCAGAGCCGCGCAGTCGACGATACCGGCTATGTGCAACCCAGCAAAAAGCAGTTGCGCGCGGTTCGCGGTAGCCGATCGATTTATCACAACAACTCGGTGCAGACCTGGCTGGTGCAGGAAAACGGCGAGGTGAAAAATGTTCAAATCTCTTGACCTTGTGGGTCAGACCGCCCGACCGCAGGGAGTAGCTCTGACCCCAACTGATTCAGCGGGTTCTGTGGGTCAGACCGCCCGACTAAAGCTCTGCTTGGGCGCTTGCATGCGCCCAATCCTTCGCCAGGCAGGCCTGATCCTCAGGATCAATCCTGTCCGGGCAAAGACCCCAACTGATTTAGCGGGTTCTGTGGGTCAGACCGCCCGACCCAGATCAGGCGGTTCCGCGATATTGTTTTTCGCGCTGTTGCTCTCCTGCGGCCTGGCCGCAGCGCAGAGCAGCTATCCGGGCATAGGCCGGTCAGCGACACCGAAGGAAGTTGTTGCCTGGGACATCGACGTGCGTCCTGATTTCAAGGGCCTGCCGGCCGGCTCGGGGTCGGTCGCGCAGGGCATGGACTTATGGGAGGCCAGGTGTGCGAGTTGCCACGGCGTGTTCGGTGAAAGCAACCAGACCTTCTCGCCGCTGGTCGGCGGCACGACGGCGCAGGACGTCAAGACCGGTCGGGTTGCCAGCCTGACTGACTCGGCTTATCCGGGACGCAGCACCCTGATGAAGCTCTCGACCTTGTCGACGCTATGGGATTACATCAGCCGTGCCATGCCCTGGACCGAACCCAAATCGCTCAAACCCGACGAGGTCTACGCGCTGACCGCCTATCTGCTCAATCTCGGCGGCATCGTGCCTGACAGTCTGGTTCTGTCTGACCGCAATATCGGCGAGGTGCAAAAACTGCTGCCCAACCGCAACGGCTTCACCACCGAACATGGACTGTGGCCGGGCAAGCCGATGGGAAAAGTTACCCGGCCCGATGTAAAAGCCGTGGCCTGCATGCAGGACTGCGCACCGGAGCCGATGATTGCCTCTGCCTTGCCTGACTTCGCGCGCAATGCCCATGGCAATCTGGCCGAGCAGAACCGCAGCGTTGGTGCGCAACAGGGTGCCGACACCAGTCGGCCGCCCGCTGATAGTCCGTCCAGAATTGCCGCGGCACCGCCAGTCGTCCCGCCAGCAGCGGTCAGCAGCGCAGCCGCCGCCTTGGCCCTGGCGAAAAAACACAACTGCCTGGCCTGCCATGGCGTCGAGAGCAGAATCGTTGGCCCGGCCCTGCGCGATGTCGCTAAAAAATACCGCGAGCGTGCTGACGCCGCGGACTATCTGGCGGGCAAGATCCGTTCGGGTGGCTCGGGCTTGTGGGGTGCGATTCCGATGCCCCCTCAGGCACTCAGCGATGCCGATTCACGCAAAATAGCCCAATGGCTGGCCGCAGGGGCAAATAAATGATGGTGTCAGGGATAACACCGATCGACTAAGCAATCTGCTTCAGCAGCATCAACGGACCAAGGAGACTGAGATGAAACCGCAAGAAATTCGTTCGCAAACACGTCGCGCCATGTTGAGGAAATCGGCGCAATTGGCCGGCATGCTGGCTGCGCTGGGCATGTTGCCCGGGCTGGCCAGCGCACAGGCCGCGCCTTACAACAGCGCTGCTTTCGACGCCAAGACGATGGCCGATTTGATGAAGTCGCTGGGCGCTGGTGCACCGGTGGAAAGCAAGGACGTGACGATCACCGGGCCCGACATTGCCGAAAATGGCGCAGTCGTGCCTGTTGGTGCCTCAACCGGCTTGGCCGGTGTCAAGCGCATGCTGTTGCTGGTCGAAAAGAACCCATCGGTGCTGTCGGCGCTGTTCGACGTCAGCGATGCGGTCGATGCCAGCTTTTCGACCCGCGTCAAGATGGGCCAGTCATCGAACGTCTTTGCCGTGGCGATGATGGCCGATGGCCGCGTCCTCTACGCCGCCAAAGAAGTCAAAGTCACCCTCGGCGGTTGCGGGGGGTGAGTCAGGACTTGCGGCAGTCCCTGCGGACTGCCGCAAGCCTGACGAACCGGCCGAGCTCTGCGAGGCCGTGGGGAGAGTCAGGAAGGAAGACGAACCGGCCGAGCTCTGCGAGGCCGTGGGAGAGGCAGGGAAGATGAAGATCCCTGCGGACTGCCGCGAGCCTGACGAACCGGCCGAGCTCTGCGAGGCCGTGGGGAGAGTCAGGAAGGAAGACGAACCGGCCGAGCTCTGCGAGGCCGTGGGAGAGGCAGGGAAGATGAAGATCCCTGCGGACTGCCGCGAGCCTGACGAACCGGCCGAGCTCTGCGAGGCAGTGGGGAACCGGCCAAGCAATGCGAGGCCGTACAAACAATTTTGATGAAGGAGATGAACATGGCAGATCCGATGCGCATACGCGCCCAATCCGCTGGCGACAAGGCCACAGTCCGCGTCCTGATGGCGCATGAAATGGAAACCGGCCAGCGCAAGGACGCTGCTGGCAAGACCATCCCTGCCTGGTTCATCCAGCAGGTCAGCGCGCAGTTGAACGGCAAGATGGTGATGACGGCCCAATGGGGGGCCTCGGTAGCGAAAAATCCGTTCCTGCAATTCAACATCAAAGGTGCCAAGGCCGGTGACAAGGTCGGCATCACCTGGGTTGACAACCGCGGCGACAAGCGCAGCGACGAAGCGACCGTGACTTGATCGTTGCCGAACGCGGATACTGCGGGTGCTTGCCCGCTAAGGATGCTCTGCATAACCCCTCACGGTTTGTGATAGAGCGGCCTCGGGCGGTCTGCGGCGTTGCATTTATTGCCAATAGCACGCGCTATTGGCCGCAAAATGCGCCTTGCATCCCATCCCGATCCGCACTACACACACTCGCGTTGA
>JBIKPD010000190.1:0-7427 GCA_044357665.1 Roseateles sp. | reverse complement strand
TCGAACAATCTGGAAAACCTGCAAACCAGGCCGCAGCGCTGGGAGCAGTTGGAAGCGCAGCACCGGGCGATCTGGCAAGCGGTGCGCCAAGGCCAGCCACAGCAGGCGGCCGACGCCGCACGTGCCCATATCGAATTCGTCCGGGCCAGCATCGATGACCATGCTCTGCAAGACGAGAGGCGCACGATCGCCTTGCGGCGTTCAAGCTGACTTCAGGCGGGCTTCACGGCAGCGCCGGGCTCAGGCCTCGCGTTCCTGCAGCAGCCGCCACATCACCTTGCCGGCACCCGATTTGGGCAGGCTGTCGACGAACTCGACCAGCCGCGGCACCTTGTAGGCGGCCATATGACCACGCGCCCAGTCGATGATGTCATCGGCTACAACCTTGCCCTTGGCTTCGCTCCTGAGCACGATGACGGCCTTGACCGTCTCGCCGCGATAAGCATCCTTGGCCGCGATGATGCAGGCTTCCTGCACCGCCGGGCATTTGTACAGCAGCAACTCGACCTCCGAAGGCCAGACCTTGAAGCCGCTGGCATTGATCATCCGTTTGAGCCGGTCGGTGATGAAGAAATAGCCCTCTTCGTCCATCCGGCCGAGGTCGCCGGTGCGGAAAAAGCGCTTGCCCTCAATCTCGACAAAAGCGGCTGCATTGGCTTCGGGTGCGCGCCAGTACCCATGGAAAACCATCGGCCCATGGGTGATGATTTCGCCGACCTCGCCGATCGGCATTTCTTCCAGCGTGAGCGGATCGACGACGCGCGAGTCGACACCGAAGATCGGCATCCCCAGGCATTGCAGCTTGGCGCGCTCGGGCGGGTTTGCATGCGAGGGTGCCGCGGTTTCGGTCAAGCCGTAGCCTTCGGCAAAGGTCAGGCCGAATTCCTGCTGCAGCCTCTCGGCCACCGCAAACGGCATCGCCGCGCCACCGCCGCTGAGATAGATCAGGCTCGACAGATCGAAGCTCTTGTAGTTCGGGCTGCCGAACAGGTCGATGATCATCGTCGGGATGCAGGTCCAATGAGTGACCCGGTAGCGCGAGATCAAGCGCCCGGCCAGCTCGCGGTCCCAGCGCGGCATGATCACCACCGTCATGCCCAGATAGACCGGGCTCAGCACGCCGTAGACAAAACCAGTGATGTGGAACATCGGCACCACCGCCAGGCTGGTCGACTCCGCCGAGGCCGAGCCCCATTGGCTGCTGCCGCAGGTGTTGGCCATCAAAGTGGCGTTGCTGTGCATGCAGCCCTTGGGCAGTCCGGTCGTGCCCGAGGTATAGGGCAGCAAGGCCAGATCATTCGACCCGGCCTGGTGCGACCCGGGCTGCAGCAAGGCAGCCAGCGCATCAAGCCAGCGGGTGGCACCGGCAGGCAGGGCCGGATCGGCGTTCAGCCATTGCAGCATCGCCGCCGGCAGACCCAATTCAGCATCAACCCCGGCGGGCGGCAAGGCATCGGCATAACGCGTGACCAGCAGCGCCTTCAAACGCTGCGCCTCGGGCAAAGCCTGATTGGCCGCCGCGACGATAGGCGCCAGATCGGCGCTACAGATGACCACCTTGGTCTGCGGGTTGCTGATGTAATGGCCGAACTCTTCCGCCAGGTTCATCGGGTTGACCGGCACCATCACCGCATTGGCCCGGTTCACCGCATAGAAGGCGACGAGAAATTGCGGGCAGTTCTGCATGAACAGGGCGACCCGGTCACCGGCCTCGACGCCAGCCTGCTGCAGCCAAGCGGCCAGCGCCAGCGCTTCATCGCGCAGTTCGGCATAGGTCTTGGCCTGCCCGCAGTAAACGGTGGCGACCTTGTCAGGAAAGCGGGCTGCCGCGACTTCGAGATTGAACCAGAGCGAAGTCTGCGGAATCGCCAGCTCGCGTGGCAGGCGCTTGGGCCAATGGCTGCGCTGGGCCTGGCGCTGCGGGCTGGTCGGGATCTCGGCAATCGATTCGCTCAATCTCATCTCTCCAGGTTGACTTGCGACGCCATTCTGTTGCCCCACCGGCCTGCCAGCCTGTCGCTGCCGCGACAAGCTGCAAGCGGTTTCAATGGGGTCCAGGCTGGCAAGCCGCGATTTGACGGAAAATAGCGGATTGGGCGCATTTTGCGTCAGCCTCGGCAATTCACCCGACCCCGCTTATGTCAACCATTCTTCAGCATCTTCCACTCGGCCAGAAAGTCGGGATCGCATTCTCCGGCGGCCTCGATACCAGCGCCGCCTTGCACTGGATGAAGCTGAAGGGCGCCATGCCCTATGCCTACACGGCCAATCTGGGCCAGCCTGACGAGCCCGATTACGAAGAAATCCCGCGCAAGGCGCTGCAATATGGCGCTGAAAAAGCCGTGCTGGTCGACTGCCGGCGCCAACTCGCCCATGAAGGCATTGCCGCCCTGCAAAGCGGCGCTTTCCACATTTCCACCGCAGGCGTGACCTACTTCAACACCACGCCGCTGGGCCGGGCCGTCACCGGCACGATGCTGGTGGCCGCGATGAAGGAAGACGATGTCAACATCTGGGGCGATGGCAGCACCTTCAAGGGCAACGACATCGAGCGTTTCTACCGCTACGGCTTGCTGACCAACCCGGCGCTGAAGATCTACAAGCCCTGGCTCGACCAGCTCTTCATCGACGAGCTCGGTGGCCGCGCCGAGATGTCGGCCTTCATGACCGCGCATGGCTTTGGCTACAAGATGTCGGCTGAAAAAGCCTATTCGACCGATTCGAACATGCTCGGCGCCACCCATGAAGCCAAGGACCTCGAGCATCTGGGCAGCGGCATGAAGATCGTCAACCCGATCATGGGCGTGGCTTTCTGGAAGGACGAAGTCGAAGTCAAGCGCGAAGAAGTCAGCGTGCGTTTTGAAGAAGGCCAGCCGGTGGCGTTGAATGGCGTCCGCTTCGATGACCCGGTCGCCCTGATCCTTGAAGCCAACCGCATCGGCGGCCGTCATGGCCTGGGCATGAGCGATCAGATCGAGAACCGCATCATCGAAGCCAAGAGTCGCGGCATCTACGAAGCCCCCGGCCTGGCACTGCTGTTCATCGCCTACGAGCGCCTGGTCACCGGCATCCACAACGAAGACACGATCGAGCAGTACCGCGACAACGGCCGCAAGCTGGGCCGGCTGCTCTACCAGGGCCGCTGGTTCGACCCGCAAGCGATCATGCTGCGCGAGGCGGCGCAGCGCTGGGTGGCGCGCGCGGTCACTGGTGAAGTGACGATCGAGTTGCGCCGCGGCAACGACTATTCCCTGCTCAATACCGAATCGCCCAACCTGACCTATGCGCCCGAGCGCTTGAGCATGGAAAAGGTCGAAAACGCGCCCTTCAGCCCGCTCGACCGCATCGGTCAGCTGACGATGCGCAACCTCGACATCACCGACACCCGCGCCAAGCTCGGCATCTATGCCCAGACCGGCCTGCTGTCGGTCGCCGACGAAGGCTCGCTGCTCAAGCTGCTCGATTCCAGCCAGTAAACGGCTGTTGATCCGGGCCCTGACGGCCTGGCTCGGGAAATCCCGTAGCAATAGCTATCCGGATGTTTCACCGCCAAGCGGATTTGCCGATTAAAGTCGAACCGGACCTGAACCCCGCCCCTCAAGGCGGCATCCGCCATTGCGGATTCACACCGGAGAGACAAAATCGCCGAGCAGATCAGCAAGCTCTCGGAAGCCTTCGAATTGATGCCCGGCGACATCATCTACTCGGGCACGCCTGAAAACGTCGGCCCGGTCGTGCGCGGCGATGTGATCGATTGCCACATCGACGGCCTGCCCAATCTGGGCATCAAGATCGTCTGATTTATGGCTGCTGATGGCAGCCTTGCAATACCCATGCTACTTAATTTTCGGCGCTCGCGGCTGCTTCAATAAAGCCAGTCCGGGCCCAGACATGGGATTGCAGCGGCTGCACTCAACGCTGGCATAGGTCAGCCCGATGCAGTTCGAAACAACATGGCTTGCGGCTCAGCGCAGACAAGCCAAGCCAAGCCATGACTCAGCCATGAGATACGGCTTCTGAGGGCAAGCTCACAATAAGCTGAACCAGGGTGCCAGGCTGGCTGTTGGACACGCTGAGCTTGCCGCCAAGCGCACGCGCACGCGCCAACATGTTTTTTTGACCGCGCCCATAAACCGGTTGCCCGTCGCTACCGATACCGACACCGTCGTCTGCCACTGAAATGGTCAACTGCCCGTCCACTTCGTCGTAGTTGAAGTCAAGGTGAATGTTGGTGGCCTTGGCGTGCTTGAGGGCATTGTTCAGCGCTTCTTGCACCAGCCGAAGAATTTGCAGAACAGCATTTGGCGAAACTTCAGGCGCATAGTCAACCTGCAGATTCCAGTGCAATTTGAGGGAGGTACCTGCCAACCTTTGCTGCGTTCGAAAGCGCAAATCAACCAGCGCATTGGGCAGGTAATTGTCGCTGCTGCCCATGGTATCCACCAGCAGATAAAGGTCACCAATGCTTTCTTCAAGCAAGCGCCCCAAACTCTCTTGAGACATCTGGTTTTGCTCGATCATCATTTTGGCAATGACCAACTGTGAGCCAAAACCATCGTGCATGTCTTGCAACATGTGCTGACGCTCTTGCGTTCTTGACCGGTCTATTTCCGTGTTGAGCAAACGGGCGTGCAGCAGATTGAGTTCATCCGTGCGCTCTGCAACCCGCAACTCCAGCTCAGCGCTCTGGTTTTGCGACTGAATCAAGGAAAAGGCCAACAACGCCAACAACATGCCACCAAACATGAACAACACACCGCTGTACGAATAGGGAATGAAATACATGCCGACAAAGGCAGAATCGCCCGTGAACCTCAACCAGTCAAAGCAGCTGGCCATTGTGATCAGACCCATCATGAAGGTTGCGAAGATATGTTTGGTCTTAGGGTTTTTCACGGTCCAGTACAGCATCAGACCAGGCATCAAGATGATGGACAGCAAAAGCGGCAAGTAAAGGACCGTCACCAAAGTCCGGTTACTGCCTGAAATACCCATCAGCGCAACTGATATCAAGGTGTAAGCCAGAACGCCAAGTTGGACTCTAGGTGTCAGCTTTTCAAAGAAAGAGGCAAACATCAAGATCAACAAGTGCCCCGATGCAAACCGGCTGGCAAACACAATCCAGCTGAACCACTCAGAATCGATCGGCGGTTGGCTCATGAAAACGCTGCTGGTTGCCACGGCATTGACAATGCTCGTCAGGCCAAACCACAAATAAACGGAATCCTTGCGTAACACGACACCCACGACTAAAGCCATCAGGCCCAGCAGACCTGACAACCAGCTCAGCCCAGCCATCAGGTCCACCTGCAGCCAGTAACGCCACCTGTAAAGCCTACTCTCCAGAACATCGACATCGCCCACCCAGACTGAGGACAAGCCGTTGATTTGACGCGCAGTGGCGTAAATTTCGACACGAAGTTCGTTTTGCCCAAGCTTCCACAACGTTGTGGGTGGCGTGAACAAGTAAGGTCGGTGCAAGCAGCGTACTTCTTTGAGTTGTCCACGTTCACAGGCATCAAACAGATGGCCGTTCAGGTAGAGATTGCCGGACAAACCCATTTTGGGCACATAAATGCCCAGCGGTTTTTCGGGCAAGTTGGCCCGGTCTACCAGCAGCGTGTAACTGACCAAACTGCCCTCTGGATCAAAGTCTGTGGACACCAGCACGTGAGGCAAGCTCACCATTTTTTCCGGCCCCAGACCCCGCATGCGGGCCTGTTTGAGCTCGGCATAGGGTTCTGCTGGCTGCACCGCCTGAACCCAACCCGGGACCAGCAGGCCCATGGTCATGACCATCCAAAGCAACAGGCGCTTGAAACCCATCAGAATTTCAGCAATCCAGAGGACTGTGCTTTGGTGATGGCTTGGCGCTGGTTGCAAACTTCCAACTTGCGGTAGGTATTGCGAATGTGCGTTTGAACCGTCGACAGTGAAATGTTCATGACATCGGCGCAAGTGGCGTAACTGCAACCCTTGGCAATGAACTGCAGCAATTCCAACTCACGACGCGAGAGGTTCAGGTTGTTCGTCGCGGGGATGGCATTGGGGGTGCCCGCCAAGCGGAACAAATGCCGAGCCAATGCCGGGCTTACAGGGTATTGCCCTTGCAAGACCAGTTCAATCGAGTTCCTCAGCGCCGCCTCGGTGTCGCCTTTGAGCAAATATCCATTGACCCCGGTGCGAATGGCCAACAAAAAAGTGTCTTCGGCCGAGAACGGGGTCGTCACCAAAATCGGTAACTCGGCAAACTGGAGCCGCGCCTTGGCGATCACCTCAATGCCAGAGATGTCAGGCAAGCCAATGTCGACGAGGGCCAAATTGAATTGGGCCTGCGGCTGCGACAAAGCCTCCAATGCACTGGCACCATCCTGGAATGCCTGAATTTCCCAGTCGCCCGCCATCTTGGCAAAGACACGCGCAAACGTCCCCTGAAAAACCAGATCGTCTTCAACCAGCAGGACTTTTGAGATGGATTGGGAAAGCACAGAGGTTCCGTTAAATTTTGGAAAATCTTCAAACTTGGTCTTATTGTTGATGATTTTCCACGCTTTGCACATCGCATTTGCATGTGATGAACAATACTAAAAATGACTAAATATTGACAAATTTTACAAATATCTTTTTCATGCGATTTTCAATACCCTCTTGGCCGCCTAAATCAGCAATGGGTAGGATTTCATATGGTAAAAAACCTCGCCCCGGCACGCCTCGCTGTCATCAATCAGGCAGCGCTGTTGGCGATCACGGTTGACAGGTCTGGCCTTTTGCACGCCAGGTTTTCAGCGTCCTGGTGCGCGAGCTTTGCTTCTAGGCTTGAGTGAGACAGCAGGCCTGTCGAGGCCCATTCGCTGTCGCCGCTTGCCAACCCTTCACCGCCCAGGGTGCGGCGTGCCGTTGCGGTCGATGATTGCGGTCTGCATGCGCCAGTTGCTGACGCCCTGCTTGGTGACATCCATCCAGAGTACCGCGCCGGTGTTGTTGTCCGGGTTGTCAAAGCCGTCAAAAACAAAGTTGCCGAGGCTGTAGACGATCGGCTTGCCCTTGTAGGTCTCGGTATCCTGGACCACATGCGGGTGGGTTCCGACCACGGCGTCGGCGCCGGCATCGATCATCAGCCTTGCCAATTGGCGCTGGCGGGCATTGGCCGTCGACTCATGCTCCTGGCCCCAATGCATGAAGGGGATGACCAGATCGGCCTGCAGACGCGCCTGGCGGATGTCCCAGAGCACCTGCTGGTCCTCGCTCCAGGCAACGCCCGCGTAGTCGTCGCCGGCCTCGAATGAACGTGGCATGAATTCGTCGTAGCCGAGCAGGGCAATCTTGATGCCCTTGCGCTCGATGATCAGCGGGCGGTGCGCCTGGCGCAGATCGCGACCACCGCCGAAATAGGGCAGGCCCGCTGCTTCCAGCCGCCCAAGCATCTC
>JBIKPD010000189.1:0-7437 GCA_044357665.1 Roseateles sp. | reverse complement strand
GGCCTTCAAGGTACTGTCCAGATCGACCAGTCCGGGGATTTTCTGCAAGCGGGGGAGGACCTGTTTGGAAATGCGGTTCAATTCGCCAAGGTCAGGCCCCTGGAGCGAGAACTGCAGGCTCTTGCCGCCACCGATCTCGGCCGCTCCGATATTGGTAATCGTGATGCCGGGAATGGAGTCGAGCATTTGGCGCATTGGAGTCACCAACTCATTGACGCTGCGCTGACGATCCTTGCGGTCGACCAAGCGCACATAGACCGCGCCATAGATCTTGCCGGCCGCAAAGCCACTATTGATGGTTGCCACCGTGTAGCGCACCTCGGGCATCGTGCGTAACAAGGCATCGATCTGCTTGGCCCGGGCCTCGGTGACATCGAGCGCCGATCCGACCGGGGTGTAGAAATTGATCTGCGTTTCCGACATGTCAGCCTTGGGCGTGAACTCTTTGCCGACGCCGGACAGGAGGAAGAAGCTGAGCACCAAAGTCAACAAGGCAATGCCCAGAGTCGTCAGCTTGTGCCGCAATGACCAGCGAAGGATATGCTGGTAGGCACCGGACAGCCATTCGGTGAATCGATCGACTGCACCGGTAATGCGTCCGAGGGTCTTGTCATACAGCGTCACCGGCGGGCCCTGATGAACGCCATGCGACTGCGGGTCGTTCCACACGCTTGACAGCATCGGGTCGAGCGTAAAGCTGACGAACATCGAAATCAGCACAGCGGCGACGATGGTGATGCCGAATTCGTGGAAAAACTTGCCAACAATGCCTCCCATAAAGCCGATCGGCAGGAAAACCGCAACGATCGACAGCGTGGTGGCCAGCACCGCCAGCCCGATTTCGGCCGTGCCGTCGAGCGCAGCCTGTCTGGGCGAGACGCCCATCCTCACATGCCGGACGATGTTTTCACGCACGACGATCGCGTCATCGATCAGCAGGCCGACGCACAAGCTCAAGGCCATCATCGTGATCATGTTGATGGTGAAGCCGAACATGTACATGAACAAGAAGGTGCCGATCAATGAGATCGGCAACGTCAGCCCGGTGATCACGGTCGAGCGCCAGGAATTCAGAAACAGGAAGACGATCAGCACCGTCAAGGCCGCGCCTTCGAACATCGTGCGGGTGACGTTGGATACCGAAACCCGGATCGAGCGCGAGTTGTCGCGGTTCACCTCGGTGCGCAGGCCGTCCGGGGTGACCGCGGCCGATTCCTTCAAGGCCAGCAGCAAGCCGTCGACCACGGCAATGGTGTTTTCACCCTGGCTCTTCTGTACGCTCAGCAGTACCGTGCGCTGACCGTTGTAGAGCGCCAGACTCTCGACTTCCTGCGGACCATCGACGACGTCAGCGACCTGCCAGAGCTTGATGACATTGCCGCCGCGGCGCGCCACCACGATGTCGCGAAAGTCTTCCGGGCGTTTCACGCGGGCGTTGATCTGCACCACCTGTTCTTTTTCGGCATTGCGGATGCTGCCGAGCGGCAATTCCTGGTTCTCGCTCTTCACCGCCGCCAGTACCTGGTCGACCGTCAGGCCTTGCGCTTCCATTGAATCGGGGCGCAGGCGCAACTGGATCTGTCGCTGCAAACCGCCGACCACCGACACCGAACCAACACCGCGGACATTCTCGAGTCGCTTCTGCAGGACCTGCGTGGCCCAGGTCGTCAATTCCTGGGTGCTGCGTTTGCCATCGGTCGAAAGTACCGCCACATTGAAAATCGGCGAACTTTGCGGATCAAAACGCGAAATGCGCGGTTCTTTGACTTCGTCACGCAACAAGGGCCGGATCAGGGCGACCTTCTCGCGCACATCATCAGCCGCCTTGCGGCCGTCAACATCCAGATTGAACTCGATGATGACGACCGAGGTGCCTTCATAAGAGCGGGAAGTCAGCGTACTGATACCGGCCACCGTGTTGACCGCCGCCTCGACCTTCTTGGTGACTTCGCTCTCGACGATTTCCGGCGATGCGCCGGGATAGTCCATTTGCACCACAACGGTAGGGAAGTCGATATTCGGGAACAGGTCGACCGACAGCCTTTGGTAGCTGAACATGCCCAGAACAACGAAGGCGAGCATGACCATCACGGCCATGACGGGATTTTGAATCGAAACGCGTGTGAACCACATGATCGGGCTGAGCCTCAGCGCTGGGCAGTCGCGGCTACAGGGGCTGCTTGCTTGACCGGCGTCCCATCGGGCACCTGACCTGCAGCACTCGTCAAGACCTGCGCCCCGGCTTCCAGGCCGGACAGCAACTCGACCGCAGGCTGACCTGCCGCTTCACCAACCGCGCCTAGAACGACGGTCACCGCCTTGGTCCGACCTTCGAAAATCTGCAGCACATAAGGCTTGGCCTTCTCGACCCTGACTGCCGACAAGGGCAGCACCTGGGCCTGGCGTTGATCAGTCAGCAAGCGGCCACGTGCAAAGGTGCCGTGGCGCAGCCCCGGTTGACCGGCCACTGACAGATAAACCAGGACGGCACGCGATCCGGCCTGGGCCGCTGGGTTGATACGTGCAACTGTTGCCACCACTTCGTTCGGGATGCCCTCAACCTGCAGCAGCGCGCGCGCACCTGGTTTCAAACCGGCGGCGAGTTCAGGCGCCAGCGCAGCTTCCAGTTCGAGCCTGGATAAATCAACGATCTCCAGCACCCGGCCGTCGACTGCCACGCGCTCTCCGGCTTGCGCCATCCGCTGCGAAATCTGCCCGGAAATCGGGGCGATCAGGCGCGTATCGGCCAGCCCCTTGCGCGCCAGATCGACCGCTGCCTGCGCTGCCATCAGCGTCGCCGAAGCACCGGCTTCGCTGGCGCTGGCAGTCTCCATCGCGGTGGCCGAGATGAAACCCTGGGTCACCAGCGAACGGTTGTTTTCCAGATTGCGCCGGGCGATGTCGAGTTGTGATTTGGCTGCTGCTGCGGTTTGTTCGGCCTGGCGCAAGCGCATGTCGAACTCGCTCGTGTCGAGTTGGCCCAACACCTGTCCGGCACGCACGCTATCGCCTTCACGAACGGTCAAGCGTGCCAATTCAGCAGCGACTTTGGCCTTGATGACGGCGTTGTCAACCGCGCGCAAACTGCCCGAAACCTCAACGCTGCTGGAAAAACTCTGCTGCTGCAAGGTCACCACATCGATGTCGGTCAACGCCAGCGCGACCTCGACTTTTGCCACTGCAGCAGGGGCTGCATTACGTTTTACCGTCAAGCGCATCGCGGCGCCGCCAACCAGACCCAGCACGGCAAGTGCCAGGGATACTTTCAACCATGTTTTCATCAGTCAGTCGTTTTCGTAGGTTGGGGCGCGGCCAACAAGCCACGCAGAATCAGGTCCAGTTGCACTGCCAGAACGACCGGAGCGTCGATGACCGGCAAAAGCGTCTTGCAAGCACTGAAGGAATGTTCGGAAAGCATCATGTACAGCATCGGGCCGATCAGCACATGCACAGTCTCGGCGACAGGCACAGGCCTGAATTCACCGCTTTCAATACCGCGTTCGATCAATCGCCCAAGCAAACGATGCGTAGGCAGCACCACTTCATCCACGTAAAAGCGGGCCAGATCCGGGAAATGGCGGGCTTCGGCCAACATGATCTTGCTGATACCGCCGGCATTGCCCTGCCCGACCCGGCGCCACCATTCCTTCATCACCAGCGTCAGCAAGTCAGCCATGCTGCCTTGATGATTGGCGAAAAGCGCTTCACCCTCGGCGATTCTTGCTGACAGGCTCTCTCGCACCACCGCCTTGAACAATTCTTCCTTGCTCGGGTAATAGAGATAGAGCGTGCCCTTGGAAACGCCGGCAAGTGCGGCGACCTCCTCGGATTTTGTCGCCGCAAAGCCTTTTTCGACGAAAAGGGCCAAGCCGGCTTCGAGGAGCTCTTGCGGGCGCGCCTCTTTACGCCTGTGTCGCGTTGGGTTTGAATTTACTGACTTCACGGTCAGTAATATAAGCGCAAGCACATCCCGGGTCAAGCCACTTCGCCAATTGCCCAATATTCGCAAGCTATCATCAAGCCCAACTTGAACCCCCAGGAGTGAATTTGGACCTCGTACTGCTGTCGAAGGCCGCCGTGATGGGCATCGTTGAAGGCCTGACCGAATTCCTGCCGATTTCCTCAACCGGGCATTTGATCCTGACTGGCACCTTGTTGGGCATGACCGACGAGAAATCAAAGGTTTTCGACATCGCAATCCAGACCGGCGCGATCCTGGCGGTGATCATCGTCTACTGGCAGCGGATTTCCGGCGCCTTACGTGATTTCAGCAGCAGCGACAAAGCCAGGCGCTTTGTCTTCAACGTGGTCATCGGCTTCCTGCCCGCCGGCATCATCGGCTTCTTCGTCTACAAGACGATCAAGGCCTATTTGTTCAACGGCCCCGTCGTCGCCACGGCTTTCATCGTCGGCGGCCTGATCATCCTCTGGGTGGAGAGGCGCGCCAAACCGGTCGTGCGCATCCATGACATCGACGATATGACCGCATGGGATGCGCTCAAGGTCGGCTTGGTTCAATGTCTGGGGATGATTCCAGGCACCAGCCGGTCAGGGGCCACGATCATCGGCGGCATGATGCTCGGCTTGTCGCGCAAGGCCGCCACCGATTTCTCGTTTTTCCTGGCAATTCCGACCCTGTTCGCCGCCGGCGCCTACAGCCTGTGGAAAGAGCGTGCCCTGCTCAGTCTGCACGACCTGCCTTTGTTTGCGGTTGGCTTTGTGGTCAGTTTCCTGAGCGCCTGGCTTTGCGTGCGCTGGTTGCTGCGCTATATCGCCAGCCATGACTTTGTTCCCTTCGCCTGGTACCGCATCGCTTTCGGTCTCGTCGTGCTGGCCACCGCTTGGAGTGGGTTGGTGGTCTGGGCCGCTTGAATTTCGATGCGATGAGATAATCGCAGGATGACTATTTCGATCAAATCAGGCGACGACATTCCTGCGTTGCGCGTTGCCGGGCGACTGGCCTCCGAAGTGCTGGACATGCTGACGCCGCATGTCCGCGTTGGTGTCAGCACCGAAGAACTGGACAAACTTGCCCATGACTACATCGTCAATGTGCAACAGGCCATCCCGGCACCGCTGAACTACACGCCGCAGGGCTATATCCCCTACCCCAAGTCGATCTGCACCTCGATCAACCATCAGGTCTGCCATGGCATTCCGAATGATCGCGGCTTGAAGAACGGCGACATCGTCAACATCGATGTCACCGTCATCAAGGATGGCTGGCATGGAGACACCAGTCGCATGTTCATCGTCGGTGACGGCTCGATCGCTGCGAAGCGGCTTTGCGCCTTTACCTACGAGGCAATGTGGAAGGGCATCGTCAAGGTCAAGCCTGGCGCCTACCTTGGCGACATCGGCCACGCGATCCAGACTTTCGCCGAAAACGCCGGCTTCTCGATCGTGCGCGAATTCTGCGGACATGGCATTGGCCGGGTTTTTCATGAAGACCCACAAGTCCTGCACTACGGCCGCCCTGGCACCTTGACCCAGTTGGTGCCGGGCATGGTGTTCACGATCGAGCCAATGATCAATGCCGGCCGGCGCGACATCAAGGAAACCGGTGATGGGTGGACCATCGTGACCAAAGACCGTTCACTGTCGGCGCAATGGGAGCACACGATCATCGTCACCGAGACCGGCTACGAGGTCTTCACCTTGTCGGCGGGTAGCCCGGCCATACCCGCTTTCGTCGGCGCCTGAGTTGATGGGATCCCTGGTCGAAGCGACCGGTCCCATCGGCCCGAAGGCCTTGCCCGGAACCAAGCCCATGGTCAGCGTTGCCGAATTGCGGCAGGATTTCAAGACGGGCAAGCAGGAATTGCTGGATTCATTCCGCATGGCGACTGCAAGCCAGGCGAATACCTCCAGCTTGCTGCGCAATCTGGCACGCCAGGTCGACAACTGCCTGACAACCCTCTGGGTGCAGGCTTCGATGCCCGCGGGCGCTTGCCTGATCGCCGTTGGCGGCTATGGGCGGGCTAAGTTGTTCCCCTACTCGGATGTCGACGTCCTGGTGCTGTTGCCGCAAGACACACAAGCCCATCAGGAAGGCGCTGCCAAAACCAGCATCGAGGCCTTCATCACTGCCTGCTGGGACATCGGTCTGGAGATCGGCAGTTCAGTTCGCACCGTTGACGAATGCCTGCAGGAAGCTGCGGCCGATGTGACCGTGCAGACCGCCTTGCTCGAATCAAGGCTGGTGACCGGCCATCGCCCGCTCTATGCGGGGCTTGAAAAAGCCTTGACCGAGGCGATGGACGCCAGCGCCTATCTGCGGGCCAAGACGCTCGAAATGCGCCAGCGTCACACCAAGTTTGACGAAACGCCCTATTCGCTCGAACCCAATTGCAAGGAAAGCCCGGGCGGGCTGCGCGACCTGCAGGTCCTGATCTGGATCGCACGCGCTGCCGGGCTTGGCAAGACCTGGAAAGAACTGGCAGCGCGCGGCTTGATCACGGCTTTCGAGAGCCGCCAGTTGCATCACAACCAGGGTGTTCTCGAGATGATCCGCGCCCGCCTGCATCTGGCCGCCGGGCGTCGTGAAGACCGATTGGTGTTCGACCTGCAGACCGCTGTAGCCGAGAGTTTCGGCTACAGCGGCAGCGGCAACCAGCGCGCTTCAGAAGAGTTGATGAAGCGCTATTACTGGGCGGCCAAGGCGGTGACCCAGCTGAACCAGATCCTCTTGCTGAACCTGGAAGAACAGGTCAACGGATCGCAGCAGGGCCTGATGCGGCCGATCAACGAGCAGTTCCTCGACCGTGCCGGCATGCTCGAAGTTGCCAGCGATGACCTGTACCAGCGTGACCCGCATGCGATTCTGCGGACCTTCCTGGTCCACCAGCAGACACCCGGCATCCAGGGCCTGTCAGCTCGAACGTTGCGGGCGCTCTACAACGCCCGCGGCTTGATGAACGGTGCCTTCCGCCGTGACCCGGTAAATCGTGCAACTTTCATGCAGATCCTGTGCCAGCATGAAGGCCAGACCCATGCGCTGCGCTTGATGAACCAGACCTCGGTGCTGGGCCGCTATCTCTGGGTGTTCCGCCGCATCGTCGGCCAGATGCAGCATGATCTGTTCCACGTCTATACGGTGGACCAGCATATCCTGATGGTGCTGCGCAATATCCGGCGCTTTTTCATCCCCGAGCATGCCCATGAGTACCGCTTTTGTTCGCAGCTGGCCGCGCAATGGGACCGGCCGGAGCTGCTTTATATCGCCGCGCTCTTCCACGATGTGGCCAAGGGCCGCGGCGGCGATCACTCGGACCTGGGTTCGGCCGAAGCCAAGCGCTTTTGCCGCGACCATGGCCTGAGCCGGACCGATGGTGAACTGGTCGCCTTCATGGTTCAGCATCACCTGACCTTGTCGCGCGTGGCGCAGAAGGAAGATCTCTCTGACCCCGACGTGATCGAATCATTTGCCAGAATGGT
>JBIKPD010000188.1:0-7482 GCA_044357665.1 Roseateles sp. | reverse complement strand
GCCGCGCCGGGCTGAATACCGCAGGCTATGTCTCCGGCTATCGCGGTTCGCCACTGGGCGGCCTCGACCAGGCTTTGTGGGCTCAGCGCCCTCATCTGGACAAGGCCGATGTGGTGTTCGAACCCGGCATCAACGAAGACCTTGCCGCCACGGCAGTCTGGGGCACCCAGCAACTGGCCGTGATGGGCGACGCCACGGTGGACGGTGTGTTTGCCATGTGGTACGGCAAAGGCCCGGGCGTGGATCGATCCGGCGACCCCTTCAAGCACGGCAACTATTCGGGCACCCATCCCCAGGGCGGCGTGCTGCTGGTCTACGGCGATGACCACCCCGGCAAATCCTCGACCATCGCCAATCACAGCCAGCAAGCACTGGCGGCAAACTCGATCCCGACCCTGTATCCGGCCGATGTCAGCGAGTTCGCCACCTTCTCGCTGCTGGGCTGGGCGATGTCGAGATACAGCGGCTGCTGGATCGGCATGAAGGTCGTCAATGAAACGGCCGAGCAGTCCATGACTTGCGATTTCGATCTGGACCAGTTCCAGGTCAATCTGCCTGATAGCGGCCCCCTGCCGCCCGAAGGCGTTCACTACCGCGGGGTCTACGCCGCGGCCCGCGAAGAGCTGATACTGCGCCGCTACAAGCTGCCGCTGGTGCAGCGCTTTGCACGGGCCAACAAGATCGACCGGGTAACCCTGGGTGACGCCCAAGCACGTTTGGGCATCGTCACCTCGGGCAAGAACTGGCATGACGTCCGCCTGGCCCTGAAAACGCTGGGGATCGACGAGGCGCGTGCCCGCGGACTGGGCATTGCCGTCTACAAGGTCGGACTGATGTGGCCGCTGGAGCCAGAGGGCCTCAGCGAGTTCGCTGCAGGCAAGACCGAGTTGCTAGTGGTCGAGGAGAAAAGTGCCTTCATCGAGAGCCAGGCAGCGAGCATCCTGTACAACCAGGCGACGCGTCCGCGCATTACCGGCAAGACCGACGATGCCGGCCAGGCTCTGCTGAATGCCGACCTGGGTTTCGAAGCCATGGAATTGGCCCTGGTGATCGCGGCGCGGCTGCGCAGCATCGGCATCCACGACGAGGCGCTGAGCTTGATGACCGAGGCCGCCCGTTCGTGCCGGCAGGTACTGATGGCGATTGCCTCGCCGGCCGAGGCCCGCCGCATGCCCTTCTTCTGCTCTGGATGCCCGCACGGCACGTCCACCCAATTGCCGGAGGGCAGCAAGGCCATGAGTGGCATAGGCTGCCACGGCATGGCGGCCCTGTCGCGCCCTGACACCTTGATGCCCACGCAGATGGGGGGCGAGGGCCTGAGCTGGGTCGGCATGCACCGATTCACTCGACGCAAGCATGTCTTCCAGAACCTGGGTGATGGCACCTACTACCACTCCGGCCTGCTGGCCATCCGCGCGGCGGTGGCGAGCGGGGCCAACATCACCTACAAGCTTCTCTACAACGACGCCGTGGCCATGACCGGTGGGCAACCCATCGACGGCCCGATTTCGGTGGCGCAGATGGCGCATCAGGTGCTGCATGAAGGGGTTCAGCGCCTGATCCTGGTCAGCGACGACCCCACACGTCACAAAAGTGCTGACCTGCCGGCCGGCATCCGCATCGAACATCGTGATCGCCTGGACGCGATCCAGCGAGAGCTGCGCGAGACGCCGGGATGCACCGTAATCCTCTACGAGCAAACCTGCGCGGCCGAGAAACGGCGCCGCCGCAAGCGCGGCGAGATGGTCGATCCGCAGCAGCGGCTCTTCATTTACGACGCCGTCTGCGAGGGCTGCGGCGACTGCGCTGCGCAGTCCAGTTGCGTGAGCATCGAGGCCAAGGAAACGGCTTTGGGTCGCAAGCGCAAGATCAACCAATCCTCCTGCAACAAGGACTACTCCTGCGTGAAGGGCTTCTGCCCTTCCTTCGTCAGCGTCGAGGGAGCCAAGCCGCGGCGCATGAAGTCCCTGACGGCACCCGAGGCCCTGTTCGAACGGATCCCCGCACCGTCGATCGCTTCCATTGGCGAGCTCTCCTACGGCATCATGATTCCGGGCATCGGCGGCACCGGGGTGATCACGGTGGGCGCCGTGCTGGCAATGGCTGCCCATCTTGAGGGCAAGGCTGTCAGCACTTACGACATGACCGGTCTGTCCCAAAAGAACGGTGCGGTCTACAGCCACCTGCAGATCGCCAGCAGCACCGCTGGCTTGAGAGGCAACCGCCTCGGCCTGGGCGATGCGGCGCTGGTGCTGGGCTTCGACATGGTGGCGGCCCTGGGCGACGATTCCTTCCGCACCCTGGCGCCGAACAGCAGCCGCTTCATCGGCAATCAGCGCCTGCAGCCAACCGCCGCGCTGATGTCCAACCCCGATGCAACGCTGGACTTCGGCCTGCTGGCCCGCAAGGTCGCCGAGAAGCTGCCACAGGAGCGCATGTACTTCCTCGACGCCACCGGTCTGGCCACCAGCTTGCTGGGCGACGCGATTGCGACCAACTTCTTCCTGGTTGGCGCCGCCCTGCAGCTGGGCTGGCTGCCCATATCTCTTGAGGCGATCCTCCGGGCCATCGAGCTCAACGCTGTGCAGGTGGAATTCAATAAGCGCGCCCTTGGCTTTGGCCGACTGTGGATTCATGAGCGTGCGACCGTCGAGGCCATGCTCAGCCAGGCCCAGCCCTCGGTGCCAGCAGTACACGCAGCGCAACCGGTCAGCCTGGATGCGCTGATCAGCGCACAGGTTGAACGCCTGACGGCCTATCAAAACCTCACCTATGCCGAACGCTATCTGGCGCTGGTGACGGCAACACGCGAGGCCGAGCGTCGCGCAACCGGCGAGGAAGGCGTCCTGAGCCAGGCCGTGGCCCGCTACTTTGCCAAGCTGATGAGCTACAAGGACGAATACGAAGTGGCGCGCCTGTACAGCTTGCCCAGCTTCCGCCAGCAGTTGGAGGCTGAGTTCGAAGGCGTGCAGGGCATACGCCTGAACCTCGCACCGCCGCTGTTCTCGAAACGCGATCCGCAGACCGGGCATTTGCTCAAGCGCAGCTTCGGGTCCTGGATCTTCAAGGCCATGCAGGTATTGGCCAGCTTGCGTGGGCTGCGCGGCACCGCCTTCGACCTGTTTGGCTACACCGAGGAGCGGCGGATGGAGCGCGCCCTGGTGGCTGAGTACGAGGCGCTGATCGTGCAACTCTGCAAAACATTGAGCGCTGAAAAGCTTGACCTGGCGGTACAGATCGCCAGCGTGCCTGAGCAGATTCGCGGCTTCGGCCATATCAAGGAGGCCAAGGTCGTGCAGGCCCGCGCTGCCTGGGCTCAACTGATCTCGCAACTACACGCGCCGGCCTTGGCCCGCGCGGCATGAGGGTGCGCTGAGCCATGAGCCCCGAACAAGTGGTGCAGCGGCAACTCGATGCCTACAACGCCAAGAACCTGGACGCCTTCATCGCCTGCTATGCCGATGACGTGCGCCTGTTTCGCATAGCCGAAGCGCTGCCGATGATTGCCGGCAAGGCCGCCCTGGCGGCCTTTTATGCTGAACACCGTTTCAATCGCCCCCAGCTCCATGCACGCTTGATGTCGCGCATGGTTCTGGGCAACAAGGTGATCGATCACGAACTGGTCGCCGGCCTCAGTGAGGCGTCGGACGAACCCGTGCACGCCGCGGTGGTCTTTCAGGTGGACCAGAGCCTCATCAAGAATGTATGGATACTCGATGCAAGCTGATATCGCGATGAGGCAAAAAAGATGACAAGACCGGTTTTGTTCAAGAACGCGCGCGTCTTTGACGGCAGCAGCGCCGACTGCCCCGAGGGCATGTGGGTGCTCGTCGCCGATGGCTTGATCCAGGAGATCTCGTCGACGCCAATAGCGGCGCCCAATGCTCAGTCCATCGACTGTGCCGGCCGCACGCTGATGCCCGGCCTGATCGACGCCCACGTGCACGCCTTTGCCAGCGACGTGAACGTCGCCAACCTGGAAAGCCTGGGTGAGACCTATCGAACGGCGCACGCCGTACGCATGCTGGGGCATTCACTCCAGTGCGGCTTCACAACGGTGCGGGATGTCGGCGGGGGCAACTACTCGCTCTATCGCGCGCTTGCTGATGGATTGATTACGGGACCGCGCTACCTTTACTCAGGCAAGGTTCTGTCCATGACCGGCGGGCATGGTGACTTCCGCGACATGTCGGAGCGTCCACGCTATCAATCGACATGCGCCTGTTCCAGCGGATCGCTGTTCAACGCCATGGCAGTCATTGCCGACGGGGTCGATGAATGCATCAAGGCCGCCCGCGATGAGCTGCGCCAGGGTGCTCATTGCATCAAGATCATGGGGTCGGGCGGCGTTGCATCGCTGACCGATCCGATCTGGATGAACCAGTATCGCGAGGATGAAATCCGCGCGATTGTTCGGGAATGCGAAGAACGGCGAAGCTATGTGACGGCACACTGCCACCCAGCCAGTGCCGTGCGGCGCTGCGTGGAATATGGCGTTCGAACCATTGAGCACGGCACTTTGATCGATGACGAAACCGCCCGCTTTGTCGCCGCGCATGGCGCTTACATCGTGCCGACCATGGCGACGATTTTTGCGCTCACTGAGCTTGGGCGTGAACTGGGATTTCCTGCCGAGAGTCAGTTGAAAATGGACGTCGCTTTCAAGTCTGCACTTTCAGGTATGGACGCCATGCGTCGAGCGAACGTGAAAGTTTGCTTTGGCACCGACCTGCTGGGCAAGACCTACACCCAACAATGCCGCGAGTTCCTGCTGCGCAGCGAGGTTTTCACGCCGGTGGAGATCCTGCGCCAAGCCACTTCGATGAATGCCGAGATGATGATGATGTCCGGGCGCATAGGTTGCGTGGCCGTAGGTGCCGAAGCCGACCTGCTGCTCGTCGATGGCGACCCGCTGAGCGACATCGCACTGCTGGCCGCCGACGGCAGGCACCTGAGCGTGATCCTGCGTAGCGGCGAGCTGATTAAACCTAGATCCGGCAGTTGACCGCTTCCCACTGCCGCGAAGGCTTCGTGCCCATTGAGATTTCTCTCTCCGCCTGCCATCACCCAGCGGGTGAGAACGCTGCGCAGCCGATTGAGCCGCGCTACGGCACGCTGACTGCGTTGCTTCTCCTGGTGGGCATCAGCCCACTGCGTCGGCGCGCCTTGCCCGCGCACCGCATCGCAGCCCACTCGGCCGCGCCCAACTACCGGATCTAGGTTAAAAATCGCTGCAACTGACGCGCCTCGGAGTATTGCCTCGACTCAGGAGGCGCTTGGCGGGTGGCAAAAAACGACCCCGCAGATCAGGTTCTCCCGCATCAACCGCTCGTTGAGCGTGCCTCGGGGCACGGTGATGCCTGCCAAGTATTGCTGCCGAGCCTGGGCATGCGCGCGCGCCAGGCGCACGGCCTCTTGCGCGCTCACTGGCTGGAAACTCAGGCGCTCCTGAGGGCGCAGTTGGGCCACGCCGTCGATGTCTGACGAGACCAGCGTCGCGATCTTCGGGTAGCCGCCAGTAGTTTGGTGGTCGGCCAGCAGCAGCGTGGCCACACCGTCACCGGCCACTTGAATGGAACCCCGAACGATGGGCTCCGAAGGGATCGACAAGGCGCCCTTCAAGGGCAAGGCGGGCCCGGCTAGCCGCATGCCCATGCGGTCGCAGGCCGCGGTGACGGCAAAGGGCTCGCGCAGGAAAGTTGCCATCGCATCCGGCCCGAAATGCGCCGTCTGCGGCCCCAGCACGACGCGGGCATGCGAGCGTGCAGCAGCGAACGCGGGCACGGGCAACTCACCTTCCCGTTCCTCCAGAACCTGGGCATTGCGAACCCGGACCGCAGCGCCCGCAGCGAGCATGCCGCCACCCAGGCCGGACGCGGCATGCGTCGCGCTATGCCCGGCCCACAGCTGGCAATCCAGGTCGCCGGCAAATGCGAGGTAAGCCCAACTGCCCCAGCGGCCAGGGCGGATTGACAGCACCTCGCTGGCTCTCAGGGTCCGCACGCACCAGGACGGCGCGCAAGCGCCCGCATGTCGAACCTGGAAGCCCCCGCCGGCCACACTGAGCGTGACCTCGCCCGACTCACAAACCAGTTCCAGCCCACCCATGGAGATCTCGATGGCGGTGCCGCCCATCGGCCTGCCCAAAGCGACCTGGCCTGCAGCATGGGCCAGCCGGTCCATCGGCCCCGACGCCGGCACGCCATAGCGCATCATGCCCATTCGCCCTCCGTCCTGGTAGGACACCAGCGGGCCGCAGGCCCGGACGGTCAGTCGTGCTTCAGCCATGCGAGCCAGCCGACCTGCGCAGTTCGTACTGCGCCCTGTCGATGCGCCGGAACCGGACCATGTCGCCCACCTCGAAGAGGAAGGGTTCACTCGCTTCAGGCCTGAGGATGCGGGTAGGCGAGCGGCCGATGATCGACCAACCCGTCGGCATCAGCAGCGTGGTGACCAGACACTGAGGCCCGGCAATGATCACACTGCCGGCGGCAATGTCGCGAACTGCAGCCGCTTTACGGGGCACCTGGATCGATGCCGGAACGCCCGAAAGGTAGGCATAGCCGGGTGCAAAACCATACATGCGGACGAGGTAGTTTGATTCGGCATGAGCGTTGACGACCGCCTCGACCGACATGCCCGCCGCCTGCGCCACGGCGGCCAGATCAGGCGCGAAATCGGCGTCGTAGCAGACCTCGACTTCTCTAAGTTGGCCCGCCGTTTGCCCGCTCCCTGGCTGGCTGAGCAACTGCTCCACCTGCGCACGGATCTGCTCGTGGTCGGTCATCAAGGGGTCGAAGTCGATCAGCAGGTTGACGAGAGCCGGCACGGATTCGCAAAAACCATACGGCGGCTCAAGGGCCAGCGCGCGGTCCAGCGCAATCACCGCCGCACTGCTGTCATCCGAGATCAGGTCACCGAAAGACACCAGCAGCCCATGATCGGCCACCGGCGTGAATTGGGGCCAGCGGCTGCTGGGCAGAGGGCTCGCGGCCACCTTGGGCTCAGCTCAGAAAAGCCGCAACGGTGACGCCTTCGGCCTGCAGCCGCGCACGGATCTGGCGCGCCATCTCGGCGGCCGCAGGGCTGTCGCCGTGTACACAGATGGAGTCGGCCCGCAAGGCGATTGCATTGCCGCCCTGCACCGGCATCAGTCCGGTTTTCAGGTAGCCGACCAGCCGGTCCGCAGCCTCCTTCACATCATGCAGCACGGCGCCGGCCTGGTTGCGTGGCACGAGCTGGCCGTTGGGCAGGTAGGCCCGATCGGCAAAGATCTCGGCGAACACCGCCACGCCCTGTTCCCGGGCCGCGGTTTCGAGCGCCGTGCCCGAGATCGCCAGCAGCGCCAGCGCCGGGTCCAGACTCTTCACCGCCGCAACAATCGCACCGGCCACGCTGGCATCCGCTGCCGCAAGATTGCCCAGCGCGCCATGCGGCTTGACGAATCGGACCTGCGTGCCAGCCAACCGGGCCAGCGCCCCC
>JBIKPD010000187.1:0-7493 GCA_044357665.1 Roseateles sp. | reverse complement strand
ACACGCGTGAAAACGCCAGTTACTCGGTCGCGCTGCTCAAAGCCGATGGCATCAAGAAGCTGCTGCTGGTGACCAACGATCTGCATATGCCGCGCTCGCTGCGGGCTTTCAACCAGGCAGCAATGGGGCAGATCGAAATCATCCCGGCGCCGATCGGAGCGCAGCGGGATTTACCGACCGACCTGCAAGACTGGTGCCCTTCCAACGAAGGCATCTTGCGGATGCGTTATGCAGTCTATGAATGGCTGGGGTCGATCGCCGGCCATTGAGGGCCCAAAAAACGAAACCCCTTTCAAGCCGGAGCCTGAAAGGGGCGGGTAGCTGACGCTACCAGTGGGGCTCCGGGGCGATTTGCCCGGGGGCTCCTGTCACGCAGAGACTGCGCCACAGTGTTTGCCTGAAAAGGCAGCTTCAGCTTAACCCAGACCGGATCAGGATTCAAGCTTTTTTGACGTTGAACAATTGCTCGAACAGCAGATCGGTGCGCTGCTGCACTGCCGCCGTCATCGCAATCGCCCTCCCCCATTCGCGCGGGGTTTCGCCTGGCCATTTATTCGTCGCGTCGAGGCCCATCTTGCCGCCCAGGCCGCTGACCGGCGAGGCGAAGTCCAGGTAGTCGATCGGCGTGCCCTCGACCAGGGTGGTGTCGCGCACCGGGTCCATACGGGTCGTGATCGCCCAGATGACTTCCTTCCAGTCGCGGATATTGATGTCTTCGTCGACGACGACGATGAACTTCGTATACATGAACTGGCGCAAAAAGCTCCACAAACCGAACATCAGCCGCTTGGCATGCCCCGGATAAGCCTTCTTGATCGAAATTACCGCCAGCCGGTAACTGCAGCCTTCGGGCGGCAAATAAAAGTCGACGATTTCAGTGAACTGCTTTTGCAGGATCGGCACGAACACTTCATTCAGCGCCACGCCAAGAATGGCAGGCTCGTCGGGGGGCTTGCCGGTGTAGGTTGAGTGGTAGATCGGATCGGGCCGCTGCGTCAACCGCTGCACCTCGAACACCGGAAACCAGTCCTGCTCGTTGTAATAGCCGGTATGGTCGCCAAACGGCCCTTCCAGCGCGTGGAGATAGCCACCCTTTTCTTTCAGCGCAATGCCGTCTTCACTAAAACCGCTGTAGCCGCTGGCCGCGACCGGAATATGGCCTTCGAGGACGATTTCGGCGTTGGCCGGCACCTGCAGCATCAAACCACCCTCGCCGACACCGCTGTCGACCAGTTCGGTGCGCGAGCCGCGCAGCAGACCGGCAAACTGGTATTCGGACAGGCTGTCGGGTACCGGCGTAACCGCTCCGAGAATCGTCGCCGGGTCGGCACCCAAAGCCACCGCGATCGGAAACGGTTGACCCGGATTGGCCAGCGCGAAGTCCCGGAAGTCCAGGGCACCGCCTCGATGCGCCAGCCAGCGCATGATCAACTGCTTCTTGCCGATCACCTGCTGGCGATAGATGCCCAGGTTCTGCCGCAGCTTCGGTTTCGGAATGCTCTGCGGGCCGCGGGTGATCACCAGGCCCCAGGTCAACAAGGGCCCGATGTCGCCGGGCCAGCAATGCTGGATCGGCAGTCTTTTCAGGTCGACATCGCTGCCCGCAAAGACTTGCTCCTGGCAGGCACCGCGGCTGATGACCTTGGGCTTCATGTCCCATAGCGACTTCAGCATCTGCAGCAGCCGCCCGGTGTCCTTCAGGCCTCTGGGCGGCTCGGGCTCTTTCAGGCTAGCGAGCAAATGGCCGACATCGCGCAACTCCTGCAGGCTTTGGGCACCCATTCCCAGGGCAACGCGCCTTGTCGTTCCGAACAGATTGGTCAGCGCCGGCGTGCCGTAACCGGTCGGGTTTTCAAACAGCAGCGCCGGCCCTTCGGCACGCAACACGCGGTCACTTAGAGCGGTCATCTCGAGCCGGGGCGAGACCGGTTGCTGGATGCGTTTCAGCTCACCAAGGCCCTCGAGCCCATCGATGAACTCACGCAAATCTCGATATTTCATACCAAAAAGTTATTTTAAATTGGATTGATATGCTTGACTCGACCATTTTCACCCATAGAATCCGTTTTCCTTGGTGATTCAGGGTAAACCCGTGTCCTTGCCAATTGTTGGCTTTGACGCTTCGCTGCTCGGGGCAACGGCTTGGAGCCCCTCCGTTGCAGCGATACGCTGGCTTGCTTTGCCAACCCATTATCACTGCCATGTTGAATGTCCGGGATGCATATGGTCCGGTTGTTTTCATGGCAAGGAAGAAAGGTCCCCGTTGACAGCGCGTGAATATCTGCTCTCCCTGGCCCGCAGCACTTTTGCTGCCGCCTCGCTATTTGTAAGAGACATCGGCCAAGGCTTGCTGGTTGTCAGCCATAACAGTCTGGCGCTGGTCGGTCTGGCCGCTGTGACGATCCTGCTGACTTTCTCGAGTCAGACCGGCTTTCGCCATACCCTCGAGGGCCAAGCCCTCGGCTGGCTCCATGCCCGCCAGGAAGCGCGCGCCGAAGCCGAAGGCGACACGCTCTCTGGCAACAGCGAACCCGAAGCGGTCGCGCGAGCCACGGCGGTCAATCCGAAGGACCTGCCGCGCCAGCAAGCCGCCGTCGCCACCTGGCTGGCACATCGCTACAAAGTCGCGCCAGAGCCAATCAGCCGCCTAGTTCAGGAGGCCTGGGCCGTGGGGCAGCGCGCGAAGCTTGAACCGACCTTGATTCTGGCCATCATGGCGATCGAATCGGGCTTCAATCCATTCGCTCAAAGCTCGGTCGGGGCTCAGGGCCTGATGCAGGTATTGACCCGTGTGCATGATGCCAAATACGAAGCCTTCGGCGGCAATCTGGCGGCCTTCGACCCGATCACCAATTTGCGGGTCGGCGTGCAGATCCTGAAGGAATGCATCCAGCGCGCCGGCAGCACCGAAGAAGGCCTGCGCTTTTATGTCGGCGCCGCCAACAAGTCCGACGATTCAGGCTATGCACAGCGTGTGCTGGCCGAGCATGAGCAGATGAAAGCCATCGCTTCGGGTCGCCAGTTGTCGAGCCAGATGCCGACAGCAGGCTCGGCCAAGCTCCTGAATCAAGCAGCCAGCCAGCCGGATGCCGACAAGCAGCGTATCGCCCTACTGCGGTAGAAATCCCTTCGCCCGTTACAATGAACGCTTCGCGCGACTGGCGATCAGGGCTGTACGCAGCCCCAAGGTGGAGGACCACCGGGAAGCGCGAACGGCCATTGATATTGACAATGGCCGACTTCAGCCGTTCGCCTGGGCAGCCCAACTTCCACGTCGCATGACCGGAGGCCTGGGACTCCACTTCTTGACTCCCGCCAGCCACCATGTTTGACCGCAACCAATCCACCCTTGCCCTGATCGACCCCGATTTGTGGGCCGCCGTGCAACAAGAAAACCAGCGCCAGGAAGATCACATCGAGTTGATCGCCTCCGAAAACTACACCTCGCCGGCGGTCATGCAGGCTCAGGGCAGTCAGCTGACAAACAAGTACGCCGAAGGCTATCCAGGGCGCCGGTATTACGGAGGCTGTGAATATGTCGATGTGGTCGAGCAATTGGCCATCGACCGTTTGAAGCAGTTGTTCGGCGCCGAAAACGCCAATGTGCAGCCGAACTCGGGTTCGCAAGCCAACCAGGGCGTGTTCTTCGCCCTGCTGCAGCCAGGCGACACCATCATGGGCATGAGTTTGGCCGAAGGCGGCCACCTGACCCATGGCATGCCTTTGAACATGAGCGGCAAATGGTTCAAGGTGGTCAGCTACGGCTTGAATGCCCGCGAAGAGATCGACTACGAAGCGATGGAAGCAACCGCGCGCGAACAGCGCCCGAAGCTGATCATCGCCGGGGCTTCAGCCTACAGCCTGCACATCGACTTCGAGCGCTTTGCCAGGATCGCCAAGGAAGTCGGCGCCTATTTCATGGTCGACATGGCGCATTACGCCGGTTTGATCGCTGCCGGTGTCTACCCGAACCCGGTGCCCTATGCCGACGTCGTGACATCGACCACCCACAAAAGCCTGCGTGGCCCGCGCGGCGGCATCATCCTGATGAAGGACGCGTTCGCCAAGCAGATCAACAGCGCGATCTTCCCCGGCATCCAAGGCGGCCCGCTGATGCATGTGATCGCCGCCAAGGCGGTGGCCTTCAAGGAGGCGCTGCAGCCTGAATTCAAGGTCTATCAAAGCCAGGTAATCAAGAACGCGGTGGTGCTGGCTGAAACGCTGACACAGCGCGGTCTGCGCATCGTCTCGGGTCGCACCGAAAGCCATGTGATGCTGGTCGACCTGCGCCCTAAGAACATGACCGGCAAGGAAGCCGAAAACGTTCTTGGCCTGGCGCATATGACCTGCAACAAGAACGGCATTCCAAACGACCCGCAAAAACCCATGATCACCAGCGGCATCCGCCTGGGGACACCGGCGATGACGACGCGAGGCTTCAAGGAAGGCGAGGCTCGCCTCACCGCGCATCTGATCGCCGACGTCCTCGACAAGCCGCATGACGAAGGCAATCTCGCTGAAATCCGGGCCAAGGTCGCGGCCTTGACGAGCAACTTCCCGGTCTATCGCTGAGCCAGGCTGAACCGGCATGCGTTGTCCTTTTTGCAGCCATCCCGAAACCCAGGTCGCCGAGACCCGGGAATCGGATGAAGGCGATGTGGTGCGGCGCAGGCGCCGCTGCGCAAGTTGCGAAAAGCGCTTCACCACCTACGAAAGGGCTGAGATCGCCCTGCCCGCTGTGGTGAAAAAGGATGGCACAAGAGCCGAGTTCGACCCCAAAAAAATCCGCGACTCGATGCAATTGGCCCTGCGCAAGCGGCCGGTCAGCATCGAGCAGATCGACGCTGCTCTGGCCCGCATCGAGGAAGCCTTGCTGGCCAGCGGCGAACGCGAATTGCCGTCGGCGCGACTGGGCGAGTTGGTCATGCGCGAACTCAAGCGCATCGACAAGGTCGCCTATGTGCGCTTTGCCTCGGTCTACCGCAGCTTCGAAGACGTCGACGAGTTCAGGAAGCTGATCCGCGAAATCTGATTGCGGAGTTCCTGGGGACAGCCAACGCCGGCCTGCTCCTGTATGGTTTCCTGAGCCATTCAGGAGAGCGCCATGGCCCGCGATCGCTGCACCGGATTGACACTGCTCGAGCTGCTTGTTTGCCTGGCCTTGCTGGGCATCCTGCTCAGCCAGGCCCTGCCCTCATTTGGCCAGTTGAAGCAGCGTCAGCGGCTGGAACTGGTTGCACAAACCCTGCTGACCGATCTGCAGCAAGCTCGCAGCGAAGCCGTGCTGCATGGCGAAACCGTGCAGTTCCGCTTCAGCCAGCATCCGCTCGGCAGCTGTTACATCATCTACCTGGGCGCTTCTGCGCAATGCCGTTGCAGCGATGCCGGCCAAGCGCAATGCACCGCCCCGGCAGCCCCGATCAAGCTGCAATGGCTGCCGCTGAGCCAACAAGTCAGTCTGCGCTCAAACGTCGGCAATATGAGCTTTCAAGCAAGGCAAGGCCTGGTCAGCAGCACCGGCAGCATCGATGTCAGCAACCCCAACGGGCAGGCGATCCGGGCGGTTGTCAGCATCGCCGGGCGGGTTCGCAACTGCGCGCCCAATGGCGAGTTCAAGCAGATGCCGAAATGCTGACGCTCGCACCGGTCGAACAGTTTTCACCCACCAAGGTTTGCGGCCTCAAGTTGCAGCAGCGCCAACTTGCGATTCAGCCCGCCGGCATAACCGGTCAGCCGCCCGTCTGCCCCGAGCACCCGGTGGCAGGGAATCAGGATTGACAGCGGATTGCGCCCGACCGCCCCGCCGATCGCCCGCATCGCCTGAGGCCTGCCGATGCGCTTGGCGATCGCGCCATAGCTTTCGCTTTGACCCGACTCGATCTGCAGCAAGGCGCGCCAAACTTCCATTTGGAACGGCGTTCCTACCGGATCCAACTGAGCGAGCAGCGCCGGCGGCAAGGCTGCGCCGGCGAAATAGCCTTGCAGCGCATTTTCCAATGCTTTGAAGACCGGATCCCAGGGCGCAACCGGTAGATCGAGCGCGCCGGGATGGTGTTTCTGCCCTTCGAACCACAGGCCTGATAACCCAACTTGGCTGCGCGCGGCGAGCATTTCGCCCAGCGGGGTGGCGATGCGTTTTTGCAGGATGTGATGTGGGGTCATGGGGGCCTCGCCTGGTTTGCACAGCAGCATAAGCGAACAGGCCACCTGCCTACAATGGCGGATCGCTTTTCAGCTCAAGGGATTCCATGCAAGTTCAAGCCTCGATTTTCAAAGCATATGACATCCGCGGGGTTGTCGGCACCAGCCTGAACGAAACCATGGCCGAACATCTGGGTCGGGCCTTCGGCACCGAAGCAAAATTACTGGGCGAAAAAGCCGTCGCCGTAGGCCGCGATGGGCGGATTTCCGGCCCTTCTTTGGTGGCCGCATTGATTCGCGGATTGAAATCGACCGGCCTCGATGTCGTCGACCTCGGCGCGGTGACAACACCGATGCTCTATTACGTCGCGGCGACCCGCGCCCCGCATGGCTGCAACTCGGGCATCATGGTCACAGGCAGCCACAACCCGAAGGACTACAACGGCTTCAAAATGGTGCTGCAAGGCGCGGCTGTCTATGGTGAACAGATCCAGACCCTGCGCCGCCGCATCGAGGCTGAAGACTACCAACTGGCGCCAAGGGGGAAAGCCGGCCGCGCCGCAGCGATGGACATCGTGGCCGAATACACCCAGCGCATCATCAATGACTGCAAACTGAAGCGGCCGATGAAGATCGTTGTCGATTCGGGCAATGGCATCCCCGGCGCCACGGCACCAGCGATCCTGCGCGCGCTCGGCTGCGAGGTGATCGACATCTTTTCCAAAGTCGACGGCGACTTCCCCAACCACCACCCGGACCCCTCCCGCCCGGAAAACCTTGAAGACCTCAAACGCATCGTCCACGCCTGCGATGCCGAACTCGGCCTGGCCTTTGACGGCGACGGCGACCGCCTTGGCGTTGTCACCAAGGATGGCACCATGATCATGCCCGACCGCCAGATCATGCTCTTCGCTGCCGACATCCTGAAACGCCAACCCGGCGCCGAGATCATCTTCGACGTCAAATGCACCCAGCGCCTGGCACCCTGGATCCGCGAGCATGGAGGCCGGCCCCTGATGTGGATGACCGGCCATTCGCTGGCCAAGGCCAAGCTGCGCGAAACCGGCGCACCGCTGGCCGGCGAGCTGTCGGGCCATATCTTCTTCAGCGAGCGCTGGTACGGCTTCGACGACGCCATGTATTCCGCCGCCCGGTTGCTTGAAATCCTCTCGCGCTTCGCCGACCCGAGCGCGGTGCTGAACGCCTTGCCGACCAGCTTCAATACGCCCGAAATCAACGTGCCCTGCGCCGAAGGTGAACACCATGAAGTAGTGAAAAAGCTGCTCAAGGTAGCCAAGTTTCCGGGCGCCAGGGAACTCGTCACGATCGACGGCTTACGGGTCGAATATGAC
>JBIKPD010000184.1:0-7575 GCA_044357665.1 Roseateles sp. | reverse complement strand
CCCGCAAAGCGGGGCCTGGGCCACAGTCAGCGGCATGGAAATCAAAGTACTGGGTTCGGGTTGCAGCAAATGCCGCAGCACCATCGGCATGATCGAGCGGGCCGCGCAGGCGGCGGGCGTCGAGATCGAGATCGTCAAGATCCAGAATCTCGACGAGATCAGGCAATACGGCGTCAAGGCGACCCCGGCCGTCATCATCGGCGGCAAGGTCATGCACAGCGGTGGCCTGCCCGCGCATGAGCAGGTGCAAGCCTGGCTGAAGCCGGGGCCGAGCGGCTTCTTGAAGCAGGCGACGCGCTATCTTTTCTTCACCGGCAAAGGCGGCGTGGGCAAGACTTCGCTGTCGACTGCGGCCGCCCTGGCGCTGGCGGACGCAGGCAAGAACGTGTTGCTGGTCAGCACTGACGCCGCGTCGAACCTTGACGAAATGCTCGGCATCAGGTTGAGCAACCAGCCGGTGACCGTACCCGGTGCGCCAGGGCTGTCGGTGCTGAACATCGACCCTGACAACGCCGCCGAGTCCTATCGGCAGCGGGTGCTGGCCCAGGTGAGTGAAGCCGAACGGGCGGAGGTGCGCGAACAGCTGTCGGGCGCTTGCACCACCGAGATCGCCTCCTTCGACGAGTTCTCTTCGCTCTTGTCCGAAGGCGATGCGCGCTATGACCATATCGTCTTCGACACCGCACCGACGGGCCATACGCTGCGGCTGCTGAGTCTGCCCAAGGCCTGGAGCGGTTTCCTCGCCGGCAATGATCGCGGCGCCTCCTGCCTGGGCCCGCATTCGGGCTTGAAGATGCAGGAGATTCGCTTCAAGGCAGCGCTCGAAGCCTTGAACGACCCGGCCAGGACCACCGTGATCCTGGTGGCGCGGCCGGACAAGGGCGCCCTTGAGGAAGCGGCGCGCACCTCGCAACAATTGCATGAACTCGGCCTGAACCATCAGCGCCTGGCGATCAACGGCTTGTTCCATGCCAGCGATCGGGCCGACGCAGTGGCCTGTGCGATTGAGGATCTTGGGCAGCAGGCCCTGGCGCAGATGCCGGCGTCGCTGCTTGCCTTGCCGCATGACCTGGTGCCGCTGCGCGCCTTCGACATGGTCGGTTTGCCGGCCTTGCGCGCGCTGCTGAACGCCGCGGCTGCGCCGATCACGGCAGACGCAGGGGCCGAGACCTTGCCGAGCTTCCCGGGGCTGGACAAGCTGGCAGATGAGTTGGCCTGCGCAGGCCATGGGCTGATCATGGTGATGGGCAAAGGCGGCGTCGGCAAAACGACGGTGGCAGCGGCCTTGGCCTTGGGGCTGATCCAGCGCGGCAAGAGCGTGCATTTGAGCACCACCGATCCGGCCGCCCATCTGGCGTCCACGCTGGCTGATGCAGTGCCTGGTCTGCAGCTCAGCCGCATCGACCCGCAAGCCGAGACGCAGCGCTATGTCGAGAAGATCATGGCCGCCAAATCGCCCGGTCTCGACGCTCAGGAACAAGCCCTGCTGCGTGAGGATCTGCGTTCACCCTGCACCGAAGAGGTGGCCGTCTTCCACGCCTTCTCGCGCATCGTCAGCGAGGCGCGCAGCGCCTTCGTCGTGCTCGACACCGCACCGACCGGGCATTCGCTGCTGCTGATGGATGCGACCGGCGCCTATCACCGGCAGATGATGCGCGAATTCGAAGGGCATGGCAGCGGCCGCATCGTCACGCCCTTGATGCGGCTGCAGGACGCGGCTTACACAAAAATCATCCTGGTCACCTTGCCCGAAGTGACGCCGGTCTCGCAAGCCGCCGCCTTGCAGCAGGATCTGCAACGCGCCAGCATCGAGCCCTATGCCTGGGTGCTGAATAAAAGCGTGCTGGCCGCCGGCACCAGCGACCCCTTGCTGGCCGCAAGGCTGGCCGGTGAGCGCCAGCAGATGGCGCGCATGTCAGCCGGGCTGGCCAAGCGCATCTTCGTCCTGCCCTGGCTGAAGCGCCCGCCGATCGGATTGCATGAACTGTCGGCGCTGGTCAGCACAAGTCTGGCCGTCAGACCCGCAGGATCTTTGTCACCCCAGGCGGCGTCTGCAAACTTGAAGCAATGACCGACTGATGGACGACCTCGGCCAGTGCCCGGGCGGCAAACGATGGCTCCTTGTCGGCCGGGAAAACCAGGCCGAGCTTGCGCGAGACCAGCGGCCGCACCAGCGGCCGGACGGCGAAGGCGCTGTTCGTCGGTGCCGGGCACAACATCGAGGGCAACACAGTCACGCCGAGTCCGGATTCAACCAGACCCAGCACGGTGTGGAACTGCGTCGTCTCGTGGATCACGTTCAGCTTGATCGCCAGCCGCTCGATCGCACGGTCGAAGGCATCGCGGATGCCCGAGCCGCGCCGCAGCAACACCAGTTCCTGCTCCGCCAGATCGGCGCCCGAGATCTGCCGCTGGCGCGCCAACGGATGCAATGCCTGGCAAACCACCTGGAACGAATCGGTCACCAGCGGTATGGTCAGGCCGCGCTTGTTTGATGCGTCGTCGCTGACGATGGCGACATCGCATTCGCCGCTGTCCAGACTGTGCAGGATGCCACGCATGCTGTCGTCGCGGAACACGACATTGATCTCAGGGTAGCGGCGCTTCATCTCGGCCAAGGCCGGCGGCAACAGGCGGTAAACCGTCGATGACAGGCAGGCCAGCGTCACGCGGCCGCGGCCGGTGGTGGCAAATTCACGCAAGGTCGTGATCGAATGGTCCATGCCGTCCAAAAGGCGCTCGGCATCGACCAGAAACGCAGCACCAGGTTCGGTCAAGCGGACCGTGCGCGTCGTCCGGTCGAGCAGCTTGACCGCCAGCATCGATTCCAGCTGGGCAATCGCCTGGCTGGCTGCAGGCTCGCTCATATGCAAGGCGGCTGCAGCATTCCTGAAACTGCCGCGCCTGGCGATTTCGACGAAGACTCGCAGGTGTTTGAGGTTCGGATTGATCACTGGGTGCGCTTGTTTGCTGACTCGAGACGGACGGACCGTCAAGATCTTCGGCAAAGTACGGCCGATTATTAAGTAAAACTGAATAAACAGTCAAATAGTTCTATTTGTCGAAATTCTCCTGGCTGCCTAGACTATGCCGCTTCGAAGTCGATGGAGGTATTTGTGCGATCGATCTGGCGACTGCCCTTGGGCTGCATCATTTTCTGCATCAGCTGGCTGTGCTCGGCCGGCATGGCTGTTGCGCAGACCGAAGGCATCGAGTTGGTCGTTCCGACCGCCGCGCAAGGCTCGACCGATCTGCTGGCCCGACTGGTCGCTGATGGCCTACAGAGGCGCGGCTTCGGTGCCGTTAGCGTTCGCAATCTGCCCGGCCGCAGCGGCACGCTGGCAGCCGCTTATGTGGCGGCAGCAGCGCCCGACGGCCGCACCTTGCTGATCGCTACGCCGAGCAGCCACGGCATCGCCTCGGCCTTCGAAGCCCGCATGCCCTATGACCCGGTGAGCAGTTTCACGCCGGTGCTGCGCTTCGCGGCGGCACCCTATCTGCTGGTGGTCAAACCGGGCGGCGCTTCGACATTGGCGCAATTCGTCGAGCAGGCGCGCCTGGCCAATGGCAGTTGGCGCTATGCCTCGACCGGAGTTGGCGGGCCACACCATCTGGTGGCCGAGTTCTATTTCCAGCGCGCCGGCCTGAAGCTGCAGCATCTGCCGCTGGCGGGCGGCGCGGCCGCGATGGCCAGCCTGATGGCCGGCGAGGTCGAGGTGATGCTGCCAGCCGCAATCCTGGCGCTGCCGCGCGTCAAGTCCGGGCAATTGAGGGCGCTGGCGGTCAGCGGCACAAGACGCCTGCAGTCTCTGCCCGATGTCCCGACCTTCAGCGAGGCCGGCCTGCCAGTCGAGATCGAATCCTGGTATGGCTTGATGGCACCCGCAGGCCTACCCGCAGCACAGGCCGAGCGCCTGGCCGAAGCCATCCTCGCGACGCTCAATGAAGCCTCGGTCACAGCAAAATTGAATGAACTGGCGACCGAGAAAACCGCCGACCGGGGGCCGGAATTTGCCAAGCTCATCGCCGCCGAAGTCTTGCGCTGGAAGGCCCTGGTGCAGTCGCTCGGCATCCAGCCAGGCAAGGGAGACTGAGCGATGACTCGAATCCAGCTCCAACCCATCCTGCGGCGCATGACCCGGCTGCTGGCGTTCGCCACATTGGCATCAATCCTCCCGGCCCATGCCGCCTGGCCTGAGAAGCCGCTGCGCATCGTCGTGCCCTTCATTCCGGGTGGCGCGGCCGACAGCGCGGCGCGCCTGCTGGCGCCCGGCCTGCAGAAGCGGCTCGGACAGCCGGTGGTGATCGAGAACCGGGCGGGTGCTGGCGCGTCGATCGGCACCGCCGCAGTCGCCAGCGCGCCTGCCGATGGCTACACCTTGCTGATGGGCAGCGCCAGCAATGCGATCGACGCCGCGATCCAGAAAAAATTGCCCTATCTGTTCGAGCGCGATCTGCTGCCGGTGCTGCTGGTGGCCGAAGTGCCAGGCGTGCTCGTGGTGCCGCGCGAATTGCCGGTCAACAGCGTCACCGAGCTGATCGCCTATGTCAAGGCGCGGCCCGGTCAGCTCAGCTATGGCTCACCGGGCTATGGCACCAGCGTCCATCTGGCTGGCGAGTTGTTCGAGAACATGACCGCCACATCGATGATCCATGTGCCCTACAAGGGCGCTTCTGCGGCGCTGACCGACCTGCTGGGGCAACGCCTGGACATGATGTTTCCAGCGCTGGCCGCAGCGCAGGCCCATGTCCAGTCGGGCAGGCTGCGGGCGCTGGCGGTAACCACCAGCAAACGCTCGGCGCTGGTGCCGGATCTGCCCACCCTCAGCGAGGCCGGGCTGCCGGGCTATGAAGTCGGCGGCTGGATCGGCCTGTTTGCACCCAGCGGCCTGGCGCCGGACACCCTGAATACCCTGCAGCAGGCGGTCGATGCAACCTTGAAGGACGAAGCGATGCGCCAGGCTTTGGCAAAGATCGGCATTGAAGCCACGCCCGCCCCGGCACAGGTGCTGCGCGCGCGGGTCGAGGCCGATACAAGGCGCTGGCAGCAGCTGATCAAGAGTCGAAAGATCGAACTGCAATGAGCATGCACCGAACAATGTCTGAACCGAAAAGGCGAATCCATCCATGAGTAATCCAGCGCAGGCCAACCGGCTCCAGGCCCAGGCAATGATCGACGCGCTCGCCACGCCGGTGTTGCCGCATTTCATCAACGGCGCGGCTTGCCCCAGCATTGACGGTCGCGAGTTTGCGAACCTGTCGCCATCGGACGGGACTTTGCTGAACCACACGGCGCTGGGCAGCGGAGCCGACATCGAGGCCGCCAGTTCGGCCGCCGCCGCCGCCTTCGAAAGCTGGCGCGGCTGGCCAGCAGGGCAGCGGCGTGACCTGCTGCATGCAATCGCCGACCGGATCGAGCAACATGCCGAGCAGATCGCGCTGCTGGAGACCGCCGACACCGGCCAGCCACTGCGCTTCACCGGCAAGACCGCCGCCCGCGGAGCCGAAAACTTCCGCTACTTCGCCGACCAATGCGGCCAAGCTGCCGATGGCCGCAGCTACCCGACGCCGACGCATCTGAACTACACGCTGCGCGAGCCGATCGGCCCGGTCGGTGCCATCACGCCCTGGAACATGCCCTTCATGCTCGGCACCTGGAAGATCGCGCCAGCGCTGGCAGCGGGCTGCACGGTCGTGCACAAGCCGGCCGAATGGAGCCCATTGACAGCGACGCTGCTGGCCCGGATCGCTTTCGAAGCCGGCCTGCCTGCGGGGGTGCTGAATGTCGTCCACGGCCTCGGTGAAGGCGCGGGAACGGCCCTGACCCAGGACAAGCGTATCAAGGCGATCGCCTTTGTCGGCGGCACCAAGACCGGCTCACGCATCATGGCACAGGGAGCCCCGAGCCTGAAGCGGGTGCATTTCGAGCTCGGTGGCAAGAGCCCGGTGATCGTCTTCGACGACGCCGACCTCGAGCGCGCGCTCGACGCGGTTTCGTTCATGATCTTCAGCCTCAACGGGCAGCGCTGCAATGCCGGCTCGCGTCTGCTGGTGCAGCGCAATATTCACGACCAGTTCGTCGAACGCCTGGTCAAGCGCGCCGCCACCATCCAGGTCGGCGATCCCTTTGATCCGGCCACCGAACTCGGCCCGCTGATCCACAGCCGGCAACTCGCCAAGGTGAGCGAGCATTGCCGGCAGGCCGAGCAAGCAGGCGCCATGCTGCGCTGCGGCGGCCTGCCCGGCGCTGCGGCCGGCTTGCCCGCAGGGGGCAACTGGTTCGCGCCGACGATTGTCTCGGGCGTCACTGCGTCGATGGAGATCGCCAGGGAGGAAGTTTTCGGCCCGGTGTTGGCGGTGCTGCCCTTCGACGACGAGGCCGATGCGCTGGCCCTGGCCAATGACAGCCGCTTCGGCCTGTCGAGCTATCTGTGGACCAGCGATGTCGGCCGCACGCACCGGATGGCGAGGTCGCTGCAGGCCGGCATGGTCTGGGTCAACACCGAGATCTCCCGCCATCTGTCCACCCCATTCGGCGGCATGAAGGACAGCGGCATCGGCCGCGACGGCGGCGACTGGAGCTTTGACTTCTACATGGAAACGCGCAATGTCTGCATCGCGCTCGACCAGCACAAGATTCCCCGCATCGGCAAGGAAAACAAGCTTTGAACATGTCATCCACACAAGGCAAGCTTGACGGCCGGCGCCCGAACATCCTGTTCATCACCACCGACCAGCAGCGCGGCGACTGCATCGGCTATGAGAATGCCCGGCTGAGCACGCCGCATCTCGATGCGCTGGCCCGCTCGGGCACCAGGTTTTCCAACTGCATCGCCCCGAGCGCGGTCTGCCAACCGGCGCGCGCATCGATCCTGACCGGCCAGCTGCCGCTGACCCATGGGGCCTGGGACAACGGCGTCGATCTCGATCCGGCCGTCGGCGCTGAAGGCATGGCCGCTGCCCTGGCCAATGCCGGCTATGCCACCGCCTTTATCGGCAAGGCGCATTTTTCGACCAAGAACACCTTTGCACCGACCGGCACGCCCGAATGCCGCCAGAGCGCACCGGGCTATCCCGATGACTGGGTCGGGCCCTATATGGGGTTCGAGCATGTCGAACTGGCTGCGCTGGGCAAATTCCACCGCAACCGCTTGCAAAAGAGCGCAGCGCCCATCCATCGCTTCGAACATTGGTTTCTCGACCACCCCGAGGCGCTCGAGCTTTGGCAGAGCAGCCTTCGCGAGGGCAGCGGCGCAGCACAGACATGGGACTCGGCCCTGCCCGTCGAATGGCATAGCAGCACCTGGGTGGCCGACCGGACGATCGCGCAATTGCAGCGCCAGCAAGGCGAACAGCCTTTTTTCACCTGGGCTTCATTCCCCGACCCGCACCATCCGTTCGACTGCCCTTCACCCTGGCGCGAGATGTATGACCCGGCCGAGATGTTGCTGCCCGAGCATCGCAGCCTCGACCTCGAGCAGCGCCCCTGGTGGCACCGTGCGGCCCTCGAAGGCAAGCCGCAGATCGCCGACCCGGAGCTGGCCAAGTTCAGACAGGAAGGGTTCAAGGTGCCGC
>JBIKPD010000183.1:0-7624 GCA_044357665.1 Roseateles sp. | reverse complement strand
GAGTATGGGCAAGGTGTGGCGGCGCTCCACGATGCCGGCGACCGCTTGCAGGGCGCCAAGCACCTTGTCCTGGGTGGCTTTCAACACAATCATGTCAACCTCTTTCCGCTTGTTTTGATCGGTATGGCGCAATCACGCCAGCACTGCGCATTTTGACTTACTCCGAAGCCAATTCCTGCCCGAATCAGCCATTGCCAGCTGAATCAACCCTTTAAAGTCTGCTCCAGCACATGCAATTGCTGATTCAGTTCGGTATTTTTCTGTCTTTCGCCGCCGATCTTGCGCACCGCATGCAGCACGGTCGTGTGATCGCGGCCGCCGAACAACTCGCCGATTTCCGGCAAACTCTTCTGCGTCAGCTCCTTGGCGATATACATGGCGATCTGGCGCGGCCTGGCAATCGAGGCCGGGCGCTTCTTCGAATACATGTCACCGATCTTGATCTTGTAGAAGTCGGCCACCGTCTTCTGGATGTTTTCCACCGAGATCTGCCGGTTCTGGATCGACAGCAGATCCTTCAGCGCCTCGCGTGCCAACTGGATATTGATTTCCTTGTGGCTGAAGCGGCTGTAGGCCAGCACCTTGCGCAGCGCACCTTCGAGCTCGCGCACATTCGCACGCACATTCTTGGCGATGAAAAAGGCCACATCCTCGGGCATCGGCGTGGCCTCGGCTTCGGCCTTCTTGATCAGGATCGCCACCCGCATCTCGAGCTCGGGCGGCTCGATCGCCACGGTCAAGCCGGCATCGAAGCGACTGGTCAAGCGCTCGTCGATGTCCACCAGGCCCTTCGGGTAGGTGTCGCTGGTCATGATGATGTGAGCCCGCTTGGCCAGCAGCGCTTCGAAGGCGTTGAAGAACTCCTCCTGCGTGCGCTCCTTGCCGGCAAAGAACTGCACATCGTCGATCAGCAGCAGGTCGAGCGAATGGTATTTGGCTTTCAACTCATCAAAGGTCTTGCGCTGGTAGTTCTTCACCACATCGGAGATGAACTGCTCGGCATGCAGATAGAGCACGCGGGCGTCCGGCTTGTCCTTCAGCAAGGCATTGCCGACCGCATGGATCAAATGCGTCTTGCCCAGACCCACGCCGCCATAGATGAACAGCGGGTTGTACATCTGGCCTGGCGCGCCGGCGACATGCAGGGCCGCGGTTCGCGCCATCTGGTTGGCGCGTCCCGGCACCAGATTGTCAAAGGTCAGCGCGCTGTTGATGCGGTGGCGCGTGGAACTCGGAGCCGGGCTTTGCTGCGCGATCTGGTTAGGCGATGAACTGGATTGAGAGGTAGCGCCGCCATTGATCGACACCGGCCGCAAGCCATTGTGCAAAACCTGCCCGACCGCGATCGGCTGGTTGACGGGCAGCGCATGCGGCGGCTGCCCGGCATTGTCCCGGGAGGCCAGTGCCAGTTCGAGCTTGGCCGGCTTGCCGGCCAGTTCGGACAAGATCGACTCGATCCTGCTTGAATATTGGTTGCGGATCCAGTCGAGCTTGAAACGATTGGGCACGCGCAAGCAAAACACCAGGCCATCCGCGCCAGCACCGTCAGCCAGAACGGCAGGCGGCAAGGGACGAATCCAGGTATTGAATTGTTGTTCGGGCAGTTCAGCGGCCAATCGATCACAACCGCGCTGCCACAGGTCTGCGCCAAGCATCTCTGCGCTCATTGTGGAAAACTTGTTCAGGAGGGGCCCGATTGTACGGACTGAAAACATAAAAACCAGAGGTTATCCACAGATTTTTGGCAAGCTTTCAGCCTTACTCGCTGCGGGTATTCCCGAGAATTGCATTGACCTGGGGCCAAAAGTTTGTTGTAATCGCGGGTTTTCCGGACGCTGGGTAGCGCAATTGGCATGACCATGCCAGAATGCTCGACCTACACAGCGTTGACCGAAACCGGCGGTTGTCTGGTCTATCCATCGAGGACGGACGACTCAACCAGGGGGATTTGGCCAACATTGTGAATGCCAAGCGCACCGGCGCGGGGCTGATCAGTGAACATTGATTCGAGGCTGTCTACAGCCGAAGACCGATGACCGGGTTGCAAACCGCAGGTCCGTTTGTATTCCGGCAACTGCTAGCCACCACCAGCCAGGGCGTCATCTGACGACCCTGGACCTTACCGAATTACCCCACTGGGCCATCATCATGAAACGCACTTATCAAGCCTCCAAGACCCGCCGCGCCCGTACCCACGGCTTCCTGGTCCGCATGAAGACACGTGGCGGCCGCGCCGTCATCGCCGCGCGCCGCGCCAAAGGTCGCAAGCGCCTGGCTGTCTGAGTCAGGACAACAGGCCTGTGATGGGCCGCATCGTGCGATCTGCCGACTTTGTCCGCGTCCTGGGAACTGCCAGCCGCGCTCGCAGCAGCCATTTCGCCGTGCACCATCTGGCCGCATGTCCAAGCCAGGCCGGCAAGGTCTTGTGCACCGGAAATAGCAAGTTATCAACAGGTGACGCACAGATGCTCCACAGCCCTGTGGATGAAACACCCCCAGAAGCCTGCTGGCTCGGCGTTGTCGTGCCCAAACGCCATGCCAAGCGATCTGTCACCCGCTCCTTGCTGAAGCGTCAGATTCGCGCCGCCTTCGCAGACCATGCTCAACTGCCACCCGGCATGTGGGTGGTGCGCCTGCGCTCGCCTTTTGACCGCAAGCTGTTCCCGAGCGCCGCATCCGACGCCCTGCGCCTGGCCGCTCATGGCGAATTGGCCCAGTTGGCCGGCCGCGTGCGGGTTCGCACCAGCCTTTGATCCGGACATGAACAAGCAGCCATCGATCGCTCAGCGAGCGCTGATCGGCGCCGTGCGCTTTTACCGGCTGATGCTGAGTGCGTGGCTCGGTGCATCTTGCCGCTTCGAGCCGACCTGTTCGATCTATGCGATTGAAGCCTTGCAGCGCCATGGCGCAGTGGCTGGCAGCTATCTGGCCGGCAGCAGAATTTTGCGTTGCAATCCCTTTTGCCAAGGCGGCCATGACGGCGTGCCTGACAATGCGCCTGCCTTGTTTACCCGCCTGGGCATCAAGTCAGCCTCCCCCCGAACCTCCAATCCAGAAACCTTCTCATGACTGATATTCGCCGCACCGTGCTGTGGGTGGTGTTCACCATGTCCCTCGTCCTGCTCTGGGACGGTTGGCAAAAAGAACATGGGCAGCTTTCCATGTTCAGCCCCCCTGCCGCGAAACCGGTCGCTGCGGTCTCGGCACCCGGCGCTGCCGGCGTGGCAACGCCAGGCCTGGCGCCGACAAGTCTGCCCGGCGCAGTGACGGGCATGGTGCCGGCAGGCGCTGTAGCCGCGCAAGCCAGCGAACAGGTCTTGATCAAGACTGACGTCATGAACGTCACGCTAGAGTCGCTCGGCGGCGATGTCAGCCGGGTCGAACTGCTGCAATATCTGACCAGCCCGGAAACAGGCTTGTTCGACCCCTTGTTGCAGGCTTTGCATATCCAGGACAAGAAGCCCAATCAGGCAACGCCGGTGCTGCTGCTTGATGCTGCAGGACGAAGCTACAAGGCGCAATCAGGCCTGCTCGGCAGCAAGGGCGAGCCCTTGCCCAACCATGGCACCTTGATGACCTTTATGCCTGGCGAGCGGACCTTGAAGGCGGGTGTCAACGAGCTCATCGTCAAGCTCGAGTCGCCCGAAATCAGCGGCGTCAAGCTGGTCAAGATTTTTACTTTCAAGCGCGGCGACTATGTCATCGGCGTCAAGCATGAAATCGTCAATGTCGGCACGACTGCCTTGACCCCGCAGGTCTATGTGCAATTGGTGCGCGACGGCATCGCTGGCCCGGGCGGCTCGGACTTTTACTCGACCTTCACCGGCCCGGCCGCCTACACCGACAAGACCAAGTTCCGCAAGGTCGAATTCACCGACATCGACAAAGGCAAAGTCGACATCGAGAAGACCGCCAATGACGGCTGGGTCGCCATGGTGCAGCATTATTTCGCCAGCGCCTGGCTCAACAATGAAGCCGGCCCGCGCGAATTCTTCGCCAAGAAGGTCGACAGCAAGATGTACTCGGTCGGCATGGTGTACACCCTGGCGCCGCTCGCACCGGGAGCGACAGCGGCCCGATCGGACCAGCTCTTCGTTGGTCCGCAGGAAGAGAACAAGCTCGCCGCCCTGGCACCAGGCCTGGACCTGGTGAAGGACTACGGCATGTTCAAGATGCTGTCGCAACCGTTGTTCTGGCTGCTCGACCAGTTGCACAGCCTGCTCGGCAACTGGGGTTGGGCCATCATCGCGCTGGTCGTGCTGCTGAAAATCGCTTTTTACTGGCTCAATGCCAGCGCCTACCGCAGCATGGCGAAGATGAAGGCGGTCGGTCCCAAGGTGCAGGCCATGCGCGAGCGGCTGAAGGACAAACCGCAGGAAATGCAGCAGGAAATGATGCGCATCTACCGCGAGGAAAAGGTCAACCCGATCGGCGGTTGCCTGCCGATCTTCCTGCAGATGCCATTCTTCATGGGCTTGTACTGGGTCTTGCTGTCGACCGTCGAAATGCGCGGCGCGCCCTGGCTGGGTTGGATCGTGGACCTGGCCGACAAGGATCCCTATTTCATCCTGCCCCTGTTGATGACGGCTTCGAGCCTGTTCCAGGTCTGGCTCAACCCGACCCCGCCGGATCCGATGCAAGCCAAGATGATGTGGTTCATGCCGCTGGCCTTCAGCTTCATGTTCTTCGTCTTCCCCTCGGGCCTGGTGCTTTACTGGTTGACCAACAACATCCTGTCGATCGCCCAGCAATGGATGATCAACAAGCAGCTCGGCGTGCAGAACAGTTAGCCCGGCTCGACGACCAAGTCGTCAGCAAGTCACGAACCCCCCGGCCGTCCCCTGGTCCGGGGGTTTTTTTATCGGCCGGTTTCGATTCAAATCTGCGCCGCGGGGCAGCGCTTCAAAGCCGGTCGGAAATTTGACTGGAAATGAGAACAGGGCAGGCATCAAGTTTCACGAGAACACTCGATACCAGCCTCCCCCGCACCAATAATCCTAGATTTGGCAGTTGCCCGCTTCTGACCGCCACGAAGGCCGCATGCTGCTTGAGATTTTTCTCTCCGCCAGCCATCACCCAACGGGTAAGAACGCTACGCATCCGGTTGAGCCACGCTACGGCATGCTGGCTGCGTCCAACTACCGGATTTAGGATCATTCGCCCGCTGCGGGGCTGCAGGCTCCGGTGCCGATAAAATCAGCCGATGCTGTCGCGCCATCAAGACCCTATCGCCGCCATCGCCACTGCCCCGGGACGCGGAGCGGTTGGCATCTTGCGGATTTCCTCCAGAGCAGACTTGCAGCCCCTGATCGCTACGATCTGTGCTCGCGACTTGCGGCCGCGCGAAGCGACTTACCTGCCCTTTCTCGACGCCAAGGGCGAAGCGATCGACCAGGGACTGGCGTTGTTTTTCCCCAGCCCGCATTCCTATACCGGCGAGCATGTGCTGGAGCTGCAAGCCCATGGCGGCCCGGTCGTGCTGCAATTGCTGCTCGCGCGCTGTCTCGACGCCGGCCGCGATTTGCGGCTGCGTTTGGCGCAGCCGGGTGAGTTCACCCAGCGCGCCTATCTGAACGGCAAGCTCGACCTTGCGCAGGCCGAGGCCGTCAGCGACCTGATTGACGCCAGCACCGAGGCCGCAGCCCGCAGCGCCAGCCGGGCGCTGGCCGGCGCGCTCTCGAGCGAGGTCAGCGAGCTACGCGACGCATTGATCAAGCTGCGCATGCTGGTCGAGGCGACGCTCGACTTCCCCGAGGAAGAGCTCGATTTCCTGCAGCAGGCCGATGCGCTGGGCCAACTCGCGCGCCTGCAAACCAGGGTCGACGGCGTCCTGCAGCGCACGCGCCAGGGCGCAATCCTGCGCGAGGGCATCAAGGTCGTGCTGGCCGGCCAACCCAATGTGGGCAAGAGCTCCTTGCTGAACGCCCTGGCCGGCGCTGAACTGGCCATCGTCACGCCGGTGCCAGGCACGACCCGCGACAAGGTCAGCCAGACGATTCAGATCGAAGGCGTGCCGCTGCATATCAGCGACACCGCCGGTCTGCGCGACACCGACGACGAGGTCGAACGGATCGGCGTGGCGCGCAGTTGGGACGCGATCAACGATGCCGACATGCTGATCTTCATGCATGACCTGACCCGCATCGGCCAGCCTGACTATCAGGCCGGCGACTCGCTGATCCAGTCCCGCCTGGCCGGCATCGCGCCGCAGCGGATTCTGCAGGTCTACAACAAGGCCGATGCGGCGAGTAGCGGGCCCTTGCCAGCAGGCGCGCTGAGCCTGTCAGCCAAGTCGGGCCAAGGGCTGAACGAGTTGCGGCGCAGGCTGCTGGAACAGGTTGGCTGGCAGTCGACGCCAGAAGGCCTGTACATCGCCCGCGAACGCCATGTCCAGGCCTTGCAGCGCACGCGCGAACACCTGCTGCTGGCAAGGGCTGTGGCCGCTCAGACGCCGCCGGCGCTCGACCTGCTCGCCGAAGAACTACGCCTGGCTCACGATGCCTTGGGCGAGATCACCGGTCAATTCTCTGCGGACGACCTGCTCGGAGAGATCTTCAGCAAGTTCTGTATCGGCAAGTGAAGCTCAGCGCCCATGTGGAAATGTCGACTTGGCGGTCGGCTTCTTGACACCTTTGCCCTGCGCAACCCAGAGCTTGTAGGCCGGTGATGTCAGCTCACGCTTCATCAACTGCACCAACTCACCCTGGGTGATCGCGAACTCCTGCAAAACCTTGTTATAGGGCGGCAAATCGTCAAACGCTGTGGCAATCACGCGCTTGATTTGGTCGGGGCTGAGACGGGGGATTGGTTTGGCCATGGTGCCGATTGTCGCTGCTGCGCCTGCACAAAGCCATCGAAGGCCTGCAGCATGGGCTGATAGCGCTCGGCATCACCTTCGATCTGGCCGATGGCCAGCAGACTGGCTTCGAGCGTCGAGAGCTGATGCGTTTGATGGGCGCGTCTGATCAGGTAGCGAGATGGCGGCGGATCGAGCAATGAACAGCGCGGCAGGTCTTGCAGCCAAGGGTTCAGATGGATCATCTTGCGGCTCTTGCGCCAGGTGGCATCGAGCACGATCAGACGCAATGCAGCGCAGCCAATGGCCGGATCCAGCAGCAGGTCGGGGGCAGTCTCGTCGGCTCCTGGATAAAGCAAAAGCGTGCGGCGATCGGGCGGCGCCACCAAGGCCGGATCGAACACCTCGCCCACCAGCAAGCGACTGCGCGCCAGACTCAGATGCAGCAGCCTTGCCGTGCCCTTGGCATGCTGCTGTTCCAGCGGATGTTGCAGCAAGACCAGTTCCACCCGATTGCTGACCGGCCTGATCCATTCACACAGGCAGACTACGCGCGGACGCAGGCATGCCGGGCAGGTCGGACGCCGGGTCGCGTCTAATTCCAGGGTCGGCGGGATGTTCGTGATCATGGCTTTCGCCATGAGAACACATCAGGCGACTCTGAGCCTTGCTGCGGGCTTGCGTCAGACCGCCGGCAAAGACAGCACCTGCCAGGATCGCCGCGTTGTTGATCAGGCCCCACAGGGGCGGTGCCGTCGAGAACAGCAGCAGCCTTGTCAAGGACAGTTGCTGCGCTGATGGATTCACGGAGAGTTCGAGGATGCCGTA
>JBIKPD010000022.1:0-24173 GCA_044357665.1 Roseateles sp. | reverse complement strand
TGCGGGTTTTGGCCTTCGCTGCGGCAGCCAGCGGTGTCTTTGCCGCAACGCTTTTCTTGGCGAGAACGCCGGTGGAGCTGTTCGCGCTGATGGCTTTGCACCACACCTTCCTGATGGCCGGCACGATGGTCTTTCCGACAGCCCTGCAAGAGATGACCCCGGCGCCACTGCGTGCGCGCCTGATCTCGCTGATCATCATGTTCAACATGGTCCTCGGTTCGCTCAGCCCTGCCGTCGTGGGCGCCATTTCCGATGCGCTGAAGCCACGCTCCGATGGCCTGATGCTGGCGATGACGGCTACATCCGCAACCGCCTTGATGATCGCCGCTGGACTGATGCTGCTTTGCGGCCGTGGCTATGTGCAGACCACGCGCGCCGCGCGCGCCGTCGAGGCAGGCTGAGTGTTCGGCCGCGTGCTGTGCGGCATCGACGCCATTGCACAGCATCGCATTGACCCAACGCGACTGCGAATCCAGGTCGTGGCGCGAATGCGCGAGCGTCATCACACCCCGCTGGCTGAACATGATGTTGAAGTTGAGTTCCTGCGCCAACTGCTCGTACTGCTGCACCGAAAAGTCATACAACCGCGCACTCTCGGGGTAGAGGTAGTTTGAGCGCACGATGGTGGTGTTGCGGCCGGTGTTGCCGCCGCCGATCCAGCCGGCTTCCAGCACCGCCACATTGGTGATGCCGTGGTTCTTGGCCAGGTAGTAGGCCGTGGCCGCCGCCAGGCGCCAGGCGCAGGACAAAGGATCTCGACATCGGCGAAACAGTTGATCCGTTGTTGTTGCATTGTGCATGGGCCGCAGCGATCACGCATGTCGTCTTCTTGACATGGCCGCCCGGCGCACTCCCGGCTATAAACCAGCCATGGCAAAGGAGAAAACCCAATGATCAAGGCCCGGCCCTTCAACTACCCCTACGACGGTCAACTTGACCCAGCACGAACTGCCGTGCTGGCGATCGACCTGCAGGTTGACTTTCTATCGACCGATGGGTACTTTGCAAAGAAGGGCTACGATCCGGCGCCGCTGCGCGCGGTGATCGCTCCCATCAAGCGGCTGACCGACGCTGCCCGAACGGCAGGCTGCCTGGTGATCTGGACCTGCCAGGGTTACCGGGCCGACCTCGCCGACGCCAATGCCTATGATCATTGGCGTGCCAGGCGTGCTGGCATCGAGATGAAACGCGGCGACCCCGGTTCGCTGTTGCGTGGCAGCCCCGGGTACCAGATTGTTCCGGAACTGACGCCGCTTGCGGGGGACGTCATCGTCGACAAGACCGCCAACGGAGCGTTCTACCAGACCGACCTCGAGCTGGTGCTGCGCGCGCGCGGCATCACACACTTGATCTTTTCCGGCTGTACGACCGATGTCTGCGTGCACACCACCTTGCGTGAGGCGGTGGACCGCAAGTACCAATGCCTGCTGGTTCAAGATGCCTGCGCCAGCGCCGACGCCTATGCCCATAGCGCTGCGCTCCACATGGTCACGGTAGAAGATGGCGTCTTTGGCGTGTTGGCGTCGCTCGACGATGTGCTCACCGGCCTGTCGAAGCTCAAGCCGGTAGTCTGCTGATGGAATCGCACGAAGCGATGTTCGGGTCTGAGGCTGGCGCCAAGCAGGTCAAGCTCTACAGCCGCTGGCAGGCCTATGCAGTACTCGCAATGATGGTGCTGGTCACCGTCAGCTTGGATCTGGCCAAACTTCCGATGAATGTCATGGTCGACCCGATCCGCAAGACGCTGGGCATCAGCGACGTGCAGATCAGCCTGCTGCTCGGCGCCGTCGGCGCCGTCCCCTTTGTCGTGATGAGTCTGGTTGGCGGTTGGCTCAGCGACCGTTTTTCGCGGCGCCTGCTGATGTCGATTGCAATCGCGATCTGGACGCTTGGCGCCATGGCCTGCGCTCTCGCCGGCAGCTTCGAGTTGCTGGTGGTCGGACGTTTGCTGCTGTTCGTCGGCGCCGGCATGAAGCTGCCGTTGGCGATGACCTGGGTCAACGATGCATTCCCGCCCGAGCAGCGTGGCCGGGCGGTGGGTGTATTTTTTGTGGTGCTTGGTTCTGGCCCATCGTTGGCGATCATGCTGGCCGGCGTCGTACAGCGACTGGCGGAGGGCGGCGCATTCATCTCCTGGGCTTCAGTGCTTGGCCCCGAGCCCTGGCGCGCGACCACATTTCTGCTGGCGCTGCCGGGTCTGCTGATGCTGCCGCTGGTCTTCGGCTTGCGGGACCGACGCGGTCAGCCGATGGCCCAGGGTACCCATGCTGCGCCGTCGGCACAGCCCGCGCCTGCGCTGCCGGTCAAGCTGATCGTCACCCTGGCCAGCGCCGCGGCGCTCGTGGCCCTTGTCGACGCCGCCAGCCTGAGCTGGATGCCCACGGTCTTCACACGCAACTTTGGATACGACGCGCAACAGGCGGGGTTCACCTTCGGCATCATTACCTTGATCGCTGGCAGCGCCGGGCCGCTGATCGGAGGCTGGCTCGGTGACAGCCTGTACCGCCGTCATGCCCTGGCGGGCCGGGTCTGGCTGGCCGCCGCAGCAGCGTTTTGCTGCGGGCCACTGTTGGCTGTGTACCTGGTACCAGCCCCCGCCTGGCTGGCTGTGGCCCTCACGCTCAGCGGCGTGTGCACCGTGGCCGCGCTGTCTCTGACCTATGTCAACGCACAGGCGCTGTTGCCGGAAAATCGGCGCGGCCTGGGCACTGGCATGATCAGCGCCACCACGGCCGTGGTGGCATCGACAGGTCCGACCTTGGTCGCCTTGTCATCGCAGCATCTGCTCAGCGGCCCAATGGCGCTGCCGCAGTCGATCGCTCTGGTCGGCGCGGTGGGCAGTGTGTTGGCGGCGCTTGTCCTGGCCGTCTGTGCCCGCGGGGTCGGGCGAGCGGGCGTCAGCCGGCCAGCCGTCGCACCGCACCATCGATGAACATGGCAGTCACAATATTTCCGCTGGCGTCGACACTGCCGCGCAACATGCCGGTGGTGTTGAAGTCAATGCACCAGCCGCCCTGCGGCCCGATGGCGATAATTCCGACCTCTGCGCCGATAGCGGTCAACTCGGCCAACAAGACCGTCATCGCGTCAGGGACCGACAGGCCCTTGTGCTCAATCAACGCGGCCAGCTGGTGCCCGGCGGCAGTGCGCAGGATATGTTCTCCGGTTCCGGTGAACGAAACCGCCACGCTGCGGTTGCAGGCATAGGTGCCGGCGCCAGGAATCGGTGCGTCGCCCACCCGGCCGGCAATCTTGTTGGTCATGCCACCGGTCGAAGTAGCTGCCGCCACATTGCCGTGCAGATCCAGCGCCACCGCACCCACCGTGCCATGCTTGCTGGCGATGCCACCGGCCGAGATTTCAAGCTCTGGCTTGCCCGGCCCGCGCAGCGACGACCAGTAGGCATACATTTCCGGCGTCACAAAATAGTGAGGCGACACTATCGCGCAGCCACTGTCGCGCGCAAAGGCCTCAGCACCTGCCCCGACCAGCAGCACATGCGGCGACCGTTCCATCACGCAGCGTGCGGCCCGCACCGGGTTGCGGACATTGCCCACGCACGCCACGGCACCCGCCTGCCGGCCACGGCCATCCATGACGGCCGCATCCATCTCTACCCGGCCCTCGCGACTCAGCACCGAGCCGCGTCCGGCATTGAACAGCGGGTTGTCTTCCATGCAGGCAACGACTTCGGTCACGGCGTCCAGGCTGCTACCGCCTGCGCGCAGGATGGCGTAGCCTGTTTCGAGCGCGGCCTTCAGCCCTTCAAGCATCTGCGGCTCAAGTTGGCCCAGGTCGCTGTCGCGGCTCACATTGCCGGCTCCGGCATGTATCAATAGTTGCATCTTGAATCGCTCCTCTGGAGCCGCAGTATCAACCGTCCAAGCGAGGCTTGAAGATGGCAGCTTCTTGATATGGACCTGGTCGCGGCGGCGATGCTACCCTCGTCCAGGCTTCACTCGCGCGCGGCACCCTATGACAGATCCAAGACCCGAACTCCATTTTGCCGACCTGATCGGCGATTGGCCACGCGAGCCTCGACTGTCTGACTGGATGCTTGTGCCGCAAGAGGACATCAACGACTTCGGTCGTGTCACCCGGGACCCCGACCCCAACCACATTGATCCGGCCTAGGCGCGGGCGCACAGCCCGTTTGGTGGGCCGATCGCTTTCGGGTTTCAAACGCTGGCCCTGCTGACCTGCCTTGCCAAATCCGCCCGCGTCATTCCCATCGATGCAGACCTTGTCAACTACGGGTTTGACCGGGTGCGCTTCACCAGCCCCATTCCTGCCGGTGCGCAGATCCGCGGCCGCTTCACGATCAAGGACGTGCAAAGCAGATCGAAAGGCGGTGTTCGCGTCCACATCGCGGCCGAGGTGGAGGTGCTGGGTGCCGACAAGTTGGCGCTTGCAGCCGACTGGCTCGCGCTGATGGACGGTGCCGCACCCTCCTGATAGGCGACACCCCATGACCCTTGCGCCCGCTTTATTGCCCGCCACCTTGTCGGCCCACCTGGCCTGGTGGGCCGATCGACATCCTTTGCGTGAAGCGCTGGTCGACGAACTCGGCCGCATGAATTTCGGCGAGTTGCAAGCGCAGGTCCAGCACTGGGCATCGGCCATGACCGCACAGGGTGTGCGCTCGGGTGCCCGTGTCGCCATGCTGGCGCCACCCGGCCGCGAAAGCCTGGTGTGCCTGCTGGCCACCGTGTCGCTGGGTGCTATCTGGTGTGGCCTCGATCCGCGCTGCCAGCCTCAGGAACTCGAGCACCGGCTATGCAACTTGCAGGCACGCCTGGTGTTTTCATTTGGGCGCCTGGGCAAGCGGGACTATCCGGTCGAGATCGCTGCCATCCTGGCGCAGCACGCGCTGCAAGCACGGCTCGTCGTGGTCGAGGACAACGGACCGGACGCCACGGCTGACGCCGCCACTTCACCTGCTGCTGCTGTGTCATTGGCGACTTTTCTTGCCCAGCCCGACCTTGTTTCGGCACCGCCGGATACAACGGCCTCCACAAACTCGGCCTGCACCGCTGCGCAGCCCTGTGTGATCGTCTACACCTCCGGATCCTCCGGCCTGCCCAAGGGAGCGATGCTGCATGAAGCCGCCATCGTCGCGTTCTGCCGCGCGCAAAACGCCCTGTGGCCGATGGACCCTCTACGTACCTTGAACTTCCTGCCCATCAGCCATGTCGGGTCGATCATCGACCTGACGCTGCCCACTATCCTGGCTGGTGGCTGTGTCGTGTTCCAGCGAAAGTTCGATGCGCTGGCATCCTTGCAGTTGATAGCCACAGAGCGCGTCACGTTCTGGGGCTCGGTGCCAAGCACCTTCATCCTGCAGCGCGCCCTGCCAGAATTCGACAGCACCGATCTGAGCAGCGTGCAGGTCATCGCGATCGAAGGTGCACCGATCCCGGCCGAGCTCGCCGAGGCACTGGGCAAAATCGCACCCATCGCGACCAACTACGGCATGACCGAGACCACCAGCGCGATCACGGCGATGGCGCCGACCCGTTCCTTGGCCGAGTTGACGGGCAGTGTCGGGTACCCGATGCCTGCCACCGAGCTGCGTATCGCCGGTGCCTTGGCCGCAGGTGACATCGGCGAGATTGAAGTGCGTTCGCCGCGTTGCCTGCTCGGCTATTGGCGCGACTCCGCGGCCAGCGCGGCTGCGTTCACCGGGGATGGGTACTTCCGCACCGGCGACCTCGGCGCACTGCTGCCAGATGGCCGGCTGCGACTTGCGGGCCGCAAAAAGGAGATGTTCAAGTCGGGTGGCTACAACGTCTACCCGGCGGAGGTGGAGGCAGTGATCGCAGCTCACCCCGGCGTGCAAATCGCCGCGGTGGTGGCAGCACCGCACCCCATCTGGTTTGAAGTGGGCGTGGCTTTCGTCGTCGCAAAGGAGTCGGCCCAGACATCGATGCTGATTGGCGAGCTGAACATCCAATGCCGCGAACAACTGGCTGACTACAAGCGTCCGAAGCAATTTGTGTTGTTGCCGGAACTGCCAATGCTGTCCATCGGCAAAGTGGACCGGGTCACCCTGAGCGCTCAGGCGGTGGCCGCACTGTGAGCACCCACCAACCCGATTGGCTGCAACGCTTCGACGCGACGCTGCTCAGGCGGATGAAGAGCACCGGTTGGCGAGACCCGCTGATGCTTCATGTAACCGACAGCCGCGGCGGCGCCTGGATCCGCAGCCTCGCGCGCGAAGGCACAACTGCAGCGCCAGCGCTACCCGACACAACACCGTTTCGAATCGCCAGCGTGACCAAGGTCCATGTGGCCGCCGCGCTGATGCGGATGGTCGAAACTCGTGGCTTGCAGATCGAATCGCCGCTGTCGGCCTGGCTGACGGCGCCGACCCTGCATCTGCTGACTGGCGGCGGCTACGACCCGCAGAGCATCACAATCGCACAACTGATGCGACACAGCAGCGGCCTGCGTGACCACTGTTCGTGCGATGCCTTTCTTGACCTTTTGCGGCGCGAACCGGCGCACCGCTGGAGCCGGCTAGAACAGGTTCAGCTTGCGATGGCTCTGGGTGCGCCGCTGTGCGCCCCCGGCGAGACTTTCAACTACAGCGACACCGGCTACATCCTGCTGGGCGAGATCCTGGAGCAGGCCAGCGACTTGAGCCTGGCGGCTGCGCTGCGCAGCTTGCTGTCGTTTGAGCGACTCGGGCTGCATCGAACCTGGCTCGATGCCGTCGAAACCGCTGCGCCGGGATTGCCGGCCTGCTCGCCGCAGTTTTTTCAAGACATCGACGCCAGCGCCTTCGACGCCAGCTTCGACCTCTTCGGCGGCGGCGGGCTGGTCAGCACGCTTGCCGACCTCGACCGGTTTTTTCGTGCGCTCTTTGACGGCCGGGTGTTCGAGCGGGCCGACACGCTGAAGCGCTTGCTCGATGCCCAGCGCACGCCATGCGGGTTCGACGACTTCAGCCACAACGGCCTGATGTTCCATCGGTCCTTGGCCGGGCTCGACTGCTGGGGCCACACTGGCTTCTGGGGTGTTCTGGCGGCCTGCATACCCGCGCGAGGGCTGGTGCTTGGCGCCACCTTCAACCGGTCGCGACAAGAGGGCACCTACGGACCGGACGAGCTGCTCGAAGACTTTGCCGTATCCTTGTCCTCACCATGATCGACGCCAGTAAACCGCAAGCGGGCGGCGACATTCCCGCATTGTTCTCGGCCACCCGCAGAGCCGCCGACCATGACCGGCGCGAAGTGATGATCCCCATGCGTGACGGCGTGCGACTGCACACCCTGATCATCGTGCCGCACGGCGCTGCGCCGGCGCCGGTGGTGCTCGAACGCACGCCCTACAACGCGGCCGAGCTGACACAAGTAACCGGCAGCTCCGACGCCGCCGGGGCGCTGCATCCGCTGCATGCCGATCTCGTGCGCAGCCAGTACATCCTGGTGGTACAGGACGTGCGTGGCAAGTTCGGCTCCGAAGGTGAGTACGTGCTGAACCTGCCTGTGCGCGGCCCGCTCAACGACGGGCCTGCAGACCACAGCACTGACGCCTGGGACACGATCGAGTGGCTGCTGGCCAACCTGCCCGAATGCAACGGCCGCGTGGCCTCGCTCGGCCTGAGCTACGACGGATTCACCGCCTTGATGAGCTTGCTGGAGCCTCATCCGGCGCTCAAGGCCTGCGTGGCAATCAACCCGATGGTCGACTGCTGGACAGGCGACGACTTTTTTCACAATGGCGCCTTCAGGCAGTTGCCTACGGCCGAGTACGCCGTGCGGCAGACCAGTGGCAAGTCGGTTGTCGGCAGCTGGCCCGGCCAACGCCACGACGAGTACGAAAGCTGGCTGCTGGCCGGCTCGGCCGCCGCGATGGGGCAGGCCCTTGGCCTGGATCGACTGCCCTTTTGGCAACGCGTGCTGGCGCATCCTGACTATGACGCGCATTGGAGCGGCCAAGCGCTGGATCAACTGCTGCGCGAGAAGGCGCCCGTCGTGCCCACCCTGCACGTGCAAAGCCTGTGGGATGCCGAGGACATCTACGGCGCCAGCGCAGCCCACGCGGCCATGGAAGCGAGCCCGGCCAGCCGCGCAGACAACCACCTCGTCATCGGACCTTGGAGCCACCCGGCGCCGTTCTTCCTTGACGGTGCCGAGCTCGGTGCGCTGAAGTTCGGCAGCGACACCGCCGTCTGGTTCCGACAGCGCGTGCTGTTGCCGTTCCTGAACGCACATCTGAAGGACGGCCAGACCGGGGTGTCCATCCCCCGCGTGGTGGCCTTCGAGACCGGCAGCAACACCTGGCACGAATACGACGCCTGGCCGCGGGCCGGCACGGCCGCAGTGCCTTGCCGGCGGCTGTTTCTGACAGCCGGTTTCAAGCTGAACTTTGACGCGCCGATTGCGGCAGAAGCGGCGCAAACCCCTGCCTTCGACGAGTTTGTCTCCGACCCCGCCAAGCCGGTGACGTACCAACCGCGCCCGATCCGCCCCAAGTCCGCCCCAGGTTATGCGTGGGAGCGCTGGCTGGTGGCTGACCAGCGTTTTGCCGGCGATCGCCCGGATGTGCTGACCTACACCTCCGATCTGCTGACGATGCCTTTGCGCCTGGCTGGGCAACCCGTCGTCCACCTCTTCGCCGCCACCACCGGCAGCGACGTGGACTGGATCGTCAAACTCATCGACGTTCAGCCCGACGAAGTGCCCGGCAATGAAGGTCTGGGCGGCTACCAACTGCCGCTGGCCATGGAAATCCTGCGCGGCCGCTACCGCGACGCCCCGGCCAGGCCAAGCCCCGTGCCAAGTGGCGAGGTCGTGCATTACCGGATTGCGTTACCCCAGGTGAGCCACAGCGTCGCGCCGGGCCACCGGTTGATGATTCAGGTGCAGTGCAGCTGGTTCCCGCTGTACGACCGCAATCCGCAGCGCTACGTGCCGCGCATCGCCTTTGCCCAGCCACAGGACTATCTCAAGGCGACCCAGCGCGTGTTCCGCAGCCCGGGCATGGCCACCTGCATCGAGTTGCCAATCATTGAGTGACGGCCAGCGCGGCAACGCCTTCAGTGCGAAGTCAGGGTGCGCAGAAACCGGTCGAACAACTGGGCCTGCGAATGGATGCCGATCTTGGCGTAGATGTTGCGCTTGTGGTTGGTGACCGTTCCCTCCTCGATATTCAGTGCGCTGGACATCGACTTGGCAGAATGGCCCTTGAGCATCAGCTCGATGATGTCGGTCTCGCGCAGTGTGATCTCGCCAGGCTGCATGGCATGGATCTGCACGCGCAGGTCGAACGCCGGGCGAGGTGGCGTGGCCTGCAGGCGCTGCCGGTCGCGCCAGATGAAGTGGGCCTCGATGAAGGCGCGTACCAGCGGCTCAACGTCGCCAAACCGCTGCAGCTCTTCAGCGTCGAAAACCGGCAGCGGCGCCTCGCGTTCGACGAAGACATGTACGCTGCGCCCCGGCTGTAGCGGTACGACATAGCGCAGTTCGTCGACCACGCCGGTTGCCTGGTAGTGACGCTGAAAATACTCCGACTGCCGAAAGTCCTCGGGCGCGATGTCTTCCATCCGCACCAGCCCCGCGCGGCCTTCAACGACAGTCCGCCAGAACGGGTCGAGCAGATACAAGCCACGCCGGTACTGCGCCATGTGCTCCAGCATGTAGTCGCGCTCGTAATTGCAATCGATCAGCTCGGGCTGATGATCGAGCGCGAACTCGAAAACGATGAAGTTGCTCAGCGGCTCCAAGGCGCTCAAAGCCTGGTGCAGAAGGCTGATGGCGGCAGGCTCTTGTTGCGCGCGCAGCAGCCGCGCAGCCCAAGCTGAAGCCCAGGCCAGCGGGCGTGCGGGAGGGGCTACGGTGGCCAGCTTTTGAGGCATTTGTGGCAAGCACTGTAAACCAGCCGGGCGAGCCCCCCTGGCCTCAGTGTTTGGCAAGCGCATCACGAATGCCCGTGAGATGCCCTTCAATGACGATTTGTGTCGCCGCAACGTAGCTCTGCCGCAGCGTCTGCACCGCCGGCCAGTTCATGCCCGGGCCGGGCAGGTCAAGCCAGAATACGCTCAGCTCCAGCGTGCAACCCGCGGCAGTGGGGACCAAGCGCCAATCTGCGAAGGCGGTGGTGGCGCCCTCGTCCAAAAGCGCCAGCCGGAACACCAGCCGGCGCTGCGGCTCCAGGCAGAGGATCTCGTCGATACGTGTGTGCGCTTGCCCACTCGCATCCCGGCTCGTGTACAGCGCCCGTTCACCCACTGCGTCCACCGGACCGTCGAGCCTTTCCTTGCTGACAAATCTGGGCATCCATTGCGCGCGGTCGAAGAGCAATGGCCAGACTTCATCGGCATCCGCAGCCAGGTCTATTCGGGCGCAATTGAGTGCGCCGAACGTATGCGTGCCAAACGTCGGGGTGGGCTGTTCAGGAGACGGCGGTGAGTTCATGGCAGGTGAGTGCTCGACGCGACCCAATGATTGATCTGGTCGGCCAGCACCGGCAGCGGGTAGCCACCGTTGGCCAGCAAGGCATCGTGAAAGCCGCGCACATCGAACGCGGTGCCCAAGCGCCGCTGTGCATCCTGGCGCAGCTTGTTGATGGCAATATGGCCCAGTTCATAAGCCAGCGCCTGAGCCGGGATGTCGGTGCTGTAGCGCAGCAGTTCGCTGTCGATCACGCCGGGGCTCTCCACCGTGTGAGCACGCATGAAGGCACGCGCCCGTTCCAGCGTCCAGCCCAGGGCATTGAGGCCGCTGTCGACGACCAGCCGCGCGGCCATGAAACTCTGCATCTGGGCATGCCCATACAGATCGAAGCCGGTGATGGCGCCCATTTCGCAGGCCAGCTCAGACGAATAGACCGCCCAGCCTTCGATGGTGGCCGTGGAAAACAGGTTGCCTTGCAGCGGGTGCACCATCTGCGCCTGATCCTGCAGCGACAACTGCAAATGGTGGCCCGGCAGCAGCTCGTGATAGATCAGGTGCGCGGCGCCGATCAGCGAGCGTGCACCCGGGTCGCTGCCGTTGTAGCGATAACGTCCGACCGGGTCTGTTGGCGTAGCGCGCTGGAAATAGCCGAACGTCATGCCTCCCTCGAACGCGGGGTTTGCTCGCGTGACCGCCCAAGGGTTGTGTGGAAGGCGACCGAACCAGTTCGGCAGCAGCGGCTCCAGGCGTTGCATGTGGCCGGTGAAACAGGCTTCGACCTCGGCCGCCGTGGTGGCTTTCCAACGCGGGTCGTTCTGAACCAAACAGTCGAAGTCGTCAGCGGCCATGCCGGGCATCAGTGTGGCCCGCAAACTGTCCTTGACAGCCCGCAGCCGATCCAGCGTGTCCAGGCCGATCCGGTGAATCTCTGCAGGCTCAAGCGTGCAGTCGGCGTGGCGCCGCGCCAGATACCGGTAGCAGGCAGCGCCGCCCGGGTACTGGCCCAATCCGACGCCCCGTGGCGCGCGTGCGGCGCAGGCATCGCCAAGAAGGGATGCGAGTTGTTGCAGTGGCGGCAACAACTCGCGATGCAGCAGCGCTGCCAATGTGCCTTGCAAGGCCTCGCGGGCCGCAGGACCAAGCGCAGTCAGACGTGCATCCGCCGGCCTCACCGCAGCAGGTAGTGCGTCTATCACGTCTCGGAGCGTGGCCCGTGCTGCAGGCAAAGCCGGCGCCGCCAGGTATAGACCCTGGGCTTGCTGTTGCGTGGTGTGCGCCAGCATCTCGCGCGCCAGCCGGGCATAGTCGCGCACCAGTGCGGCATAGGCTTCGATGTCGGCCTTGCACGCCAAAGGCTGTGCGGCCAGCGCCTGCTGTGCCTCGGCATGCAGGTCACCCCCTGTGTAGGGCGCGACGATGAAGTCCAGATTGCGGAATGCGGCGCCGTCGATACGGTGCGTCAAGTCGACCATCAAGGCACGGCGCAAGCCGTCCTGAGCCGGGGTCAGCTCGGTTGCAGCGAGCCCTGCCAGATGGGTGCGTGCCTCCTGGAAGAATGCCGCATCGGCTTGCTGGCGTGCCGGGTCCAGCGTGGCCAGGCCGTGCACGGGTCGGCCCAGGCTCAAGGCCAGTGCCGGTTCAACGCTCTCGCGCCGGGCGAGCACGCCATCCGCGGTGGCCAGCAGTTGAGCCAGCACTGTCATGCCAAAGCCTCGTCGAAGAAGTCGCGCAGAGCGCGCTGGTGAAAGCGCAATGCATCGGCTTCGAACACATGCTCCTGTTCGGCGAAGACCAGGGTCTGGTGCGAGATGTCCGCCTCGACCAATAGGCGCGACATGCGCTGCAGATCCCATTGCTGTGGCGAGTCCAGCGTGCCGGCCATCAACAGCACCCGCGCCTGCTTGTCGATGCGTTGTGGCAGCGCCCAGGGTTCGGCGGCCTGGTAGGGCCTCGGGTCGTCTTGCGGCAATCCCAGGTAGGGCTCGTAGATCAGGCCGCCATACGGGTCGAAACCGGGCACGGTACAGGCCGCCGCGCGATAGAGATCAGGTGCAGCGGCCAGCAGGCGGAGGGCAAAGGCGGCACCCCAAGATCGCCCCAGCACGCCGACGCGCTGCCCGTCGATCCAAGGGTGCAGTGCGAGCAGTTGGCGCAGTGCGCCGGCCTGGTCAGCCACGACATGGTCCACGAAACTGCGCCAGACCAGGTCCTGAAAGGCTTTTGAGCGCTGTGGCGTTCCGCGTGCGTCAAGCACGAGCACGAGGTAGCCGGCGTCAGCCAGCGCATGGTGCAACAGGTCGTTGTCGCCGCGCAGCGCGAAGGCAGATGGAGCGATGCGCATCTGAGGGCCGCCGTAGACCCAGTGCAGCAAGGGGTATCGATGCGACGGGTCGAAGCCGGGTGGTTTGAACAGCACGCCGTGCAGGGCAGTGACGCCATCGGCTGCGGTGACGACGATCTCATCGGGGGCTGTCCAGCGGGCACCCAGCTGCACGTTCACCTCAGCACGATCAAGCTCGGTCACTAGCGCCCCGTTGCCCAGGCGCAGCACACTGGATGGCGGCATCGACGGGGTCGAGAAGGTATCGACAAAGTGCGAGCCGTCAGGCGAGAAGAGAACAGCGTGTTCGCCGTCGCCCTCCGACAGGCGCTGTACGGCCCCACCCGCCAGCGGCACACGGTACAGATGCAAGTCATAAGGCCGGGCCCCGGCGGCCCGGGCACGGAACCAGACCCAGTTGGCGTCGCAGCGGACCACGTCGTCAACCACGATCTCGCCGCGGGTTAACTGGGTGAGCGCCGTGGTTGGATCACCATCCAGGTGGCCCAGGTAGAGATGCTTCCAGCCGTCGCGCTCGGAGTGCCACAGGAAGCGCCGATCGGGCATCAGATCGCAACCCAGGGAACCGCCCCAAATCACGGTGTCCGGGCGCAGGAACGTGGCGGAATGTTCGCGCAGTACAGCGCGTGCGCGGCAGTCCGCAGTGTTGACGACAAAAAGTTCAGCCTGATTGAGCAAGCGAGACAAACGCAAAAAAACAACGGCGCTGGCGTCAGGCAGCCAACCCACGAGGCGCACAAAACTGTCGCGCATGTCACCCAGGTCGATGCGACGAACTGGCCCACCATCGGTAGGAATCAGATGGGGCTGCACGATGTCGATCGGCGTGCCTGCGCGTTGTGTGCGCGGGTGATCGACCCGCACGCTGCCATCGGCATCGAAGCGCGTGCGCACCCCCCGCCAAACGGCGCGACGATCCATCTGGTTGGCGAACAGCCAGCGTCCGTCGGGTGACCACGGGTCGACACCCATCGTTTCCAGGTCCCACGCCACATCTTCGGTAGCGCCGGTGGTCAGCTGCCTCTCCGCATCGCCGACGGCACTGCGCAGGTGCAGTTCGCCGTGGCGCAGCGAAGCGAGCCAGCCCCCATCCGGAGACAGCGCTTCGGGCGCGGGAAACTCAGGCACAAGGTAGGTCTCGCGCATGAACGTCCGCCGAACCGCCAACGCCGCGGCCGGCTGGCTTGTCATTGCGGCCGTCACCTGAGGCTCGGTGTCGCCGATCCTGTAGCTGACCTGTTGTTGCGCTGCGCTGTCGCCTAGCGCCCAGCGCAGCTCTTGTCCATCTTCAGACCATTCAAAGCGACACGCCAAGGCCCGACGCAAAGCCGCGAACCGTTGGAGTGCAGCATAGAACGGTTGGGGGTCTCGCAAAGGCATGCCGAATGCTAATGCTAGAACTTGGTCCCCAGGCGAAGTTCGAAGGTGCGCGGCGGCGCAAAGGTCTGCAAGTCGTAGAAACCTCGGGTGTAGTTGCGGTTCGACAGGTAGGTCTTGTCGGTCAGGTTGCGGCCAATCAGGGACACATAAGTCTTGCCGCCCGATAGCGCATAACGCAAATTGGCGTTGACCAGCGTCACCGCGTCCTGGCGCTCGAAGGCGGTGTTCTGGAATGCCGGGAAGATGACCGCTCCCTGATGGTTCACCTCGGCACGCATCGTGAGTGCACCACCGCCCAAAGCCCACCGGTACTCTGCCCCAGCGGTGGCGGAGGCCTTCGGCGTCAACGGCAGCGGCGTGCCACTCAAGTCAGTCTTGGTGGCCGGCGAAATGTAGTTCTTCAAGGCACTGTCGACATATGCCGCGTTCAGGTCAAGGCTCAGCTCGCGAGTCGGCCGTCCGATCAATGTGAACTCCAGGCCCTTGATCTCCGCCTTGGCCGCGTTGGAGATGGGCGTCTGGTTGCCGACCACGGTGCGCAGTTGCAGGTCGGTGTAGTCGTAGTAAAAGGCTGCCGCGGCGAATTCGACCTTGCCACCAGCCGCGATCAGCTTCGTCCCCAGTTCGTAGGACTTGACCTTTTCCGGGCTGTACTTAGACAACGGCGGGTTGAAGTTTATGCCGCCGCTCTTGAATCCCGACGTGGCACTGGCATAGACCATCGTGTCCTTGTCGAAACGGTGCTGCAACAGGGCCTTCGGCGTGAAACTACTGGCGCTGACTTTCGGTGCGCCACCAAATGGAACCGGCATGAAGGTATCGAAATCGAGCAGGTAGCCTTTGGAAGAACCCTCCTGACTCTCATTCGTCTGGCGCGCGCCGACCAGCAGCGACGTTTTGTCGGCAAACTGCCAGGTTGCCTCGCCAAAGACTGCGGTGTTGCGTGCGGTGGAGTCATACGCAAGCTCAAATAGGGTGAACGGCGACAGGTCTACAGGATAGTAGTTCGAGTCCGCGATCAAGGATGTGCCAGAGGTCGCCTCGCGCGAGACGTACACGCCCGAGGTCCAGCTCACAGCCGGTCCGAACCGACCGGAGAGTTGAAACTCCTGCGAAACAAAGGTCGATTTGTCTGTTGCCGACGTATTCTCGATGAACCCCCCGACACCGTCGGCATCCAATAAGCTCCGGCTGCTGTATCCCACATATCCCGTGATCGACTTGAATTCGAGGTTTTTGCCGAGGTTGGCGCTGACCTCGGCAGAGGCGATGGTGCCCTGCCGTGACGAATCGGCCGCCGTATCCAGCCGAATTCGACGCGCTGATTCGCGCTGCGGCGCACCGGCTTGGAAAACGTAGGCGCTCGTCGTTGCAGGATTGTGGCTGGCGCCCATTCCCTGCGTGCCCCGGTCATTGACGCTTTGCAGCGTGAGCTTGAGTTGCACGTCCTTGGTGAGCTCGAACACACCTTTCAAGCGCAGTGCCGAGAAATCACGGGCATCGATGTCGCCACCGCCCTTGCCGATGTTCTTGGTATAGCCGTCGTCCTTGGAGTGCACCGCGCTAACCCGCAGCCCGGCTGCCTCGCCCAGGTTGACATTGAAACCGGCCTGCGCCCGTAGCAGGCCGTACGACCCGCCACCGACAAAGCCATCGAAGCTGCTTCCGCCACGCGGATCGCGCGTAAGGTAGTTGATGACGCCGGCGGTCGCGTTGCGGCCATACAGCGTGCCCTCGGGCCCCTTGAGGACTTCGACCCGCTCCAGATCAAACACTTCCCCGAGCGCAAGAATCGGGCGCGGCAGGTACACGCCGTCGAGGTGCACCGCAGTCGACGCCGAGCCGCCCCGGGGACTGGCGTTATTGCTGATGCCGCGGATCGACACGCTGGCCTGGCCGAGCGCGTTGACCACCTTCAAGCCAGGCGTGCGGAACTGCAGCTCTTCCAGCTGTGTGACGCCGCTGCTCTCCAGGGTCGCGCCTGAGAAGACGTTCATCGACTGCGGCACGTCTTGGCCCCGCTCCTCACGCTTGCGCGCAGTCACAGTGACGGTTTCCAGGACGGTGGCGTCACCGGCAGCAGTGACAGGCGCAGCGAGTGGTGGTGGTGTCGTCTGCGCCCAGGCAGCAGACGCGGGGGCGAGCGCTGCAAGCGCACAGGCAATGCGGACGGCGTGCGACGTGGCTGTTGTTGCAAGGCGGCGCGGGGCCAGGTCATTGGTCATGATTGTGGGTCCCTGTCGTTGTCGAAATCGGCTCGCCGACATCAGCGGCGCGTACAGCAGAATAGACAAAGCCAGTGTGCGCTGCTATATCAAGAACATGCTAGGCATCACCCTGCCTGCTGGGGAGACCGGATCGTCATTTCAACCGCGTGAGCCCGGCATCGCGCCTTGGAACAGCCAACGATCCAGCCTGGAATTGTCGCATTAGCAATGCACCAATCCGTCCGCTGGGAGACCTCTTCTGCGGGTGTCGCAGAGACGATTTCCTCCCGGCCGGTTCACTCAGGCGTTCGCCAAGAGGCGGCGTGTGGCCGGGGTAGGGGCAATTCGAACGCACGATGGTGGTGTTGCGGCCGGTGTTGCCGCCGCCGATCCAGCCGGCTTCCAGCACCGCCACATTGGTGATGCCGTGGTTCTTGGCCAGGTAGTAGGCCGTGGCCAGGCCATGGCCGCCGCCGCCAATGATGATCACGTGTAGCGGGCTTTTGGCTCGGCGTCGCGCCACGCCGCAGCCCAGTCGGCTTGACCGTGCAGGGCGGCGGCCAAGAGGAGGTGGTCACGCCCTGGGAGATCTTGGACCGCATCTGTGGCTCGACCAGGATGGCCAGGTCGTCATGCGTGTGGGAATCAATGAAACCAGGTGCCACGATCTGACTGCTGGCGTCGATCTCTTCCCTGCCGCGCGCTAAATGTGTGCCCACCTCCACGATGCGGTCACCCTGCACAGCCACGTCGGCTCGGCGGCGCGGCGCATTGCTGCCGTCGATGACGGTGCCGTGGCGGATGACGAGGTCAAACATGGCGGCGATGTTCTCTTGTGGTTCCTGTCTGCAACCAATCGGCCTGCATCATGCGGCCCGCAGCGTCGTGGCTGAAGCGAATCAGCGGCGGGTCGGCCTGTCCGCCCTGCCATTCCCGCGCGGTGAAGCGGACGATGAAGGTGTGCTGCTGCGCGGCGGGTTCGAGGCGAAAGCCCATGCGATAGCCATCGGGTCGCACGCCTGCCAGGGTGAGGCCATCGCGTTCGATGCGCAGCACACCGTCTGCCGGGTGGTGGTAGTCACCCGCGAAAGCGCCCAGGTCCAAGGTCTCAGCCCAAGCGCCCGCCGGCCCGTGCTTGGGCGGCGCCGGCTGAAGGCCATCGAAGTAGGCCTGCCAGTCGCGCGCTGGCAGGCCCAGCAGCGCGGCCGCGAGGCCATAGGCCAGGGCTACGGCGCCCTGCGCGGCGTTGACATAGACCGCGATGCCAATGCCTTGGCGCGGCAGCAAGAGCGTCATCGCCGTGACGCCGAAGTGGTTGCCGGAATGGCAGACCATCGGGTGCCCTTCGAAGTCAGACACCGCCCAGCCCAGCGCGTAGGCCGCCTGTTGCGCGCCGGGGTAGAACAAGCTGTGGATGTCCTGCCCGGGGCGGGCACAGACATGCGGCGTGTGGGTCTCTTGCAAGGCCTGGCGCGGCACGATGACATGCCCGCCGACGGTGCCAACGCCCAGGTGAAAGCGCAGCCACTGCACTGCGTCTGCGCCCGACAGCGCCATGCCGCCCGCACCCACCAGTTGTTCGGTCACCATGGTATCGATGGGCACAGTGCGGCCGTCGATGAAGGTGTGCCAGGCGGCTTGATCTGGCAGTTCGGTGCTGGCAGCGTCACCGCCCGAGGTGCTCGTCATGCCCAGCGGATCGAGGATGCGCTGGCGCAGGGTGGCCAGAAAGCCTTGCCCGGTGATGCGCCCCACGGCCACCGCATTGGCACTGTGCCCGGCATTGACATAGGTGAAACGCGAGCGGAAGGGGTGCAGCGGCGCCGTGTGGCGCAAGCCGCTGAAGATGCGTTCGTTGCCGATGGTCGTATCGAAACCGAAGTTGCTGAGCCCGGCGCGCGGCAGTCCCAATCGGTTGGCGCTCAGGTCGCGCAGGCTGGCGTGCGCGGTGACCCACGGGTCGTACAGCTGAAATTCGGGCACGTAACGCGAAATCGGATCGTCCCAGCTCACCAACCCATCGGCCACCAGCGAGGCGACCGTCGCCGACACGAAGGCCTTGGAGCACGAGGCCACATGGAAGGCGGTGGCCGCCGTCACCGGCTCGTTCGTGACGACGGACTTGACGCCATAAGCGTGGTGGTAGCCGCGATCACCGGCCACGACAGCGACCGACGCGCCCGGCGCCTGGGCCTGCTGCAAAACGGTGGTGCATAGGGCGCCGAGCCGGCGGTCCAGCAAGTCCAGCGACAGCAGCGAGCGCTGCTCAGTCAAGGTCAGAGCCTATCCACTGCGCAATCGCGTGCAGCGGCTTTTTGATGCCGCCATGCACGGGTACCTGGCAGCCCGCCTTGGGGTAGCCCACGACGAGAAGGATGACCGGTTTTTCTGAACTCGGCCGGCCACAGAGTTTGTTCAAGAAGCTCATTGGGTTGGGTGTGTGCGTCAATGTCGCTAGCCCGGCGTGGTGCAGTGCCGCGATGAGAAAACCCGATGCTATGCCCACCGATTCGGGTACGTAGTAATGGCTGAACTTCTCGCCCTTCTGCGGACCGTCCGGGTGCACGCCGTACTTCTGCGCAAAGATCGCGATCAGCACCGGCGCTTCTTCCAGGAAGGGTTTGTTCCAGTCCGTACCCAGCGGTGCCAGCGCGTCCAGCCATTCTTGCGGCGCGCGTTCGTTATAGAAGCTGCGCTCTTCCACTTCGGCCGCTTCACGCACATGCTTCTTGTCATGAGGCTGGGTGATGACGCTGAAGAACCAGGGCTGCTGGTTGGCGCCAGAGGGCGCAGTGCCGGCGGCCAGCAGGCATTGTTCGATCACCTCGCGCGGCACGGGCCGGTTGTCGAAGTCGCGCACGGTGCGGCGGCGCACGAGGTCGGCATGAAAGGCGCGTGCGCGCTCGATCATCTCCGTCTGCGGGTACTCGCGGTAGGCGGGCAGGGGTTCCAGCACATAGGGTTCCGGGATCGGACTCATGGTGTTCGCCTCTCACGCAACAGGCTGCAAGCCAAAACGCTGGTGCAGCGGCGACGGGTCGGGGTCATGCCCGGCAAAGTGGTGGAAGGCCTCTTCGGCTGGCACCCGGTGGCCCACGCTGAGGATTTCCTCAATCCAGGCCTTGGACGTGTCTGCATCGTAGATACCCCCCGGTGAACGTTCGAAACTCGCCACTGCATCGGCGGCCATTACATCCGCCCACAGGTACGAATATAACCCGGCGGCATAGCTGCCAATGAAGATATGAAAGTTGTGCGTGACGCGCATGATCAGGTCCCAGGCATCGGGCATGCCCAACTCGGCCAGCGTGTCGTTTTCGACCTGCACTGCGTCGATGGGCTGGCCACTGCCGTCGGCCATCAGGTGCAGTCGTAAATCGACGATGGCCGGCAGCAGGAAGTCGGGATTGAGGCTGAAGATGCGGTCGTACTTCAGGCCCTGTTCGATCCGGTCGATCAGCTCAGTGGGCATCGGCTCACCGGTGATGTGATGACGGGCGAAACGACCCAGCAACTCACGGTCGCGCAGCCAGCGTTCGTTGATCAGCGCTGGCAGTTCGACGAAATCCCAGGCCACATGCTGGCTGCCCAATGAAGCGTAGGACGAGGTGCAATGCAGCATGTGCAGCGCGTGGCCGAATTCGTGGAAGAAGACGTTGGCGTACTCCCAGGGCAGCAAGGCGGGTTGGCTTTTGGGTGGCGGCGGAAAGGTCGAGTAAACGCCAGAAATCGGCAGCACCCGGCCGCGGAAGTTCTCGGCTTCGCGGTACTGCATCTGGTACGAGCCGTGGGCCTTGCCCGCGCGGTTGAACAGGTCGAAGTAGATGACGCCCACCGCGTCACTGCCGCGGCTGACCTCGTAAACGCGCACGCTGGGATGGACCAAGGGCGCATCGGCGATGGGCTTGAAGCTCAGGCCATGAACGCGACTGGCGGCCCAGAACATGGCTTGCAGCACCGCTTCCAGCGGCAGGTGCGCCTTGACGGCGTCGCCGTCAAGATGAAAACGTTCACGGCGCAGCTTTTCGGCATAGAACTGGCGGTCCCAGGGGGCAAGCCGGACACCTGCGCCTTCGCTGTCGGCGATGGCCTGGTAGTCGGCAATCTGGCCATGGGCGGCGGCCTTGACACTTTTCCACGTGCGTTCCAGCAAGGCCAGCGCCGTTTCAGGTTTGCGTGCCATGCGGTCAGCCAATGCAAAGTGGGCGAAGCTGGCGTAGCCCATCAGCCGCGCCAGTTCGCCGCGCAGCAGCAGGATCTCGGCGGCGATGGGTTTGTTGTCGTGCGGCCCCGCGTTGTCGCCGCGGTTCGTCCACATGCGCCAGACCTGTTCACGCAGATCGCGCCGGGTGGCCAGCGTCAGGAAAGGCCAGACCGCGCCGCGTGCGTTGGGGATGGCCCAGACCCCGGGCCGCCCCTTCTCTACTGCGGCCGCAGCGGCGGCCTGGCGCAAGGCCTCGGGCAGACCCTCCAGGCCGGCTGCGTCGTCGATGAAGACGGCCTGGGCGTCCGCTTCCTGGATCAGGTTCTGGTTGTAGCGGGACGACAAGGCGGCCAGCCGGGCATTGATCTCGGCCAGCCGTGCCTTGGCCGCAGGCGCCAGTCCGGCGCCACGGCGTTGCATGCGGGCGAGCAACACCTCCACCAGTCTTTGCTGTTCGGGCGACAGACCCGCTTGGTGGCGGCTGTCCCACACGGCGTTCAGTCTCGCGTACAGGCGCTCGTCGTGCGCGATCTCGTCATCCAGTGCGGCCAGCATGGGCGCGATGCGCTGCGCCACCGCAGGCATGTCACCCAGGCTCAGGCTATTGGCGTAGACCCGGTGCACACAAAGAACTCGCCCTAAGGCACGGCCGCAGTTTTCCAGTGCAAGGGCCGTGTTTTCAAAATTGGGCGGAGCTGGGTTGGACGAGATGGCCTGCACCTCAGCACGCTTGGCTTCGATGGCGGCGAGCATTGCCTCTTCCAGCGCCGTCGGGTTCACGCCAGCCAGCGGTGGCAGGCCACCATAGGGTCCGGCCCATGGTGCCATCAGGGCCTGGACTTCGGACGACGAGGCAGTGGCTGCGTTCAAGGCAGCGCCCTGTCCAGAAACGCCCGCACTGGCGGCACCACCAGCTCTGGCACCATGCACACGCCGTGGCCTTGGCCCGGTAACTCTTGAACGGTCCAGCCCCGCCGCAGCAGTTCAGTGCGGTGCTCCCGGATGATCGAGGCGATGCGGATCGGAATGCCTGCTTCCACGAGGTCACCATCGCCGCCGAAGTACACCATCTTCGGGCAGCCGATGCTAGCCACCGATTCCGCTTCGGGCCAGTCCAGCATGCTGGCGTACCAGGTCTCCCATTGCCGGTACTGTTCCTTGGAGCGAAGTACCTTTAGCGAAGACGGTTCCGGGTCGGGCTGCTTCAGCCGGGTGGCCTGCAGGATGTCTTTGTAGGGCGCGCCCAGGGGCGGCCAGCCGCCGAGAACCAGCGCGGTCAGGCGGTCAGTGCGCGCGGCCAGTTGCAGGCCGACTGCGGCGCCCCAGGAATAGCCCCAGTAGGCGAAGCGGTCGAAGCCGGCAGCGCTGGCCACTGACAGCAAATCGGCACAGACCCGGTCGGCCGTCAGCGCATTGGGTGCGATGTCGCGGCTGCCACCGATGCTGGGATAGTCCAGCCGCAGCACGCGGTAGCGGTCGGTCAAACGGTCCAGATAACCGTCCAGAACCGGCTGCAACTCGCTGCCAAAGAGCTGAGTGAAAGAGGCCATCAGCGGCAAGCCGATCAGCAGCGGCTGGCCCTGGCCCTGCACCTCGTAGTACACGCCACTGGCTGCGTCAAGCGGCATGGTTGGCCGCTCCCCGCAGTTCGTGATGGAGCCAGTCGCTGACCAGATCGTCAAGCACCGGCAGCGTCACCGCGCCGGCTGTCATCACCGCTGCGTGGAAGGCGCGATGGCTGAAGCGGCCGCCCAACTGCGTTTCGGCTCGCTGGCGCAACTCGCGCAGCTTCAGGTTGCCGATCTGGTAGGCCAAGGCCTGGGCTGGCAACGCCGCGTAACGATCGACCTCGCCTTCGATCGTCTCACGCGACAAAGTCAGCAACGAGGCCATGTAATCGATGGCCTGCTCCCTTGACCAGCCCTTCCAGTGGATGCCGGTGTCCACCACCAGGCGCACCGCCCGCCACAGTTCCATCTCCAGTCGGCCATATTGCTGATGCGGTGTGGTGTAGATGCCCATCTCGATGCCCAGCGTTTCGCAATACAGCGCCCAACCCTCGACACAAGCGGTGTACTTGACGGCGCCATAGCGCCGAAAGGCAGGCAGGTCCTGCTGCTCATTCAGCAAGGCCAGGTGCATCAAGTGGCCGGGCCAAGCCTCATGTACGACCAGCGCCGGGTGCAGATAACTCGGTGCCTTGGACGGCAGACCGCTGATCCAGAAGACGCCCGCCGACGAGCCGTCGGCCGGGCTTGGCTGGGCATAGGCCGGTGGCATGCGCGCCGACACCGCCTCCGGCATGCTGTCGACACCATAGGTGATGCGCGGAATACGGCTGAAAAAGTCGGGAATGCGGCGGTCAATGCGCTTGCACAGCACTTCGATGCTCTCGCGCAGCTCCTGACTGGAGGCAGCGATAAATTCCGGCGCGTTGGCCAGAAATGCGCGGTAGCCGCTGACGTTACCGGCGAAGCCCGCGTCGCCCGCCACCGCCTCGATCTCGGTTTCAATCCTTGCCACTTCGGTCAGACCCAGCGCATGCACGGCCTCGGGGTCGAGCTCGCTGCTGGTGAAGTTGCGCACCCAGGTGCGGTAATAGTCGGCGCCAGCCGGGCCATCGACACAGCTGAGGGTCTCGCGCGAGCCGCGTTCGATCAGGCCCGACATGAAATCGGCCCAGCCCTGTAAGGCAGGAACCAGTTGCTCGCGCACGATAACCAGGGCGCGATCGGCCTGCGCTTTCACGGCCGGTTGCGCCGCCACCGCCGAACGCTTGAATGCGCCCATCCAGGGCGATGCCTCGGGGGCAGCGGCGAGCGTGCCGTGGGTATTGGCAATGGCGCTTTGCAGTACCACCCGTGGGTAGCGGTAGCCGCGTGCGAGGCCGGCCTCGATGTTGTCCTGCACATGGCCAAGGTAGGCCGGCAGCGAAGCCAGCCGATCGACATACAGCGCGGCGGCGGCCGCGTCACCCACGCCGCTGGCATTGGCCCAGAACACCGCGGTGAAGTCGGGACCGGCTGGAAACAACCAGGGACGTAGATGCGCGTCGACGGCGTACTGCGCGCGCAGCCCCATCAGTTCCCGGCGCAGCAGGGCATGTGTGGCCCGGCCCTGCGCATCGAGGCCCGCTGCATCGACCGCGTCGACTTCAGCCAGCAGCGCGCCGGCGCCGCGGTCGCGGCGCGCATGGTCGGCTGCCGATTCGCGGAACAGCACCGCATCGGTGGTCGCTTGCCCGGCCAGCGCAGCCGACAGGGGAATTTCGTGGCACTCGAAACGCCAGTAGCGCTCGGCCAGGTCGGCCAGCAAGGCAGGTGTGTTGAGTTCGGTTGTTGCCATCACTCAGTCCTTTCGCTGCAGCACGCCGCGCATCACATCGGCCAGCCAGTCGGGTACTTCATAGACAAAGTTGTGGCCAGTGCCGGCAGGAGCGATCACGCGCTGCGACCGTGTGGAGGTGGCGAGATAACGCTCACGAGTGGCCGCCAGTCGGTGCACGATGCGCTGCGCGTCGCCCTTGGCAACGCCTTGCACCTCGGGCAGGGCATCGGCATCGACGTCATTTTTCGGTGCCACAAGGAGCACCGGCAGATCGCCCAGGTCGCCGTCGTAGACCAAGGTATCCCAGGCGCAAG
>JBIKPD010000181.1:0-7683 GCA_044357665.1 Roseateles sp. | reverse complement strand
CGAAGTGAACACCCGGCCCGCCTCCTGCTGCGGGTCTTCGCTCGCCAACACCCCCGGCAGATGCGCCGCCATCCTCGCCGCATCTGCACGCAGGACCCTCTGTTTGACCGAAGGGATCTGCGACGGATGCATCGAGAAGCTACGCAAGCCCATCGCCAACAGCAGATCGGTGAATGCAGGATCACCTGCCATCTCACCGCAGACGCTGACCGACTTGCCGGTCAGCCTTGTCTGGGCGATGACCGTGGCCAGCAACTGCAGAACGGCCGGATGCCAGGGGTCGTAAAGATGGGCGACGGCTTCATCAGCGCGATCGATGGCCAGCGTGTACTGGATCAGATCGTTGGTTCCGATCGAAACAAAGTCGATATGTTTAAGCAGCAAAGGCAACATCACCGCAGCTGCGGGAATTTCAATCATCACGCCAAGTTCGACCTTGGTGTAAGCATGGCCGGCATCGTTGAGCTGCTGCTGAACCTTCTTCAGCGACTCCAGGATCATCCGCACTTCGCTCAAATGGGCCACCATGGGGATCAGCAGGCGCACTTTGCCGAAGGCGCTCGCCCGGTAGATGGCGCGCAGCTGCTTGCGGAACATGCTTGGCTCAGCAAGGCTCCAGCGGATCGCGCGCAAGCCCATCGCGGGGTTCAGTACATGCTCATGCCGCAACTCGCTGGCGCTCATGCGGTCGAGCGGTTTGTCGGCTCCGACATCGACCGTGCGAATCGTCACCGGCATGCCAGCCATCGCCTCGACCGCAGTTCTGTAGGCCTGGAACTGCTCCTCTTCACCGGGCAATTCATTGCCACGGTTCATGAACAAAAATTCACTGCGGAATAGCCCGACGCCGGTCGCTCCCGCCTTGACCGCAGCCTCGGCGTCGTTGGGCATTTCGATATTGGCGTGCAATTCGATGCGCTCGCCGTCGAGCGTGACCGCTGGCGTGTGGCGCAGTCGCGTCAAGCGCGCCCGCTCCAGTTCGCTCTGGCGCTGACGGAACCGGTATTCCTCCAGCATGATCGGCGAAGGATTAACGATCACAGCGCCAGCATCGCCGTCGATGATGACCCAATCGTCCTGTCGGATCAGTCGCGAAGCCTCGCGGGTACCGACCACGGCCGGAATATCCATGCTGCGCGCAACGATGGCCGTATGTGAAGTCTTGCCGCCAATGTCGGTGATGAAGCCCTGGAAGATGCTGCGTTTGAACTGCATCATGTCAGCAGGCGCAATGTCTGCCGCGACCAGCAGCAGCGGATCCTCACCCGCAAAATCACGCTGCACGATGCTGGCGGCGTCTGCTATCCGTTTGCCTTGCTGGCGCGCGATGGCGCCCAGAATACGCTCGACCACCTGTTCAAGGTCGGCCTTGCGCTCGCGCAGATAGTCGTCTTCCATTTCATCGAATTGGCGCGCCAGCACTTCGAGCTGAGCCGACAGGGCCCATTCGGCGTTGTAATGACGGTCGATGATCCACTGCGTAGTAGCTCCGATCAGAGCGTCGTCATGCATCAGCATCAGATGAACATCGAGTAGTGCAGCCAACTCATGCGGCGCGTCGTCCGGCAACTCGTTCTTGAGCGTCTCCAGCTCTTGCGCGACTTCATCACGAGCGAGCATGACACGCTTGATCTCTGCTTCAGCGTCGGCGGCCTGGATGTAGTAATGCGCCACGTCCACGCGACTGGATGCGACCAGCACAGCGCGCCCAATGGCCACGCCCCGCGAAACCGGAATACCAAAGACTTGAAAGCTCATGCGCCGACTGTAGCAGCGCGAGCTGGCAGCTCAGGCCTTCTTGATGCTGCAAAGAAGCCGGCAATGCGCCAGGGCTTTGCGGCTGGCCTGTATTACTGCCCTTCGCCGAACTTGTCGTTCACGAGCGCGGTGATTGCGTCCTGCGCTGCCTGCTCGTCGACGCCGTCGGTTTCCAGTTCGACCTTTGATCCCATGCCGGCCGCCAGCATCATGACGCCCATGATGCTCTTGGCGTTGACGCGCCGGTTATTGCGGCTCATGAAAACCTCGCACTTGAAGGTCCCGGCCAGCTTGGTCAATTTGGCAGAGGCGCGGGCATGCAGCCCCAATTTATTGCTGATGTCGAGGTTTGACTTGATCATTGAGTCTGGGGATTGATGAAGATTTCAGGGGCATTGACCCGGGACGATGCCGGCCGCACCGCCCTGGGTTGCACGCAAGGTCAGGGGAGCCAGCGCTTCGTCGGCATAGCAGAGCGAGCGCCACAGCATCGGCACGTTGACGCCGCAAAGCAAGCCCACCTGTGGGCCCAGCAAGCGCATCGCACCATTGCAGGGTGTGGCACCAAAAACATCGGTCAGGATCAAGGTTTCGCTCTGCCCCGAGGCCGCGAGCAAGGCGCGCGCCGCCTGCTCCACCGCTTCAGCCGACATATCAGGCGTCACATCCAAGGCCGCCAACTGCCGTGCGCAGTCCGGGAACGTATGCTCGGCCACCGCTTTCAAGGCAGTGGCCAGCGGTGCATGAGCGATCAAAAGCAAAAAAGTCATGGCGCGATTATCAATGCTGCCCCATTGTCAGGAGTCGAGCCTGATCGAAGACACGAAGGTCTCCCAAGCAGCATCGTCGCGTTTGGGTCCCATCATCACAAGCTGATAGACGAGCAAACCGCGCGAGAACACCGCCACCTTCGCCTGCTGCGACGGTGCCATCAGGCTTTGCCACTGCGCTTGACTGTTCGGCGTCATGCCGGGCAGTTGCATCGGCTGAGGCGCGGCAGCTGTCGCCTCGAGTTTGCTCGCTACCGATAAACGCATCTGCAGCAGGGCGGGCGTGATCTGCGCCGGATCGGCAAGCTCGGCCCAGGCCAGCGCGAAGCTCAAGCCTGCCGCCTTGCAATGAGCCAGCCCCATCCGGCCGGGTTCGGTCGGCGTCGCCGGGCGGTTGCTGACCTCGGGTTTGCAGGGAAACAAGGCGCGCACGCCCGATTCCGCCGGATTCACTTCGCGCCAATCCAGGCCCGGTGCACAGGCGCTCAAGGCAATCGTCAAGACAAGCAGAGCAGTCGCAGTCAACTTCATCCTGCGATTATCGGAGACATCGTCAGGCCTGGCCCCGGCCTACCGCACAATTGCCACCATGAACAATCCACCTGAGACCCCGAACAGCGCCACCAATGCACCGACGATGGCGCTCGCCGGCGTTCGCGTGCTTGACCTGTCAAGAGTCCTCGCAGGCCCTTGGTGCACCCAGACTCTGGCCGACCTGGGTGCCGATGTGATCAAGGTAGAGCGCCCTGACGGTGGCGACGACACCCGCGCCTGGGGTCCGCCCTTTCTGCAGGATGAACAGGGTCAAGAAACCGGCGAAGCCGCCTATTACCTGGGCGCAAACCGCAACAAGCGATCGATCGCGATCGACATCTCCACCCAGGCCGGCCAGGATCTGATCAGGCATCTGGCCAGCCAGGTTGACGTTCTGGTCGAGAACTTCAAGGTCGGCGATCTGGCCCGCTATGGCCTGGACGCAAAGAGTCTGCAGATTGCCAACCCCGGTCTGGTTGTCTGTTCGATCACTGGTTTCGGCCAGACCGGCCCGTACAAGGATCGCGCCGGTTATGACTATGCGGTGCAGGGCATTGGCGGGCTGATGAGCGTCACTGGCGAGCGCGACGATCTGCCCGGCGGCGGGCCACAAAAAGTTGGCGTCGCGGTGGCTGACCTCTTCACCGGGCTTTACGCCAGCGTGGCAATCCTGGCCGCGCTGCGGCACCGCGATGCCACTGGCCAGGGCCAGCTCATCGACATGGCCTTGCTTGATACCCAGGTCGCGATGCTGGCCAACCTGGGCGCAAACTATCTCTGCACCGGCAACACCCCCGGCAGGATGGGTAACGCGCATCAGAACATCGTGCCCTACCAGGTCTTCGAAGCCAGTGATGGGCATTTGATTCTGGCCGTCGGCAATGACAGTCAGTTCGTCAAGTTCTGTCAGGTGGCCGGCCGCCCCGACTGGGCGTCCAACCCGCAATTTGCCACCAATGCGGCCCGCGTGCGGCAGCGTGATTTGCTCGTGCCGCAGATCGCCGCCGTGATCAAACTGCGCGCCCGCAACGACTGGCTCGGCTGCCTGGAAGCAGCGAAAGTTCCCTGCGGTTCGATCAACAATCTGGCCGAAGCATTCGCCGACCCGCAAGTCATGGCGCGCACCATGATCGTGCCGATGCAGCACCCCTTGACCGATAAACTCAGGCTGGTTGCGAGCCCCATCAAGCTCTCGGAAACGCCGGTCAGCTACCGACGGGCGCCCCCACTGCTGGGCCAGCACAGCCAGGAGTTATTGCTCGAAGCCGGCTATAGCGCCGAGCAGATCGAAGCGTTGATGGCGCAAGGTGTGGTCGTCTGAGGGTTCGTCCCGGGGTCAAGGGATGGACGCAGTGGGCTGCAGCCGGGAGGATGAAGACAGACCTGCCCAGCCACCCAACCAACACCAATGATCACTTCCGACCCAGCGCCCCCCGCCTTCGTCCAAAGCCATACCGCAACGTTTGAGTCGCCGATTGGATTTGCCCAGGATGAGTGGGGCGATCTGGTGCAGCAACTGGTGGCCGAGGTCACCCGCCCCTTAAGTTCGGCGATGGCGCTGATTGGCAAGCTGGCTGCTTCCGGCCAAGTCAATCGGCAGGCCATTCAGGCTCTGCGCGAAAACGTTGCCCAAGCTCGTGACGCGGGTCTTGCAGGGCAGCGCTTGGCAAGATTGACCGCAGGGCCGCAGCAAATCTCCGGGGAATGCCTCAACTTGACCCAATTGCTGCGCAGCCTGCTGAACCAGCGAAGTCGCGAAGCTTCTGCACGCGGCATCGAGGTGCAACAAGCGCTGATGCCAGTCGATGTCATCGCCGACGGCACGTTGCTGCTGGCGCTTCTCAATGCCATGCTGGATTGGGCCATCGCCAACGCCGACGCCTTGATCGATCTGAAACTTGAGCTGCTGCCCTGCCCCGGCAAGGCAAGGCTGGTCTGTCGCTTTGCTCGGCGCAAGCAAGGGAGCATTGAGCTGCCGTCCGCATTGAACTCACTGAACTGGCGCTTGCTCGAGCAAACTGCGCTGGCAATCGGAGTTTCGCTGCGGCAGGTTGACGCTGCAGGGGCTTCTGTTCTGACGCTTGAGTTCATCCCGTACATGGGCTCAGACGCCGCAGGAAGTTCGGGCGAACAGCGCCATGGCGCCCTGAACCGGGACAAACCATTGGCCGGCAGCAGCATCCTGATCATCAGCCGGGACATCGGTCTGGTCAGTCAGATCCAGGCGGCCATACAGCCGATGGGAATGATCATCGACATCGTGTCCTGCATGGCTGAAGCCAAACAGTTTTGTCTGGAAGGATTGCCTCATGCAATCGTTTTCGAAAGCCGGCAGCACGGCAAGGCCTTTGAGCAACTGCATGCTGAACTGTTGCTCGATGTGCCGGAGTTCTGTTTCATCGAACTGATCGACAAGGCAGCGCCGGGCCGCAGCAATACCGGGGTCACCAGCATCGAACGCAAGCATCTCGGCAGCGACTTGCCCAAGCAGCTGATGCGAGCCTTGACTCAGAGTCATTGACGACGGCACCTCAGCCAAAAGCCAAGTCAAGCCAAGCCAGTAAACTCGCGGGCATGAAAACTCGCTTACCGATCCGCAGCATTGCCGCTGCGCTACTGCTTGCCTTGACGGTTGCCGCGGGCCTGATATTCCAGCAGCAGACCGGCCCGCGCGAAAAAGCCCCTGCGGTCGACTATGTGCTGCTGAATGGGGCCAGCGCCGACAGCAGTCAATGGGCCGGCAAGGTCATGCTGGTGAACTTCTGGGCCACCAGTTGCACGGCCTGCGTGCATGAAATGCCGCAGCTGATCACCCTGCATGAAAAATTCAAGCACCGTGGCTTTGACATCCTGGCGGTTTCAATGAGCTACGACCCCCCGGCCCGGGTTACAGAATTTGCTAGCAGTCGCAAGCTGCCATTCGGCGTTGCCATTGACAGCAGCGGCACGATTGCCAAGCGCTTTGGCGAGGTGCGGCTGACACCGACGACGGTGCTGATCAACAAGCATGGCGAAATCGTTCAACGCTATCTTGGCGAACCCGACTTCGCCGCCCTGGAGTCAGTCGTTGAATCGCTGTTGACCCAGAGCTGACCGCGCCGTCTCAGTTCGGCGTACCGACCCCGGCATGCGCCGCCTGCGCGTCGGCGTGATAACTCGACCGCACCATCGGTCCGACCGCGGCATGGCTAAAACCCATCTTGTAGGCTTCGACTTCGATCATCTTGAAGGTATCCGGGTGCATATAGCGGCGCACCGGCAGATGATGGCCCGACGGCGCCAGATACTGGCCGACAGTCAGCATATTGACGCCATGCTCACGCAGGTCGCGCATCACCTGGAGAATCTCCTCGTCGGTCTCGCCCAGACCGACCATGATGCCGCTCTTGGTCGGCACGCCCGGCACCAAGGCCTTGAACCGCTTGAGCAGATCAAGACTGAACTGGTAGTCGGAGCCAGGACGCGCTTCCTTGTAGAGGCGCGGCGCGGTTTCCAGGTTGTGGTTCATCACATCGGGCGGTGCAGCGCACAGAATGTCCAGGGCCCGGTCGGCGCGGCCGCGGAAATCGGGGGTCAGGATCTCGATCTGCGTCGTCGGGCTGAGTTCGCGGACGCGCTGGATACAGGCCACGAAATGCCCGGCCCCGCCATCGCGCAGATCGTCGCGGTCGACGCTGGTGATCACGACATATTTGAGCTTCAAGGCAGCGATCGTCTGCGCCAGTTTGAGCGGCTCGTCGGCGTCCAGCGGGTCGGGCCGGCCATGGCCGACATCGCAAAACGGGCAGCGCCTGGTGCACTTGTCGCCCATGATCATGAAAGTTGCCGTGCCCTTGCCGAAGCATTCGCCGATGTTCGGGCAGGACGCTTCCTCGCACACCGTGTGCAGTTTTTGTTCGCGCAAAATCTGCTTGATTTCATAAAAACGGGTCGAGGGTGAACCCGCCTTGACGCGGATCCAGTCCGGCTTTTTCAGCATTTCTGCCGGCACGATCTTGATCGGGATACGCGCCGTCTTGGCCTGGGATTTTTGCTTGGCGCTGGCGTCATAGGCCTCGCCAGTCTTTGCTTCAAAAGTGATATTTTCGGTTGCCATGGCAGCCTCGCTGTCAACGCTCCAGCTGCGCACAAAGGCGTTCGCCGAATCGCCGGGCCACTGTCGGCCAGTCTGATTGGACGCCAAGTGTAGCGAGGTCGACCGTCGCAAGCCCTGCATAACCACAAGGATTGATGCCGGCAAAGGGTTGCAGATCCATCGCCACGTTCAGGGCCACGCCGTGATAAGCGCATTGACGGCTGACCTTGATCCCCAGCGCTGCGATCTTGCCCAGGCCACAAAACGGATCGCGGGCATCGGCCGGACCGGTCAGCGCGGCATGGGATTGGGGATCTTCGAGCCGGACATAAATGCCCGGCGCGCCGCCAACCCGGTGTCCGGTAATGCCGAAGTCAGCCAGCGTCTGGATCACGGCGCTCTCCAGGCGATAAACATATTCGCGCACGAAATAGCCTGCACGCCGCAGGTCGATCAAGGGATAGGCCACCACCTGGCCAGGTCCGTGATAGGTCACCTGACCGCCCCGGTTCGACTGCACCACCGGTATGCCGGCCGGATTCAATA
>JBIKPD010000021.1:0-24308 GCA_044357665.1 Roseateles sp. | reverse complement strand
CACTCACCCGCTGCTCTGGGCTGGCCGATTGCGACAACGCAGATTTGCGTTGACTACGATTGCCGACCAGGTCTGCAAGGACGCGCTGGCTGGCTGTCTTGCGGAGCGAAGTAAAGGAGGAGGCGACGCAGACGCCGGGGGACATGAGCGCAGCATGGCAGCCAGCCAACCCGTCAGGTCGGCCGAACATGCAGCCCAATTCAAGAACGCTGATTCGCCCTATTCAGCCGCAGCAGTCCAGCCGCCGCCGAGCGCACGGATCAGTTGCACGCTGGCGCGCTTTTGCCGGGTCGACAGGTCTTGCGCGTTGCGCTGGGCCTGCAGCGCGGTGGTCTGGGCGCTGATGACTTCGAGGTAATTGGCTGCGCCTTCGCGGTAGCGAGAATCAGCCAGCTCGAGCGAACGCTGGGCGGCAACGACTGCTGCGCTTTCGAAGCGGGCGGCAGCACCATATTGCTTCAATTGCACCAGGCTGTCTTCGACTTGCTGGAACGCGCTGATGACGACGCTGCGGTAGCGGGCACCGGTCTCGTCGAGCACCGCTTGCACACGGCTGATCTCGGCCTTGCGCCGGCCGCCATCGAACAAGTTCACCACCAGGGTCGGACCGATGGCCCAGAAGGTATTGGGCGACCGGATCAGGCTGCCTGCATCACTGCTTTGGTAGCCGAGCAAGGCGCTGAGCGTGACGGCTGGAAACAAGGCGGCCTGGGCCACGCCGACGCTGGCGTTGGAGGCGGCGACGCGGCGCTCGGCGGCGGCGATGTCGGGGCGGCGCTGCAGGAGCGTCGAAGGCAGACCGGTCGGAATATCCGGCAACACGATGTCGGCAACGCGCGGCGCCAAGGCAAAGCCGGAAGCGGTCTCGCCGACCAGGGCGGCGATGGCATGTTCGATCAAGGCCCGCTGCGCATCGGATTGACGGGCTTGCGAGCGCGTGGCCTCGAGCTGGGCTTGCGCGCGCGCCAGATCGAGCCCGGAAGCGACGCCGCCATCGCGGCGCCGGGTGACCATCTCGAGCGCGCGTGAATAGGCTTTGTCGGTCTCGCGCAGCAAGGCCGCATCGCGGTCGAGCCCGCGCAGCGCGATATAGCTGTCGGCCAGCTGGGCCTGCAGAATCAGCCGCGCTGATTCCAGATCGGCTTGCGCCGCCTGGTTCTGCGCCAGGCCTGCAGCGACCAGCTGGTTTACCCGCCCCCACAGGTCGACTTCATAGGAAATATCAAAGCCCAGCGTGGTCGACTTGTAGTAATCGGGCGACGAGGACCCGAGCACGCGCAGAGGCCGCTGCTGCGACTGCCGGTTGCCCTGTGTGTTCAGCGAGGTGCTCAGCGTCGGGAATTGGCTGGCGCGGATCTGCTCGGTGCTGGCCTGCGACTGCTGATAGCGCGCCAGCGCCGCGGCGAGATCCGGGCTGTTGGCGATCAGCCGCTGCTGCAAGGCATTCAGGTCGTCGTCACCGTAAAGGGTCCACCAGGCCTGACGTGGCAGGTGGTCGGCGGGTTTGGCGGCAGTCCAGGGGCCGGCTTCCTTGAAAGCGCCAGCGATCGGAACTGCCGGGACTTTCAACAAGGGCGTTTGCGTGCAGGCGCCCAGCGCCAGGCACAACAGACTGCAAGCAAGCCTTGCCTTATTGCTTTGCACTGGCGGGCTTTCCTGAAGAATTACCCGGCTTGGCCGCAGCGACCCGCACCAGATCGCCATTGGCGATGCCGTCGGGCGGGCTTTCGATCACCCGGTCGTCGGCCGCAAGTCCGGCCGCCAGCTCGATCACCGCACCGAGATCGCGGCTGATGCTGACCGGTTTCAGCAGCACCTTGCTGTCGGCTCCAACAGTCGCAACGCGCGGCCCGGCTTGGCCGAAAATCAGCGCGCTTGGCGGAATGCTGAAGCCGCCGACTTTGCGTTCCAGATCAAAGCTGACCTTGGCAAATCCACCCGGCAGCAGCCCTGCCTTGGCATTGTCTGCGGCGAGTTGGATCAGCATGCTGCCGCCGCTGATCGCCTGCGACATCGATTGCACCGTGGCCGGATGGAAATTGCCCGGGCTCTCGGGCACGCTCAGGCGCGCTTTCGTGCCTTTCTTGATTGCGCTGACATAGGTCTGCGGCAAGCTCACATAGACGCGCAGTTGCTGCAGATCCGAGACCACGAAAAGCTCGGAGCCCGGCGCGCCGCCGATGCTGATCAGCGCGCCGACATCGGTATTGCGCACGGTGACGACACCGTCAAAAGGCGCGACGATGCGGGTGAAGCGTTTGAGCGTCAGGACGCGGTCGACATTGGCCTGCAAGGCGTTGACGACAGCCTGCTTGGTGTTCATGTCACCGGCTTTTTCTTCAGCCTCCTGGCGCGACACCGAATCGCTGGCGAGCAGGGCTTGCCAGCGTTTGGCGGTGCTGGCTGACAAGGCCGCATTGGCCTTGGCGCTGGCGAGTTCAGCCTGGGCCTGCAGCAACTGCTGGTCGAGATCGGGAGTTTCGATTTCGGCCAGCAACTGGCCGGCCTTGACCTTGGCACCGATGTCGACCTGCCAGCTCTTCAAATAGCCGCTGACGCGGGCGTAGATCGGGGCCCGCGCATGGGCTTCGATACGGCCTGGCAGGTCGAGCGTCGACGCCGCTCCCGACTGGCCTGGTGTGATCACCGCGACGGTCGGCACGGCCCGGGCATCGGTGCGCTCGCGCAGTTGCGCCGCTTCGGAACGGCGGGTGGTGATGCCGCTGACGACGATGAAGACGGCCAGCAGCGCCAGGGCGAGGGCAGAGAATTGCAACTTGCGGCGCGACCGCCGCGCGGTATCAGGCGACATGATTTACTCCAATGGCAGCGTCCGGCAGGGCAGGTTTACCATGCCGCGCGTGCACAAGACTGAAAACAACCGGTACGAACATCAGCGTGGCGACGGTGGCAAACAGCAGGCCGCCGATCACTGCCCGGCCCAGCGGCGCATTCTGCTCGCCGCCCTCGCCCAGGCCCAGGGCCATCGGCAGCATGCCGATGATCATTGCCAGAGCCGTCATCAAAACCGGGCGGAAACGCACCAGGCCGGCATCGATGGCGGCGTCAAGCGCATTGCCGAGTTGCTCGAGCCGCTCGCGGGCAAAGCTGATCACCAGCACGCTGTTGGCGGTGGCCACGCCCATGCACATGATGGCGCCGGTCAAAGCCGGCACCGACAGCGTCGTGTGCGTCGCAAACAGCATCCAGATGATTCCTGCCAGCGCTGCCGGCAAGGCCGAGATGATCACGAACGGGTCGCTCCAGGACTGGAAGTTCACCACGATCAGGAAATAAATCAGCACGATCGCGCCGAGCAGGCCGAACAACAGCCCGGAAAAAGCCCGGTCCATCGTCCGCACCTGGCCGAGCAGCACCACCGACGCGCCCTTGGGCACGTCGGCCGCGGTCTCGGCGATAACGCGGCGGATTTCGTCGGCCACTGCGCCGAGGTCGCGGTCCTGCGTGGTCGCGTTGATCTGCACCAGGGTCTGCAGGTCGTACTGGCTGAGCACCGTATTGGCGTTGTTGCGGGTAAAAGTTGCCAGGCCGCCGAGCACCTGCGGCGTGCTGCCGCTGCTGCCGCTGACCGGCAGGTTTGCCAAGGCATTGAGCGAATCAAGCTGGTACTGCGGCGTCTGCATCACGACCGGGTAGGACACGCCGTTGGCCGGATTGAGCCAATTGGTCGGCGCCACCTGGTTGCTGCCGGCCAGGTTGATCACCAGGCTGTTGGTCACATCGCGCGCAGTCAGCCCAAGGTCCTGGGCTCTTGTGCGGTCGACATTGACCTCGAACACCGGGCTCCGGTTCGACTGCTGGATGCGCGCATCGGCGACGCCGGGAATGCGCTTGATCGCCTTCAGCAACTGGTTGGCGTACTGGAAGTTGGCGCTCAGGTTGTTGCCGCGAATCTGCAAGTCGATCGGCGCTGGCGCACCGAAATTCAGGATCTGGCTGACGATGTCGGCGGGCGGGAAGGAGAAGATGGTGTCGGGGAATTCGCGCGGCAGCAACTCGCGCAACTCGCGCACATAGTCGGCGGTCGGCAGATGGTCCTTGCGCAAGGCAATCTGGATGTCGCCATCCTGGGTGCCGACGACACCGGTGTTGTTGTAAGTCAGGTTGATGCTGCTCGGCGGCAGGCCGATGTTGTCGACCAAGGTGCTGATTTCATCGGCAGGAATGACGCGACGGATCGCGTCCTCGATCGCGGCAAAGCGCACTGCGGATTCCTCCACCCGCGTGCCGGAGGGCACCCTGGCATGCAGCAGGATCTGGCCGCCGTCGACCGCGGGGAAGAAGTTGCTGCCCAGGAATGGCAGCAAGGCAAAAGACGCCAGCACGAAAGCCATGAAGCCGACCACGAAGCCCGGCCGATGGCGCAAAGCCAGCTTGAGCAGATCGAGGTAGCCATCGCGGAAGCGCTCGAAGCGCAACTCGAAGGCGCGCTGGAAATGCACCAGCGGGTTGCGCGTTGGCGGCAGGGCCGCTTCGGTGCCATGCATGTCGGTATGGGGGGCATGCGGGCGCAGCAGGTATTTCGACATCGTCGGCACCAGCGTGCGCGAGAGCATGAACGAGCAGGCCACCGCGAACATCACCGCTTCGGCCATCGGCACGAACAGGAAGCGCGCCACACCCTGCAGGAAGAACATCGGCACGAAGACGATGCAGATGCACAGCAGCGAGACAAATGCCGGGGTGACGATCTGGTTCGCGCCGTCCATGATGGCGGTCTCGACATCCTTGCCCTGTTCGAGGTGCCAGTTGATGTTTTCAATCGTCACCGTGGCATCGTCGACCAGAATTCCGACCGCCAGCGCGAGGCCGCCCAGGGTCATGATGTTGAGCGTCTCGCCGATCGCCGCCAGCCCGATGATCGAGCCAAAGATCGACAGCGGGATCGATACCGCGATGATCACGGTCGAACGCCAGCTGCCCAGAAACAGCAGAATCATCAAGCTGGTCAAAGCCGCCGCAATGATGCCTTCGATCGCGACGCCGCTGATCGCCGCGCGGACAAAAATCGACTGGTCGTTGAGCGGCACCACCGTCAGCTGCTCGGGCCATGAAGCCTTCATGTCGACGAGCTTGGCGCGGATGCCGTCGACGATTGCCAGCGTCGAGGTCGAGCCGTTCTTCAGTACCGACATCAGCACCGAACGCGCGCCGTCGACATGGACGATATTGGTCTGCGGCGAATTGCCGTCATGCACATTGGCCACATCGCGGATGTAGCTCATATTGCCACCGACCACCTTGATCGGCAGGTCGGCCAGGCCCTTGATCTCGACCGGCGCATTGTTCAAGCGCAGTGAATATTCAAGGCCGCCGATTTTCTGCGTGCCAATCGGCACTAGCACGTTCTGTGCCGCCAGCGCGTTCGCCACATCGACCGCCGAGAGCCCGCGCGCCTGCATTGCCTGCACGTCGAGGTCGATCTGCACCAGCCGCTGTTTGCCGCCATAAGGCCAGGGAATCGACGCACCGGGAACCGTCACCAGCGGCGGTCGCACCATGTTCACCCCGAGGTCGAACAGATTCTGCTCGGACAGCCCGGCGCCCGACAGCGCGAGCTGCAGGATCGGCACGGTCGAGGCGTTGTAGTTGAGGATCAGCGGCGGCGTGATGCCGGGCGGCATCTGCCTGACCGCAGTCTGCGAGATCGCTGAGACCTGCGCATTCGCCACGGCAATATTGACACCAGGCTGAAAGAAGATCTTGACGATACCGATGCCAGCGTAGGAATTGGCCTCGATATGCTCGATGTCGTTGACCGTCGTCGTCAGGCTGCGCTGAAAGGGCATCAGGACGCGGCCTGACATCTGCTCGGGCGACAGCCCGGTGTATTGCCAGGCAACCGAGATCACCGGGATCCTGATCTCGGGAAAGATGTCGGTCGGCATGCGCAGCGCAGCCAGCGGGCCGATGGTCAACATCAGCAAAGCCATCACTACGAAGGTATAGGGCCGCTGCAGTGCGATGCGGACGATGCCTACCAGCAAGTCGAGCTCCCGGGCCGCTGCACGGCGGTAAAGAAGGGTTTATTCAGCATCATTGTTTCGCGACCGGCAGCTTTTGTTTTTGGAGGCGCCACCGATGCGGTCAGCAGCGCCGGGAATCAGTTCATCGAGATTGACATGCAGCCGCTGCAGCAGCAACAGCAACTGCTCGCGCTCGGCGCCCGACAAGCCGGCCATTGACTCAGCGCGGGAATCATCTGACACGCGCCAGATTTCTGCCAGCACCGGACTGGCCTGGCTCAACAAATAGAGCTTGTGCGCACGCCCATCGCTGGGGTCGGGCCGGCGTTCGATCAGGCCATCAGCCGCCATCCGTTCGAGCAAGCGCCCGAGCGTCATCGGATCGATGTCAGTCAGATAGGCCAGGCGTACCTGCGAAATGCCTTCATTGCGCTGCAAATAACAAAGCGCCTTGCATTGATCGAGCGTCAGCCCAAGGTCAACCGAATGGCGTTCGAAATTGCGTGCGTACAGGCGCGACAGATCCCGGATCAGGAAGCCGAAATTGCGTAAAGGGTCGATCGATCCGGTATTCAGCAATTTGAATTTTTTAATTAATACTATCGAATGATATTATATAGATCAAATCCGATAGACCTATCAGCCTGCCCGCCAGCACAAATCGAGGGGACTGGGCGGTTACAGCGCCATCGATGGACGCAGCGCCATCGCGGCGCGCCAGCGCTTCAGGTTCTGATGCTGTTCACCGGGCCGCACGCGCAAAACCCGCGCGAAGTCGACCACCACCACGGCGGTGATGTCAGCGATGCTGAAGCCGCAGCTGGCGATGCTGTCTCTATCCCCCAACTGCGCATCGATGGTGTCGAAGAAGCGCTGGACGCGGCCGAGGCCCCGTTGCGCCAGCTCGGGAATCTGCGCATAGTCGACCGGCCCCGGCAGGGCACGACCTTTCATGGCTGGCGAGCCGTTGCGCAGCGCTTCGGCAACAGCCATCAGGCCGTCGAATTCGCAGTGCCAGTTCCAGCTGGCGATCTCGGCTTTCTCCTGCGGCGTGCGGCCGAGCAAAGGCGGCTCGGGGTAGCGCGCTTCCAGATAAGCGGTGATGGCGGCGTTATCGGTCAGCACCGCGCCGTCTTCCAACTGCAGTGCCGGGATCGTGCATTGCGGGTTGATCGCACGGTAGGCAGCGCCAAGCTGTTCGGCCTGGGTCAGGTCGACGCTGACTGTTGCATGGCTGATGCCTTTTTCAGCCAGCAGGATGCGCGCGCGGCGCGGGCTCGGCGCCATGCCGTAGTCATACAGAGTGATCATCGGTTTTCCTTGAATGAAACTTTCATGGCTGAAGCATGGCCGCGGCTTTTCTGCTGCAAGGGCTTGAATGTACCCGGCTACCAGTTGCAGCCGTCACCCTTGACTGCGCCGGCGACCAGCGGCACCACCGCCAGCAAGCCCATGCCGCTGTAGGCCTGGCGGCAGTCCTTCTTGGCGGCCTTGGCGACTTCATCGGCCATCCTGGAGGGCCGCTCGGGTGGACGCGGCAGCATCTGCAACAGGCCCTGCGAGGCTCCGCGCGAAGTCTCGCCGCCGCGCGGCAGATTCAAATTCAGCCTTGGTGCCAAAGGTGCGGTTGCGACCGGCGGCGCCGCAGCGGGCGATGGCTTGGCCTCGGCAGCAACAGGTCCCGCGAGCTGCGGCGTGGCCCCGGCCAAGCTGCCGGCTTGGCTGAGCGGCGGGGTATTTCCCTCCAAGGGCTGCAAGGGCTGCAGCGGCGCAAGCTTTGCCACCGCCGGCTCGCTGGCTGCTGGCGCCATGGTCTGCATAGGTTCTTGCCGCGATGTTGGCGGCGCAGCGATCTCGGACAGGGTGACGATGCGCGCCGGCGTGATCGGCGGGATGGGCGCGATGGGCTTGGCCGAATCCGCCACCGGCAAATCAGGCGAGATCGGCTGAACCGCCTGTTCAGCCGCTGCTTCGATTGCCGACAACTTGGCTGCGCGCTCGAGCCTGGGCCGACCGATCGACTCGCTCGACAGGCGGCGCAAAGCCGCAGTGGGCGGGGCCAGCGTCGACTGCGCGGGCAAGGCCGCTGCCGGCATCGCGGTCGGCTGCGGCAGCTCGGGCATGGCAGTCAAGGCAGGTAGAGCCGCATCGCTGGTCGGCTCGGAACTTTCCGGGTTCAAGGCCTCGAGCGGAGTTGCCGCAGTTGCGGCTTGGGGCGGCGCCATTGCGCGCGGCAATCCGGCCTCGCGCGGCAATCCGCCAGGGCGCTGCGCTTCTCCTTGCGACCGCTTGTAGGCCTCAAGGCTGGCTGTGGGAACCTTGCTGGGCATTTCGGCGCCGGTCAAGCTGACACTCAAGCGGCCCCAAACGCCATCACCGCGCAGCGCCATGCCGGCCGGCGCGCTACCGAACAAGATGATCACCAGCAAATGCAGCAGCAGCGCCAGCGTCACGCAGCGGCGCAGCCTGGGACCTTCCAGCGAGGCCAGCGGCTGGCTCAGAGCAAATCGCATCGCTTGGTTGATCATTGGGTTGAGGGACAATCAATCTTTGACAGCATTGCGCAAATTGTTCCAGCTGATCCAGAACACCAGAATCTCCGACAAACGGACAGCCCTGGTTTTGAGCCGCAAGCTGAGCTGCGCAAGCCCCGTGAATCCGGCCTCGATCATGCCCTGACTGCAGATGAATGCTTGTTTTTTTCACGCTGAAAAATCAGCGCCTCCGGCAGAAATCGGCGTTATCTTCGATTTTGGAGGTCAACGCTGGACGGTTCGCCGCCCCAAGCAATTCGTGCTGGTGTTCGAAGGCGTAGCCGATCTGGCTGCCGACCAACAGGGCGATTACCTGCACGACTTCCTGCTGGCGCCAAGCTGCCGCGAGGCCTTCTACGACCTGATCGATGCGACCGGTCTGGTGGTCTGCCTGAATCTGCCGACCAGCCACCCGAGCTATCGCGATGTGCGCGGCCGCTCCAGCAAAGGCCGGCTCAGCCAGGGCGAGTATTACCACCATGACGGCTGCTCGGGCCCGCAAAAACCCCGCTTCGTCGAAATCCGCTGCCCCTATCAGAACGTGACCCGCTCGGTCGCCACCGCGGTGGCACCGCACCGCGAGGTGGTCGCGGCGATGCTGAGGATGCTGCCGGATGAGTTGGCCGGCAGCCAGGCCATCATCGACTGCGCAGCCCTGGCCGAGGGCAAGGACGCGCTGCTCGACCAGTTGCAAGGACTGATCACCCGCAGCGTGCGCCGCAGCCTTGACGCTGAAGCGGCACGCGAATATTTCCGGCAGGTTGACCTGGCAGCCAACGCCTATTTCGAGCCCTGGCAACTGGGGGAGAGCCGCTTGATTGCCAATGCCAACGCCGGCATCACGATGCAGCATCGGCGCGCCTACCAGCAGGTCAATCGGGTCGGTGTGGCCAATGGCAACCTGCTCAAGCGCTGGCCGAACGAAGAATTGCTGTTACCCGGGCAGACTCTGGATAGGGCTTTTCTGGACGCGATGTGCAGCGAAGAAGACGGCGCCTGCCAGCGCTAGGCAGTCAGTTCAAGCATCGCAGCACCCAGCGCTTCGGCCACCTCGATGCCGTCGACACCGGCCGACATGATGCCGCCCGCATAGCCGGCACCTTCGCCGGCCGGATAGAGGCCGGCGACATTGACGCTTTGCAGATTCCTGCCGCGGTTGATGCGCAGCGGCGATGACGTGCGCGTTTCGACGCCGGTCAGCATCGCGTCGGGCATCGCAAAACCCTTGATCTGGCGTTCGAAGGCTGGCAGCGCCTCGCGGATCGCGTCGAGTGCATAGTCAGGCAGGCTGCCACGGCCCGGTTCGGCCAGATCGGTCAGCGTGACGCCGGGCTTGTACGAAGGCTCGACCGAACCGATTGCGCTGCTGCGCTGGCGCTTGATGAAATCGCCGACCAGCGCACCCGGCGCGCGATAAGCGCCTTCGCCGAGTTGGTAGGCACGCGACTCCCAGATGCGCTGGAAAGCCATGCCGTCGAGCGGGTTGACCAGACCTTCATGGCGGCCATCCTGACGGTAATCCTGGGGCGAAATGCCGACGACGATGCCGGCATTGGCGTTGCGCTCATTGCGCGAATATTGACTCATGCCGTTGGTGACGACGCGCTCAGACTCCGAGGTCGCTGCCACCACCGTGCCGCCGGGACACATGCAAAAGCTGTAGACCGATCGGCCGTTCGACGCATGGTGGACCAGCTTGTAATCGGCAGCGCCGAGTATCGGGTTGCCGGCATTCGGGCCAAAGCGGGCGCGATCGATCAGGCTTTGCGGATGCTCGATGCGGTAGCCGATCGAGAACGGTTTGGCTTCCATCCGGACGCCGCGCTGGTGCAGCATCGTAAAAGTGTCGCGTGCGCTGTGGCCGAGCGCCAGGATCACATGGTCGGCATCGATCTGCTCGCCCGAAGCCAGCGTCACGCCGCGAATCGATTTTCCGGCCGGGCCGTCTTCGATCAGGACATCGCTGACGCGCTGCTCGAAACGGACCTCGCCGCCCAGCGCTTCGATTTCAGCCCGCATCCGGCTGACCACGGTGACCAGGCGGAACGTGCCGATATGCGGCTTGGCGACAAAGAGAATTTCTTCCGGTGCGCCGGCCTTGACGAATTCGTCCAGCACCTTGCGCGTCAGATGGCGCGGGTCGCTGATCTGGCTCCAGAGCTTGCCGTCCGAAAAAGTGCCGGCGCCGCCTTCACCGAACTGCACATTCGATTCGGGGTCGAGTTGCCCCTGACGCCACAGCGCCCAGGTGTCTTTGGTGCGCTCGCGCATGGCCTTGCCGCGCTCGAGCACGATTGGCCGCAAGCCCATCTGCGCCAGAATCAAGGCGGCAAAAATGCCGCAAGGACCGAAGCCGATCACCAGCGGGCGCGGCTTTGACGCGGCATAAAAGTCAGCACCCGCATGGCCGGCAAAGCGGTAGCTCATATCGGGCGTCTGCCGGACATGAGGGTCGCCGGCCCAGCGCTGCAAGGCCGCCGCTTCGTCCGCAAGTTCGCAATCGACCGTGTAGATCAGCTGAACCGCGGATTTTTTGCGCGCGTCGTAGCTGCGCTTGAAGACTGTGAATCCCAGCAGCGCAGCATCCGCCAAGGCCAAGCGCTGCAGCAAAGCAGGGCGCAGGGCATCCTCGCCATGGTTCAGCGGCAGACGGAGTTCGGTCAGGCGCAGCATGATTGCATCGGGCAAAAAGAAACAGGCCCTTTCAAACGAGAGGACCTGTTGTCAATGCGAGAAGGGCTGGCAAGCAGCCTGCCCAGCGGGCTATCAGCCGCCTTTGCTTGGGCGCTTGCCCGGGTTCTTCTTGCTGCGGGTATGGGCGCCGCGCTCGAGGCTGCGCTTCTGGCCATGGCCAGCGGTGGCGGTCACGCCAACAGGACTTGCAGGCCGGGGAGTGGCACGGCGATCAGCTTCAGTAACTATTTTGTTGGCCATGATTGGCTCCGGTCAGAGGAATTGGTTTTCAGACGAATCGCGGATTTTACTGTGTAACTGGAGATCCGTCACTGAATCGTTGTCAACAGGCCCAAATCGATGCCCACAGATCAGGCCGGAACTTCATTTGCGCAGCACGGCGTCCTCGATCAGGACCGCATAGGCATAGCCCGATCCAAGATTCACATCGGTGCGAACCAGGCCCTGCGCGGTGACGACATCGCCGACGGCGGCGCTGTCCTTGCTGGTCACGACGATGTCATGGCTGCCATCGGCGGCATTGCCCGAACCGTCCTGCAGATGCAGCCAGTTCTTGCCCATGATACCCAAGCTGACCTTCATCACCTGGCCCCGCAACAGCACCGGCTTGTCCTTCAGGGCGAGCCGACCCTTGACCAACTCGGCCACCGTTTTCGCATCGGTGCCGCCGGCCTTGGCCACGCTGATCGGCGCTGCGCCAGTGGCAGCCGTTGCGAGATTGGCCGCGGCTTGCGGTTTGGAAGGGTCGGCGAGATAGCCGAACCAGATCTTGTCGAATTTGGTCTTCAGCGTCCGGCTCTCGAAGTTCTGCATCAGCACCGGCTTGCTGACCGTGACCTGAGCGCCTTTCTTGACCGAAGTGGTCGGCACGGCAGTCCAGACCTTGCCGTCCGTGGTCTTCAGTTGCAGATAGGTGTAGCTGTCGACGTTCTTGATGTCGATCACTTCACCTTTCAAATTGGGCGCCTCGATGGCAAATGCCAGCAAGGGGGCAGCGGCGACAAGGAACAGGGCGGCTCGGAATGAGGTCATGGCTGATGCTTCGGGCAAAGATGCCGATCATCTGGCAATGGCCAGTTTCACCCTTGATGGAAGTCAAGGACGTGGCGCTTGCCCGGAAGGCGCGGCGCGGCGCTGAAAGCCCTGTGCTGCGCGCATCAACTGCTTGGTGTAATCGCGTTCAACGCGGCCCCCCGCCAGCGCTTGGGCCGACAGTGTTTCGACCTCGCGGCCGGACTGCATCACCATCAAACGCTCGCAAAGATGGGTGACCACGGCCAGATCATGGCTGACCATCAGGAAGCTCAAACCGCGCTCACGGCGCAGCGACTCCAGCAGATTCAAGACCTCGGCCTGCACCGACGCGTCGAGCGCCGAGGTCGGCTCGTCGAGCAGCAGCAATGAAGGCTCCAGAATCAAGGCGCGGGCGATCGCGACGCGCTGGCGCTGGCCGCCCGACAGTTGATGCGGATAACGCCAGCGAAAGCCCCGCCCCAGCCCGACCGCATCGAGCATGTCTTTGATGCGGCGTTCGCTGTCGCTGATGCCATGGATCGCCAGCGGCTCGGCCAGCGCCCTGTCGACCGTATGGCGCGGATGCAGCGAGCCATAGGGGTCCTGAAAAACCATTTGCACGCTGCGCCGGAAGGCCTTGCTGCCCGGCGCTGGCAACGCACCATCGCCGCTGAGCTTGACGCTGCCGGCTTGAATGGGTGCCAAGCCGCAGATCGCGCGCAACACGGTTGATTTGCCCGATCCCGATTCACCAACCAGCCCGAAGCTCTCGCCCGGCCCGATCGCAAAGCTCAAGTCATGCAGGGCGGTGAATTCGCCGAAGCGCACCTGCAGGTTTTTCACTTCCAGCCCCAGCTTCATCGCAGCCACTCCGCCTGGCGCTGCAGCGTCGGCAAGGGGTGGCGTTGTGCCTGCAATTGCGGCAGGCAGTTCAGCAGGCCCTGGGTGTAGGGATGGCGGGCTTGCTGCAGTTGCTGCGCGGCGATTTCCTCGACGATGCGACCGGCATACATGACCAGCACCCGGTCGCAAAAACTCGCCACCAGCCGCAGGTCATGCGAGATGAAGATCAAGCCCATGCCGCGCTGTGCGGTCAACTGGTCGAGGATGGCCAGCACCTGCAACTGCACGGTGACATCGAGCGCTGAAGTCGGCTCGTCGGCAATCAACAATTCGGGCTCGGCGATCAGCATCATCGCCATCATCACGCGCTGCCCCATGCCGCCCGACAGCTGGTGCGGGTAGAGCTCACAGACGCGTGCCGGGTCGGTGATCGCCACATCGGCGAGCGAGCGCAGCACAAGTCGCCTGACCTCGGCAGCCGGCAGCGACTGATGCGCGAGCAGGGTCTCGCTGATCTGCGCGCCGATGCGCAGTACCGGATTGAGCGAATATTTGGGGTCCTGCAGAATCATTGCCATACGCCGGCCGAGCATCAGGCGGCGCTCGGCAGCACTCGCTTGCAACAGATCGACACCCTTGAAATTGAGCCGTTCTGCACTGATGATCGCTTCCGGCGCCGACAGGCCGAGGAGGGCGCGGCCCAGCTGCGATTTACCCGAACCCGATTCGCCGACGATGCCGAGCCGCTCGGCGCCCATCGTGAAGCTGACGCCGCGCACCGCTTCGACCAAGGCGCCGTCGCGGGCGCGAAAGCTGACGCTCAGGTTTTCCACTTCAAGCAAGGGCTGCGCTGCCTGTAGGCTTTGGGCGGCGCTCATGGCGTGGCTTTCGGATCGAGTGCGTCGCGCAGACCATCGCCGAGCAGATTGAACGCCAGGCTGACGATGAAGATCGCCAGTCCGGGGCCGGCGGCAACCCACCATTGGTCGAGCACATAAGCCCGCCCGGCGGCGATCATCGCGCCCCATTCAGGGCTGGGCGGCTGGGCGCCGAGGCCGAGAAAGCCCAGACCGGCAGCGGTCAGGATGATGCCGGCCATGTCCAGCGTCACCCGCACGATCACCGACGGCAGGCACAAGGGCATGATGTGGCGCAGCACGATGCGCCAGGGCGAAGCGCCGAGCAAGCGCATCGCAGCGATGTAATCGGCCTGGCGGATTGTCAGCGTCTCGGACCTCGCCAGCCGCGCATAAGGCGGCCATGAGGTGATCGCGATCGCCAGCACCGCGTTCTCGATGCCGGGGCCGAGCGCGGCGACAAAGGCCAGCGCCAGGATCAGCCGGGGGAAAGCCAGGAAGATGTCGGTGATCCGCATCAGCAGCGCATCGGCCCAGCCGCCAAGGTAGCCGGCCAGCGTGCCGACCAGCAGCCCGATCGGCGCGGCCAGCAGCGCGACCAGCGTGACGATGAATAGCGTGATGCGCGAACCGTAAAGAATGCGCGAATAGATGTCGCGCCCCTGGTCATCAGTGCCCAGCCAATGCGCACCGCTCGGCGGCAGCAGCCGGGTCGTCATCAGGTCGCCGACGTCGGGGGGATAGGGTGCGAGCCATGGAGCCAACGCTGCCAGCAAGATCAAGCCCAGCACCAGCAGCAGGCCGAGCAGGGCCAGCCGGTTGCGCGCGAAACTGCGCCAGCCGGCATAAGCCCGGCCCAGCGCCGCCTGCCGGCGCGATTGCGGCTGCTCGCTGAGCAGCCATTGGGTCAAGGGCTCAGTGCTCATCTTGTGCGCGGATCAAGCATCCGGTAGAGCAGGTCGGACAACTGGTTCAGCGCGATGAAGACCGAGCCAACCACCAGCGTGCCGCCCAGCACCGCATTCATGTCGGCGTTCTGCAGCGAATTGGTGATGTACAGGCCCAGGCCCGGCCAGGCGAACACCGTCTCGGTCAGCACCGAGCCTTCGAGCAGCCCCGCATAGCTCAGGGCGATAACAGTGACCAGCGGCACTGCGGCATTGCGCAGGGCATGGCGCCAGATGATGCGCGATTCGCTCAAGCCCTTGGCGCGCGCCGCGATGATGTACTCGGACCCCAGCTCTTTCAACATGAAGCTGCGTGTCATGCGGCTGATATAGGCGAGCGAAAAATAACCGAGCAGCGCCGCCGGCAAGGCCAGATGCGAAAGAGCGTTGCAAAAAGCCGGCCAATCGCCGGCCAGCGCGGTGTCGACCAGCATCAAGCGTGTCACCGGCGCGATGCTGTATTCGAAAGCGATGTCGATGCGCCCGGGGCCGGCCACCCAGCCGAGTCTGGCGTAGAACAGCACCAGCCCCATCAGGCCGAGCCAGAAGATCGGCACCGAATAGCCGATCAGGCCCATCACTCGCACCAACTGATCAGCAAAACGCCCACGCCGCACCGCCGCCCAGACCCCCAGCGGCACGCCCAGCAGCACGCCGATCAGGATGCCCGCGCTGGCCAGTTCCAGCGTCGCCGGAAAAGTCCGCGCGATGTCCTCGAGCACCGGCCTGGACGTCAGCAGCGAGACACCGAGATCTCCCTGCACCACCTTGCTGACGTAAAGCAGGAATTGGCGCGGTAGCGGCTGGTTCAGCCCCATCTCCTCGCGCACCCTGGCGATTTGCTCCTCGCTGGCGCGGTCGCCAACCACGGCCAGCGCCGGATCCACAGGCACCACCCGGCCGATGAAAAAAGTCACCGCCAGCAGACCCAGATAGGTCAGCGCCACGCTCAGGACAAAGCCGCCCAGCCTCGTCGCAGCGCGGCGCCAAGGCCTCTTCAGCACGATAAGGCCACGCAGCGGTGGAAAGCGGAATCAGTCGGGCTCATGCTTAGGTCCATGGATCGCCCGCATTGTGCCTGCCCGTCAACGGTAAGTTCTCAGCAACGCATCGAACATCAAAGCTCTGTGCACTGCTTTGGCCATTTTCCGCGGCGGCATAGCGCCGAACCAAATGGCCGACTTGCCAAGCCGCCCGATACGGCGTTTCCACCACAAGCCGGACCTCGTTGCTGCCCGAGTTGAACAACAAGTGCCTGTTCCGCATTGCTGGTCAATACAAACCGCGAAGAGTTGGGCACGGCGTCCTTAGACCTGGCCTCACCAACGAATAGTGGCGGCGCCGATACAAACCAAGCTAGCGCCGAGGATGCGCCAGACACCCATCTGCTCTTTCAGAAACCAGGCTCCCAGTAGTGCGGCGAAGATCACCGAGACTTCACGCAATGCCGCGACGGCTGGTATGGAGGTTTGCGTCATGGCCCACAAAACGATGCCGTAAGAGGCCATGCTCATGCCTGCCCCAACGATCGCCGTGCGCCAATTTTGACGCGTGTGTTGTAACACCTCTGCCAAACTACGTCGCCAAATGATCACAGCCAATATGCCCCAGGAGTTGAACAAGAATAGCCACAAGGTATAGCTCACTGCGTGACCCGATAGCCTTACACCAACCCCATCGAGCAAGGTGTACAAAGCGATGATCGCTGCATTGAATAGGCAGTAGAACAAACCCCGACGGTTGACTGCTTGCCAAGGCTTTCCTATCCATGCAGGAAGTCCAATGCCCAAGCCAATCATCACCACGCCCACCATCTGAATGGGCGACATCAGTTCGCCCATGAATGGCGCCACCAGGCAAACAAGCATGGGCGCCGTTCCTCGCATGAGTGGGTAAGCAAGTGACAAGTCGGCATGGCGATAAGCTTCGGCCAACGACAGAAAGTAGGCTACGTGAATTACCAGCGAAGCCGCAAGCCAAGGATAACAATCGGAACTTGGCCAGCCAGCAAAGGGCAACATACAGGCGGCGATGAGACTGCAGCCCAGTGAAAAAACCACCGTATCAAGCTGGCCATCGCGACCACGCTTCACCAGAAAATTCCATCCTGCATGCATCAAGGCGGAGAGCAGGATCAACCCAGCAACAATCGCCGACATCAGGCAGACCAAGGCAGTGAATAAGTCTTCGCATCGGCGAAGCTAATTATTTTTATAATGATATTCTCTTCGTAACCAAGTTTAGGGATGCGCTGCACAACTCAACTCGAGTGGGTACAGCGCGGATCGGGATGGGATGCAAGGCGTATTTTGCGGCCAATAGCGCGTGCCATTGGCAATAAATGCAAAGCAGCAGACCGCCCGAGGCCGGGATAGCACAAGCCATGAGGGGTTTTGCCGAGCATCCTAAAGTATCGCCAGCCCAGTCGGCTCAGGGCCTTACCCATGGCGCGGTGGCTGGCTTCGACAGCCGCCTTTGCTTGGCACAGTCGTTCGGCAAAGGGTTCTCTGCCCTGGAGCGGATGGATCAGAGCTTTGGCATCGGATCAAGCTTGCGCAACAGATAATTTCGTTGAAGTCAAAATGCGCCCTCGCCAGCGAACAGAAGCGTTTCCTGATCGGCGCTTTCACTTGCAAAGCAGCCACTGCAGCCCGAGAAGAAAAGCGACGCGCCATTCATGGAACCCCACACCACCGTTACCAGTCCCGCGAAAACCGGCCCAGTCCCCCGGTGGCGCCGGATGCTGCGCCACCCGCTCGCGCGCATGATCGCCGCTGCGCTGGCGATGTTTGTGCCGCTGGCGCTGAGCTTTGCCTTGATGGAATCGCTGTTGCCCAAGGATCTGCGTGTCGCCTGGCCCAACCTGGTGGCCGCGCTGGCTTGCGCGCTGGGCTACTGGGCTTACGCGCATCGGGTCGAGCGGCGTCTTGTGACCGAGCTGAGTGGCCCAGGCGCAATGGCCGAGTGGGCGCGCGGCGCGGGGCTGGGCATGCTGCTGGGGCTGCTGACCCTGGTGCCCTTGTGGGGCCTGGGTGTCTACCGCATCGATGGCCTGGGCGATGGTTTTCAACTCGTCAAGCAGATTCCCGAAATGCTGCTGGTCTCGGTGCTGGAGGAGTTGTTGATCCGCGGCGTGATGTTCCGCATGGCCGAGAAAGCCTGGGGCAGCCGAACCGCGCTGCTGTTCTCGACCCTGCTGTTCGTGGCTGCGCATCTGCCTGGCGAAATCAGCTGGATGGGCTTGCTTGTGACTGCAGCCGCTTCGCTTGCCTTCACCGCGGCCTTTCAGCTGAGCCGGCGCCTGTGGCTGCCCATGGGCATGCATTTCGCCTGGAACTATTTGTTCGCGGCCGTCTTCTCGGTGACGGTGTCGGGCCATGAATCCAAGGGCTGGCTGCTGGGCTCGATGAGCGGGCCGGAATGGCTCAGCGGCGGCGCCTACGGCGTCGAAGCCTCGGCCATGGCGCTGCTGGTATGGGTGGTGGCGAGCATCTTGTTGCTGCGCCGCGCCAGGGGTAAGTTCTTGCAGCGGCCTTAACGCGCTTTCCCGGGCGATGCAAGCAATACTGAACCGCTTCTGCCTGGCTTGCGTCAGTACTATCGCCGCCCGAATTTTCCCGGCCAACCTTCACCGGCAAGCGTTACCGTTACCATCGCCGCCGACTATGCATTGGGTATCGATTCTAAAATCCAAAAACATTTGGAATTAGAAACTACTCTCGTCAGGCCGAGGAACTCATTGCCACGGAAATCTCGAGGGTTTTTACGTATTTTCCAGAATTTTCGATGCGTCATAGTCCAACCGCTGCGTCTAGACTATTTCCCGGATTTCCGTCGACGCACAATATATCAAAAATGTAATAATTAAATAATGAAAAAATTCTCATGGCTTACGCCGCTCTATTGATACTTTCGCTACAGGGTTGTGGCCCTACTGACGAAGAGGCGAGGAAACTTGGCTATGAAAATTCTGTTGAAATGAAAGCCCTGTAAAAGAACGGTTTCAAGACCTAGCTTGAGTATGAAGAGCGATACAAATCGCTGGGGTTTTCTTCCCTGACAGAAATGTTGGATCTGCAGAAGCGAGGTTACCAAACTGCCAACTCGTATCAGGCGGCAAAATCGCTCAAACCAGACGACTTCTACAAGAACTGAAAAATGGCAAGCCGCGAAGCTTTCGATTCAAGCTGCAAGGGCAAGAAAATAATATGGAAAGGCGAGGTTGTGTCGGTCGAATCGACAGGTGACGGCGTTCGTATCAAAGTCCTCAACGAAGATGGTAGCCCACCCGCCAATGAATTCAAGATTGATTCAAAATCATTGGCTTCGCAAGGCGTCACTGCCGCCGCCATTGGCCGCTTGATAGACTTTGAGGGCGCCATCGAAAAGCAAAATTCCCTTTATCCTGATATCGAGCCAGTGACGTATTTCGTCCTCGAGCAGGATGCCGCCAGGGATACTCGAGTCGCCCGCGAAAAAATACAGTTGGCCGAGAGGGAGCGTGCCGATGCAGCCAAAGCGATGGCCGAACTGGGGGGGCACCTATCGGACGCGGAATGGTTATCCGGGAAATTTCCCATTGAGGCGGGCGTCAAATGCCAGACACCCGTCGAAAGGCGCGCAAAATTCGACTTCCAATGGACCGATGGAACATTCGAGTTCAAATTCCCCTCGTTTCTTGTGAATGTGCGCTCCCCGGGCGTATTGACAGTTGTCGGCGACAAGATCAAGTTCCAGAATGGCTTTGGGGCATGGCAGCACATGAAGTACTTCTGTGATTTCGATGTCCGCAAAAGGCAGGTCATTGACGTGAGCGCCACGCCGCGAGGATAAATGATCCCGTAGCCACGAGGATCAAGGCTCACGGCGTGCGATGGCGGGTGCAGTGAGGTCAAGTATTGGTTTCAGTTCGCACCTATTTATTTTTTAACTGATAACCTATCGGCAAGGCAAACAAACTTCTCCAAGTGGATGTATGGAGCCACCGGGACCTCCTGCGGGACTCGCTGGCAATGTTGGGTACGAGGAGTTCGTGATGCCGGTGCTGCATCTCATGTAGATTTTTTCATCCGTAGTAGTAGTAGAAATTTTTTCTACTATAAATTCCTCGCTTTTTATTCTTGAAAGTCGGTCATGAAATTCACCTCGCTTCTATCATGCCTAGTTTGTTCGTCGCTGATCTCTGGCTTGGCGCTCGGCCAGACGGCGAATGTTGACCCGGGCAATCCTGCCCTGGCGGCGCCCGCTGCTACGGCCACCGCGGCTGACGATTCAAATCGGCTGATGGTTCAAGGGACCCAGGATCCGAAGCGATTGAAGGAGCTTTTCGACTTTTTTGCGAACGCCGAGGCGATCTCGGGGGACCGCAACAGCAGCAAGGAAAAGTTCGATGCCATCAAGTTGCAGGAGGCGAGAGTGGCGCTCGCTGCCCTGAACTCTCTGGGCGCTCTCGGTCTGAATATCTATCTCGACAAGCGGCACCCGAACTTCAAGCGTGACCTGTCAGGCGCTGCCACATTGGGCGATGGGCGTCTCCCTGTCCGGGTCCTGCTGCTCGACACGCCGACCCGGGTGCCCAAGCGGACTCTGGTCGATTCCGGCGCCATGACTCTGCTGATTGCTACCGAACCCGCCAAACTGCAACAGGACAACCGGGAGGTCATCACCCAGGGGGGCATGTCGACCAACAACCCGGCACGCGCGCAGGACGAGCAGGTGTATCTGGCGCTGATCGCCGAAAAGCTGAAGGAAATTCTCGCTGCCAAGGGCATCAAGCTGGCGAGTCGATCATCGGAGAATTCGACCGCTGAACTCGGTCTGAAACTGGTGGTGGCTGATTGGGCGGGGAAGCAACGATCGGAGGGTGTTCAGGAGATTGGCCGCGACTTCCCCCTTGTCGTTGCCTTCGACGCACAGTTGAGGCCGGCGCCACGAATCGAGTCCGTGCTCTGGAGCTCTTCATATCGATCTGGCGCAAATAATAGGGAACTCGCCGAGTTCGCCGAGCTCGTGCAGACGCTGCAGGGCCGCCTGAACGATCCTCGCTTCGAGAAACTGGCTGCGATCTCACCGGCCGATCTGGCTGCCTCGCGTAGTCAACGGCTGGACGCCGCCCGCGGCGAAAGCGACCGCGTGCGCCAGGAGATGATCGACCGCATCGGCCGCATCAGGATCGCAGTCGCTGAAAAGACGGAACTCGCGGGCGCCCTTCGGATCTACCGCAAGGGCAAGGCTTTTGCCGGCAAACCCGAGGACGCATTCTGCACGGTCAAGGCAAACGAGGCGATGGCCCTGCTGGGCTTGGTTCGTTCGCCGGAATTCCTCACTTGGTCAAAGTTTCCCAAGGGCACACGCTTCAGCAAGGTCTATGACAGCGCCGACGAAATGTATGCCGCGGTCACCGACTCCCGGTGCAACATCGTCGTTGACTACGCGGACAACCTGAACAAGTACATGACCGCCATTGGCCGCGACGGGCAATTCGCTTACAACGTGGGGCCAAATATGAATCGGGAGGAAGCCCGCGAACCGTTCGCGATTTCGCTGGGGTTCGATAACTATCTCGACTACGAGTTCGCCCAGAAAACCGGCAACGCGTCGGCGGCACAGGTGCGCAGCCTGAAGGAATTCGGCGCCGGCACGCTCGAGCGCTTCAAGGTGGCTGCAGCGCGCATGAACAGCGGCAAGTACAGCGCTGAAACCTCGCCCTCAGCGCCCGTCCTGCTCGACTTCCTCGACGACGAAGCCAAGGGCAAGAAGGTGGGCAAGAGCGCCATTGACTATCGTCGCGCCGAGGATAAACGCATGGCGGAGGAAGCGCGATTGCGCGAGGAACAGTCGGCGAAGGAGCGCGCCGAGCGCGCCAAGTCCTTCCCTTACATCGCGATCCTCACCTGTGGGATGGGCAAGAGCCACATCAATGTGTTGGCCTGCTTTGCTGCCCAGGGCTCATCGAGCGTGGACACGGAACTGCGCCTGACCAACGGGGACTCGACCAAAATGTACAAGGCCTACTCCTTGAGTGAAGCGGGTCAGGAACGCCGCGATGGTTTCTACATCGACCTGCGGAAGAACTTTTCGATCAAGGCCCAGAACTCCCATGGAACACTGATTCTGGGCCTGAAGGTCATCGACCGCTTGTCCGGCAAGGTACTGTTCGAAAAGCAGGCCGCACGATTCGATGTGATCGCTGCGTCGAATTGATCGCCAGGCTCAGGACTCGCTGCTCCTGCTGTACAAGGACCCGGCAAGGGACAGACGAGCGTTTTATTCCAACGGGGACCCCGAGAGCCTGCAGTGCACGGTGATCGCAGACGCGGTGAACCTGGCATCGCGCATCGAGGGCCTCACCAAGTACTTTGGCTGCGATCTGCTGGTCAGCGAACATACCCTGGCCCAATCTGAACTGGCCGGCAAAATTTCAACCCGGCCGCTGGGGCCAGGCCTCGACGAGCGTCACGAGTACATCGCGTTCGTCCGCCTCCGGGGTCTGTTCCTCAGCCTGAAAAATGGATTCGAGGCGATGGAAAATCGCCTTCAGGTCGGCGTCGTTTCGGATCGGCTTGATATTCATCCACGCGCTCTACATCAATGCGGTCGTACTGGGCATGGTTGCCGACAAACTTTACCCAGACGATCTCCGCCCGGTACTGCATTTCCACCACCAACCGTTACTTGCTGCCACCCACATTGAACACTACGCGGGTGTTCAGTTGGGCCTGCTAGCGCTTGCTCACCGGCCCGAAATAGGTCGAATCCGACGTAGGGCCTAGCCTGAAGCCGTCGATAGTGGCGCGCATGGCTGCGACTTGGGTCTGCTGGAACAGCATCACGAACGGGCTGCTGTTGCGGAATTCGGCCTGGATCGCCTGGTATTGCCTGGCGCGCTTGACCGGATCGCGTTCCAGCAAGGCTGCATCGGCCTTGGCGGTCAGTTCCGGAATCGCCCAGGCATTGCGCCAGGTGAGCGGCTTCAGCCTGGCCTCATCGCTGTTGTCGGGGTTGCGCGCAAAGACATCGGCATTGGTATGCGGATCCCAGTAATCGGCGGCCCATTCGCCGATGTAGATGTCGTGCTTGCGTGCCCGGTATTTGGTCAGGGTCTGCTTGCCGTCACCGGGGATGATTTCGATCTCGATGCCGGCGCGCTTGGCGGTCTGCTGGATCGCCTCGGCGATGCCCTGCGCCGGCTGCGCCGAGCGTGTGTCCATCGTCACCTTGAAGCCGCCGGCCAGCCCGGCCTTGGCCAGCAGGGCCTTGGCCTTGACCAGGTCGTACTTGAACGGCTTGTCGCTGCTGGCGCCGAGCAGTCCCAGCGGCAGGAAGTTCTGGTGCACCACACCGATGTCCTTGATCAAGGTGGCGCCGATCGCGTCGTAGTCGACCAGATATTTGAATGCCTCGCGCACCTCGGGCTTGGCCAGGAACGAATTTTTCTGGTTCAAGCCCAGGTAGTAAACCGAGCCCTTGGGCCGGGACTCCAGCTTGATGTCCTTGTTGCCGGCCATGGCCGCCAGGTCCTGAGGCGCCAGATTGCGGGCGATGTCGACATCACCCTTCTCCAGCAGCAAGCGCTGTGTGGCGGCCTCCTTCACATGGCGGTAGATGATGCGGGCCAGCGCCGGTTTCGGGCCGACAAAGGCTTCATTGCGGTCGAGCACCAGGAGCTCGTTGGCGCGCCATTCGCGCAGCTTCCAGGGGCCGGATCCGGCATGGTTGGTTTTCAGCCAGGCAGCACCCAGATCGCTGTTCTGTGCCTTGCCAAGCAGCAGCTTCTTGTCGACAGCCGAGGCGACATTGGCGGTCAGGCAGTTCAGTACGAAGCTCGGCGCATAGGCCTTGTCAGTTTCTATCGTCAGCGTCAATGGTCCGGTCTGCTTGACCTTGTCCTCCACATTGGCCTTGTTCCAACCGAACTGGGTCAGGATGAAGGCGGGGGTCTTGTCGAGCAGCACCGCCCGTTGCAGAGAAAACACCATTTCCTCGGCGCCCAGCGGGTTGCCCGAAGCGAACTTCAAACCGGGGCGCAGCTCGAAGTTGAAGGTCTTGCCGTCCTTGGAAACGGTCCAACTGCCGGCCAGCATGCCACTCAACTTGGAAGGGTCGCTGACCTCGAATTGCATCAGCCGCTGATAGCTGTTGCCGATGATCTCGCCACCCGAAATCTCGAAGGATTCTGCCGGATCGAGCGTGATGATGTCGTCGAAGGCCATCGCCTGCACCAGCGTGTCCTTGGGCGTCAGCGCCAGGGCTGGCAAGCCGCACAGCAGGGTGATTGTGATTGCGGCGCGACGGGTGAAATCGTATCGAGTCATGCGGAACCTTTGGATTGACTGCGCATTGTCCGACAGTTGACGGGCCGCGCCGCCCGGCCATCAATCGCCGCGACTTTGACCGCTCGAGAAGGCAGCGCCGACCGATTTGACGATTTCG